>DATANW010000127.1:0-13708 GCA_036266055.1 Pyrinomonadaceae bacterium | reverse complement strand
AGGTAACGAAAGTCATCCGGCGTTCCGTAGCGCGCGGAAGGAGCGTAGTAGTAACTGACTTGATACCCCCACGATGGACCATACGGATGTTCCTTCAACGGCAGAAACTCCACGTGCGTAAAGCCCATCTCCGTAACATAGTCGGCCAGTGATTTCGCCATCTCACGATAAGTGAACGGCTGATTGCCCCCTTTGCCCTCTTTGTCCCCTTCGATCTTGCGCCGCCACGATCCGAAGTGCACTTCGTATATCGAAAGCGGCTGACGAAAGTGCTCGCGTGAAGCGCGTTGCTTCATCCACTTCGCATCGCGAAACTTGTATTTCGATTCGTAAACAATCGAGGACGTATCCGGCGGGACCTCGGTGAACTGCGCGTACGGATCGGCTTTGAGAAACGGCAGATTCCGCTCGCGATGAATCTCAAACTTGTAGAGCACGCCAGCGGTCAGCCCGGGAATGAACAACTCCCAAACTCCCGAACGATCCAGCATGCGCATCTGATGAACACGGCCGTCCCAATTGTTGAAGTCGCCGACGACGCTGACACCCGACGCGTGCGGCGCCCAAACAGCGAACGCAACGCCTTTGACCGTTCCGATCTTCATCACATGCGCGCCGAGCTTGTCGTAGATCTGTTCGTGCTTGCCCTCGCCGAACAGGTGCAAGTCGAGTTCGCTGATGGTTGGTGGAAAGCTGTAGGGATCGTGAATGGTCGTGGTATCACCGGCCTGGAGGATCTTCAAACGATAAGACGGAACCTTTTTAACTTGTGGTACAAAAATCTCAAACAAGCCGGACGGATCGCTCTTCTCCATGAGGATCGGACGGCGTCTGCCAATGAGCGCTTCGACTTGCTCCGCGTCAGGCCGGAAGACACGGATTGTCAGACCGTTGTCCTTCAGGTGTGGGCCAAGGATTTGCTGGTTCGGCATGGACGACATAAATGTCCGCTCCGGTTCCCTTCTCGGCAATGTTACTTCGGGCTTCGGCCAGAATCGCCAAAAATGGTTTTCGATATGAAGGCAGACCCAGTTGGTCCGACAACTCGATCACGCGCGCGGCATACTTCATGACCTGAATCGTCTCAATGCCGGAGAGGTCGTAGAAGAACCAGCCGCAACTCGTAAACATTAACAGGGCGTTCCGCTGCATTTCGAGCAACGTGAACGCGCGAACCTCGTCGGCGGGAGACAATGCCTGGCCGGCGTGCTGCGCGAGGAAGTCACCGGGCGTGCATCGATTCAGCAAGACGTCGATGTAAGCATTGCGCGCGTCCCACGGATCTTTAAAGAGCTTCATCCCAAGCTCTTCGAACCCTTCCGCCGCGCGATCGCGCAGGTAATTCAACGCGGAGCGAAGCGGGCCGCGCCACTCCTGATTCCAACCAGACTCGCCCCCCGTGTGACAACCGCAGTTGCGAATCCATCGACCAACGCCGTGCCCGCAACTCCATGAGGTGCCTTCTTCCTCCGGCCCGTTTCGGATCGCGACTTCATGCTGCGGCGGATACCGGTCGAGAAACTCACCATAATTCGTGACCCAAAAACCCTCGCGCTCAGCTTCGACAGTCAACACGTGCGCCAGGCACAGATCGCCAAACTTGAAGTGATGCCCGTAAGTCTCGCCGTCCGTCGCGATGTTCACCATCGCCTTCCCGGCAGATGCCGACTCGATCATCCGCACCAGGCGTTCACTCGACGTCAACGCCTTCTCAAACGCGATCGCCCGCGCCAGTGGACCATTGTAAAAGAACAAAGCAATCGATCTGCCACTGCGATCTCGATGAAAATAGCTGTACGCGCGACTCGTATCGATCGCGCCATCGTTGACATCGGTCCATCGCTCATCACCAAGCGCGCGATACCGCGACGCCTGCGACGGCGCAAGAATCACATACCGCAAACCCTGCTCGATCAGCACGTCAAGCGTCGCATCGTTGACGGCCGTCTCCGGCACCCACATCGACTCCGGCTCACGGCCAAACCGGTGTCGAAAATCGGCGAGTCCCCAAACGACCTGAGTAACACGATCGCGATCATTGCACAACGGCAGGATCGCATGACCGTACGCCTGCGCGATCGCATTGCCGTGCCCCGACCGCCCAAGAACGCTCTCTTTATCAGCTGCGAGAATCTTCAGGTAAGTGGCGGGATGGTGTTTTTCCAACCACGACAACAATGTTGGACCAAAGTTGAAACTTATGTGCGCGTAGTTATTGACAACGTCCGCACCGACCGGCGCCGCCGCATTCGGTGCGTAAGATTCGGCGTGAATGCGTTCGTTCCAATCGTGATAAGGCGCCGCTGTGAGTTCGCGCTCGACTTCGCCTGTCCAGGGATTCTCGCGCGGAGGTTGATAGAAATGGCCGTGGATTATTAATGCTGTCATGTTTCGTGTTTCCACCAAACAAGTCTCCCGCAAAGGCGCAAAGACGCAAAGATCAGAGCTTGATCCGACTTCGTGCTTGTTCCTTTGCTTCTTTGCGCCTTTGCGGGAACCTCTTAACCCATTTCGTCAAACGCCAAGCGGGCCGCGCCAAGCAAGCCGGCATTGTCGCCACACTCGGCGCGCGCGATCTTCACTTGTTGCACTGTTGCCGGAAACGCTCGCTCCGAAACCTCCTGGTACATGTCCGCTTCGAACAGGTCCCACCCGTTCACTACGCCGCCATTAATCACGATGATCTCCGGATCGATTAGAGTCATCAGGTTCGCTAATCCGATGCCCAGATACTTCCCGGCGCGCTTGAACACCGACAACGCGAGTTCATCGCCGTCACGTCCGGCGTCGAACACTTTCTCGGCAGTCAGTCCCTCGGCGCTCAGAGTCGCCTGCGGAAACTGCGACAAACTCTCGCGCGCCATGCGCACGATCGCCGTCGCGGACGCAAACAGTTCGAGACAACCAGTGTTGCCGCACTTGCACTTCAAACCGGAGAACGGATCGACGGTCGTGTGTCCAATTTCGCCGGCTGCTCCATGCGCGCCGCGCCAAACGCGGCCGCCCAACACTATGCCCCCTCCGACACCAGTTCCCAACGTGACACTCACGACGTCGCGACAACCACGCGCGGCGCCGATCCACATCTCACCCATCGCCGCGGCATTCGCATCGTTTTCGAGAACGACGGGCCAACCCAATCGCTCCTGCAGCACCGCCTTCAATCCGTAGTTGATCAGCGAAGGAAGATTCGGCGCGGACAGCACAACGGCCTGTGCGCTATCGACCGGCCCCGGCACCATCACCGACGCCGCGATGATTGGACAACGATCTTCGCCCCGCCATTCATTGGCGACGCTCGCCAACGCATCGACGAGCGCGTTCGGCGATTCGTCCTTCGGCGTTTGACGTTTGAGTTGTTTGTGGATCTTTCCGGTGTCGTCAACGAGACCGATCCGAAGGTGGGTGCCGCCTAAATCGACCGCAAAAACAAGGCCTCGCCCGGCTGGTTCAGGTATCTCACTCATCAAGCGTTTAGCTCGACTGACCTTTCAGGTCCCAATAACTGCTCAGACTGCTTCTTCGGCAGGTTCAAGCTTGGCCGTCTCAACCTCGAATTCTCCTCTTGAGAGGTTTCTTGATATCAACACTCCCGCCACGATCGCGACGAGCAAGTATACCGATCCCGCCGCCCATTCTTTAAAAATCAATTTGCCGATACCAAACAGTGAACCATAAATCAGCACACAACCGAGTATCCAATTAACGAACTGCAACGACAAACGGCCCTGGGCGTGCTCGGCTGATAGTCCTGCCTCCCTGGCAATTCCATCCCAGCCTGGTCCTTCCGGCCGCACGCGTTTATAAAACGCAATCAGCTTCTCTTTCGGCTCGGCCTTCGTCAGCATCGTAACGGTCACCCACACAACAGTGGTTATCCCTACGGTGACCAGCATCACGAGCGCAAAGTCTCTCGGCGCTCGAACGTCCCACTTCAAAACAACTTGCAGAAACAGCGACATGACAGCGGCACAGATCATCGCCGAGACTTCCGACCAGGCATTAATCCGCCACCAGAACCATCTCAACAATAGCACTGTACCTGTGCCCGCTCCCGTGACCAACAGCATTCTCCACGCGTCGCCGATCGACTCCAGATAAAAAGTCACGACCAGCGAAACGATCATCAGGAACAGCGTCACGAGTTGCGAAGCGATGACGTAATGTTTGTCGGACGCAGTGCGCTTCACAAAGCGCCGGTAGAAATCGTTGATGACGTAAGAAGCGCCCCAGTTCAACTGCGTGCCGATCGTCGACATGTACGCCGCGGCAAACGCAGCGAGCATGAAGCCCCGCAAGTAAGACGGGAAGACGTTTGGATCCAGCAACGTCACGATGTAACCGGATTCCTTGTCGGCCAGGGTCGGATAAAGAATGATCGACGCGAGCGCCGTTAAGATCCAGGGCCAAGGCCGCAGAGCGTAGTGCGCGATGTTGAACCACAGCGTCGCCAGCAATCCGTGTCTTTCGTTCTTTGCGGAGAAGATTCGTTGGGCCACGTAACCGCCGCCGCCCGGCTCCGCACCCGGATACCAGGTGGCCCACCAGTTCACCGCGAGATAAACAAACAATGTGATGGCGGGCATCCAGATCGAATCGTATTCAGGAAAGAAAGCCAGACGTGAACCCGCTCCCCTCGCGGCGTCCATCGCGCCGATCTTCGCCTTCATTTGATCGATGCCGCCGACCGCGTTGACCGCCAGGATCGCGAGCACGATCACCATTCCCATCTTCAGTGCAAACTGAAACAAGTCCGTTACGAGAACGCCCCATAAACCCGAGATCGCGGTGTAGAAAGCGGTGAAAAGCAACATCCCGATCACCACCAGCATCGCACCGCGCTTATCGAGACCAAGCGTGATCTCGAGGATCTTCACCATCGCCAGGTTTACCCAACCAAGGATGATGCAGTTGATTGGCAGCCCGAGATAAAGAGCGCGAAAACCGCGCAGAAAAGCGGCGGGCTTGCCTGAGTAACGCAACTCCGCGAATTCGATGTCAGTCATAACGCCCGCACGACGCCACAATCGTGCATACAAAAACACGGTGAGCATTCCGCTCATCACCATGTTCCACCAGAGCCAGTTGCCGGCGATTCCGTTGTTGGCGACGAAGCCCGTGACTGCGAGTGGAGTATCGGCGGCGAATGTCGTTGCGACCATCGAAGTGCCCGCCAACCACCACGGCACGTTGCGTCCCGACAAAAAGAATTCGCTCGTACTGCCCGTCGCCCTGCGGGCGTAGTAGATGCCGATGCCGAGGTTGAAAAGGAAGTACGCGGCTATTACTGACCAATCAAGGAGTGAAAGTGTCATAATGAGTTGCCGGTCTCACAAAGGGGCGTCGAATTGTGGTTACTCGGGCGCTTATCTCACGGCATGTTACTGATTCTGTCAAGTGAAAATTAGGAACGAGGGATTGTAAATCCATCGAAGGACCATGACTAAGCGCGCTCGCGAACCCCAATTGTTGAGGCTGTCATCGATGTTCTTTGCAGCGATTCTTGCAGCATTCGGCGCCGGATCTTCCGGCCACACTCAAAACAGGCCACGTGCACGCGAAGCCGGAGTGAAAGTGGGCGTGCTGCCAACCGGCGCGCTGAATGCGATCACCGACGTTCAAGGTGTGCTCGTCGGTCACACCACGCTGATCCGCGGCGATGACATTCGTACCGGCGTGACGGCGATACTCCCGCACAACGGAAATCTCTTTCGCGAGAAAGTGCCCGGCGCTGTCTTTGTCGGCAACGGCTTTGGCAAGCTCGCGGGCTCGACGCAGGTGAACGAGCTTGGCGAGATCGAGACGCCGATACTCCTCACCTCAACACTCGCCGTTCCGCGCGTCGCGGATTATCTGATCGACTACATGCTGGCATTGCCGGGCAACGAACAAGTGCAATCGATCAATCCGCTGGTCGCGGAAACAAACGATGGCTATCTCAACGACATTCGTGGTCGTCATATCTCACGCGACGACGTGTTCGCCGCCATCAAAGGCGCGAAGAGTGGTGCGGTCGAAGAAGGCTCCGTCGGCGCGGGCACCGGAACCGTTGCGTTCGGTTTCAAAGGCGGTATCGGCACGGCTTCGCGGAAAGTACCCGCGCGCCTCGGTGGTTACACCGTCGGTGTTTTAGTGCAAACCAACTTCGGCGGCGTTTTGACGATCAATGGCGCGCCGGTAGGACAGGAGCTCGGGCGCTATTATTTAAAGGACGAGCTGAATCCGGCAGCGACCCAACCAACGACTCCCGATGGCTCCATAATCATGGTTGTCGCTACTGATGCGCCGCTCGACGCGCGCAATCTGCGGCGGCTCGCCGCGCGGGCCATGATGGGCATGGGCCGTACCGGCGGTTCCGCGAGTAACGGCAGCGGCGACTACGTTATCGCCTTCTCCACCGCGCCCGAGGTTCGTATTCGAGTAACCAACCAGCAAAATGCAAGTCCCACCCGCGATCTGAAGACGGTGACCAACGATGCGATGTCGCCATTGTTCCTCGCGGTGATCGAGGCGACTGAGGAAGCAATTTACAACTCGCTATTTAGGGCCACGACCATCAGCGGCAGGGGTCACACAGTCGAAGCGTTGCCTATGGACCGTACGCTGGAGATCCTACGAAAACATGGCCTAACTACATCCGCGCGCTAAGCTTGCTTATCACGACAAGTTCACGGTGGTCTAACCTTTTCATACTGGTCTGAAAAGTGTTTGACACTCCGATTGTCGCTGCTTAGAATCCCCATGTAACCCCCAACCAACAACCAAGTCTCTTGAAGGAGTCAAAGAAGGTGGCGACGAAACTTAACGTTCGTGTCAACCGAAAACGACCTGAGTCGATGACTCGTCAGATTCGGGAACAACTAGATACATTAATTGAGGCGGGCACGTTGGCTGCGGGAACTCTTCTCCCGAGTGAGCGTGACCTCGCAAATACTTTGAAGGTGGCCCGGAATGTTGTTCGTGGCGCCTACGAGCAACTGATGGACGCAGGAAAGCTCAGAAGTGAAGGACGGCGAGGCCGAAGCGTGAGTGGCGGCGGCGGTTCCCGTGGTGGTACCAAGAAGAGCGGTGGGACCAAGAAGTCGGGCGGCAAGGCGACCAAGAGCAGCAAGGCGCGCAAGAAATAAGTATGGTCCACCCGGCATGAGCCTCTCATAGACCAAGCTTGCCAGACCTATGGAGTCACTCACTGGCAATCGGGGTTTCTTTGCCGAGCGAAATGATCTCATTTCTAATCGCCTTTCGCTCCGCCAGCAATCTGACAAAGAAGCGCCTTCTTACAAGGAAAAAGGTCAATACCCGTACGCCGGCTATTGATCTGTCCAGCTGTTCGAAAAACCTTATCGCGACGTAACCGCAGATGGGGATCACAATCAAAACGCCCACTGCGGCGAGCCAGCCAAACGTTACGTAAGCTACCACCGCCAGGATCAACCAGGTCAGCGGAAACAACAGCATCGCGGAAATGATCTTGACCGTCGAGATTATGTCTTCCGAGTCTGCCGAGAACCTGGTCGCGAGATAACCGCCGAGTTTGTAGGCTGGGTAGTGTGCGACCGTGCCGAGCAACGCCGGTCCAAGCATCAACACAAACAACAACGAGCGTTTCAGGATCGTGAAGAAGACGCTGCTCGTGGACGACGGGGGCGAGAGTTGCTCGGCATCCACACCGGCCTGCTCCAGTTCTTCTTCGAATCGGACCATCCTGATCTCGAGTTTGCGCAGGCGTTCGGGGTGGAGCTTTTGCACGATCGAATACGCTTTGATGAATCGCTGCTGTAGTCGGAGCTCGTCTTTGAGACTGGCAGTGTCGGCGGGGGTGTCATCGCCCGCGGATGAGAAGATCCGTTCGGCGCGCGCTGTCGTCAACAACTCTTCTTCCTGTTGCGCGTCGAGGATCACGTTACGCAGCGCTTTCTCGATCTGGTCCGACAACTGTCGCACCGCATCGCGCGGCGGGCTGCCGTCCGCATCGAGCTTCACCGGTTCGACGCCGATCGGGTTTCCGAAGTACAGCAACGCCGAACTCCGAAAGCTGGTCTTCGATGTGTAGTAGAGCCCGGCGGGAACGATCTTCAGATTTGAGACTTCGCCGGTTGAGACGGCCGCGAGCGAGATACGCGCAGCGCCGGTTTTGATCGGCTTCAGTCCGGGTGCGTCGTGCGATACGCCCTCGGGACAGATGCCTATCGTTCCGCCACGCGCGAGCAGCTTGCGAGCCGCGATGAATGTTTCCTGGTTTTTCCGCATGTCCGAGCCCTCGTCCTGCTGGCGATAGACGGGCAACGACTCCATCGCTTTTACCAGATAGCCGATCACGGGCATGCGAAACAGCGGCGCTTTTGCCAGAAACGAAACGCGTCGCGGCGCCAGGCAAAGCAGGAAGACAGGATCAACCAGCGCGTTCGGGTGATTCATCACAAAGATGACGGGCGTGGTGAGCGGGACGTGTTCCAGACCCGTCACTTCGATGCGCTGGAAGTAAATCCGCAGCGCAACTTTCACCAGGGCGACTATGAGGCGACGTATCATCCGTGTTATCTGTGTGTAATAATACCAGCGATTCTGAATCCCACTCCCGAGGAATGTTATGAAGCGTTTTGTTTCTGTTGTTGTTCTCTTGCTTGGTCTATGTTCGGTCGCTTTGTCGCAAAACCGGAGCTACACGGTCGACGATCTGTTGAAGGTGCGCCGCGTTAACGATCCGCAGCTCTCGCCTGACGGCAGGCACGTCGCGTTCACGATTGGCGACGTCAGTTTCGCCGACAATCGGGTCGTGAACCAGATCTACGTTACGCCGGCCGGCGGCGGCGAGTTGAAACGACTGACGGATGGAAAGTCGTCGTCGTCCGCGCCGCGGTGGTCGCCTGACGGAAAGAAGCTCGCGTTCATCACGGGCGGCCAGCTTTGGATCATGGACGGCGACGACGGCGGAGACAAGGAACAGATCACGAAGATCTCGACTGGCGCGGCCGCGCCGGTGTGGTCGCCTGACGGCAAGTGGATCGCGTTCACGTCAGACGTTTATCCCGATTGCAAGGACGACGAGTGCAACAAGAAACGGGACGAGCAGGCCGAGGGCAGCAAGGTGAAGGCGCATATCGTGTCCCGGCTGCTCTACAAACATTGGGACGAATGGCGCGATGTGAAACGGACGCATGTGTTTGTCGTTTCGAGTAAAGGCGGTACGGCGCGTCAGATCACCGAGGGCGACTTCGATTCGCCTCCCTATGCGGCAGCTTCAGGCGTCGATTATGCCTTCTCGCCTGATTCGACCGAGATTGCGTTCCTGCGTAATCCCGACAAAGTAGAAGCGATCTCGACGAACAGCGACATTTACGTGATGCCCTTGTCGGGTGGCGCGGCGAAGAACATCACTGTTCGGAATCGTGGTTACGATGCGAGTCCGATTTACACGCGCGACGGCAAGTTCATCATTTATCGATCGCAAATGACAGCTGGCTTCGAAGCCGATCGCTGGCGGCTGATGGCTTACAACCGTGCGAGCGGTGCGAGTGTTGAGCTGACGCAACGTTTCGATCAGCAGGTTGACGATGTCGTGCTTTCGCCGGACGGCAATCAGATCTATTTCACTGCGGGCGAATATGGTAAGCATCCGATCTATCGCATCGCATCGGGTGGAGGCGTGCCGCAGAAGATCGTTCCGAACGTATTTGCCTCGGGTCTGAGCATTACGCCTGATGGACGCAAGCTCGTGTTTCTTGCCAGCTCGATGATGGCGGCGCCGGACGTTTACACGGTGAACACGGATGGCACTGGTTTAGCCGCGCTGACGTCAGTAAATCGCGAATTGCTCGCGCCGGAGAATTTGAAAGCAGCGGAAAACGTGGAATGGACCGGAGCGATGGGCCGAAAGATTCACGGGTTCATCGTTAAGCCTGCGGGTTTCGATCCGTCCCGCAAGTATCCGCTGTTGGTTTTGATCCATGGCGGACCGCAGAGCGCCTGGTACGACAACTGGAGTTATCGTTGGAACCCGCAGGTGTTCGCGAACGCCGGATACGTCGTGTTCGCGCCGAACCCGAGGGGATCAGTCGGGTACGGACAACAGTTTGTCAACGAGATCAGTGGCGACTGGGGTGGGAAAGCTTACGTCGACATCATGAATGGCGTTGCCGACGTCCTGCGTCGTAACACATATCTCGATCGCAATCGCGTCGGCGCTGCTGGGGCTAGCTATGGCGGTTACATGATCAATTGGATCCTGGGCCACAACAACGATCCGCGTTTCCGCTTCAAAGTGCTCGTCTCGCATGACGGCGTTTACAACCTGGAGAGCATGTACGGCGGGACGGAGGAGTTGTGGTTTCCGGAGTGGGAGTTCAAAGGAACGCCCTGGACCAGCCCGGCGCAGTACAGTCGCTGGTCGCCGCACAAGTTCGTGCAAAACTTCAACACGCCGATCCTGCTTATTCACGGCGAGCTCGACTACCGTGTTCCGATCGGCGAAGGCATGCAACTCTTCACGGCGGTCCAGCGCAAAGGCATCGACTCGAAGATGCTGATCTTCCCTGATGAGGGCCACTGGGTCCTAAAACCCCAGAACCTCCAACTCTGGTTCAACACCATCGTCGACTGGACCGATAAGTACCTGCAACCCTCATCGCGCGCGACGGAGTGAGGATACTTTCAAAATCTTTTTCCATTGACCTCCCGATAGCGGGAAACACATCTGAAAGGAAGTTGAGCGAGACAACATGTTTCAGTTGTCTCGCTCTTCGGGAACCTCACAACTTCCAGCCTAAACCGGGACCGGGAAGGCCAAATTGTTCGGCAGATCGTTGACGATGCAGAACGGGAAGTAGTCCCAGACCTGGTGCGGAGAGCCTGAGTCGCCGATGTGAGTTGTATCGCTCACGAATAGCTCGATCAGGTACGCGCATCGCTGTCCGCGATAAATCTTCGGATACGGATCCGGAGGCGTCCCCACCGGCACCGGCCCCGCATCGAGTGCGGCCACGATGTCCCACGAAGCCAACACGCCTGTGTCCGCCGGCAATGCGGCGAGAGGCGCTTGCTGGAGAATGTTTGGAACGCGTGTAGCACTGTTCGTGATATTGGTCCAAACACTGCCACCGTCCTTCTTGAACTGCAACTGGTATTCGTCGAAGTTGTCGTTCGGACGAAGTGTGTGTGGATAACTGTCGAGGATAATCGGATCCCACGCACGGCCGACGATCTCCGCATTGACCTTGTGGCCGTTGTGAACGAACTGCGAGAGAACAAGCTCGTCACACACACCGAGTCCCCCGCCCCCCGCGATCGCCATGTGCGTAATCTTCCCGTCGATCGGCCGGTTGTCCATCCAGACCGTAGCCGTGTCATAGAGTTCCGGTGGAACCGGATCAGGTGGCCCAACCATCGGCTGGTGCTGCACGCGTAAACGAACGGTATACCGCCCGTTGAGCGGCGTCGTATTCCACGGCAGCTCCTCTGTGATCCAGCGATCGGCAAAGACAATCGGGAAGAGTGACTGCAAGATGGACCTCAGGGCCCACTGACGCGTGAGCTTCCCGTTCAGAACATAGTTGGGAAGCAACGTACTCAGGAACGAATACGTGAACGGATGCGTCGCGTCGCCGAACGGCAGTGGGGCGTTGATAATGTCCCATGGCCCTGGATCATCCTGCTGGAATGGCGGATCAGGTGAAGGTATGGACTTGTATTGCAGGACGTACTCAGACATTTGCCGGCCGCAGCCGTAGACGTCTGCTCCACCTTCAACGCTGATGGCGCTTGCGAGAGATGCTTCAGGCGTTCCCACCAGCGCGTCAGGCTTGATTAATTTGAGAGGTTCAGTCGAATCGACCGGATGCGCTCCCATCACTTGCGCCGGCACGCCGCCAATCTTCGTGATGTAGACCATCCGTCGCTGAATATCGAAGGTCTTGCTACAGACTCTGCTTGAACCTGCGCCGGCCGGAAAGACTGTGAGTCTGACGACAAGTCCGGTCGTTGGCTGCGATCCTGAAATATCAAGTTGGCCCAATTCACCATTGATCACAGGCGCAGTACCACTCCCGCCACCGCCGGGATAAATCACGGGAATCGAGGTACCCACGACCTCCAGCGTGTAATGACCAAACACCGTTCCGCTGGCTGTGCCCTTGACGCGAATGATGAGCCTGTCATTCACGGCGTCGTACTCGGTCGTGGCACAACCGGAAGGTGCGGTGACCTCGCAGTTCAATTGCCGCTGTACCCAGATGAGTATCAGCAGCCCGATGATCAGGATTAGCTTAACCAGCAGGATCAGCCAGACGATCCAGGAAACTTCGGGAAAGCGATTGAACTCGCCAGCGTAGATTTCCGCAAAAAAGAGTATCAGGAGAAAGAGAAGCAAAATGTACTTGATACACCCGGGCAGGTCGCGCACCTGTCGCTTGGGTGAGTCAAAGGTTGTTTGTCTTCGATCTGGGTTGGCAGACACGTATCAGCTCCTTTCAGGTGGGCCGATGCCGATCTCGGCGCACGAGGAAGCGCCGTAAGGGCTCGGTTGGTGTTAGGCAGGTCGCACATCCGCAAGGCACGGGCGAACGATGCTGCGAAGGTAGTTATGAGAAAAGTCCGACTTCGTAGTCGGGCTCCGGACTTTACCGCGTGAAAATACGGCTGTAGTCGGTTGAACCGGCTTGATGAGTAATTTGAATGAAAACGATTGAGGAGAATGATTGTTGATGTTGCATGAGGTGTCTCCCTTTAAAGGATCCGTGTTGTGGGCTGGACTCTACGCCTGTCGGGTGGGCGTGTCAATAAAGATACGCCAGTAGTTGCTATCGCTCACCGACGAGACCACGTGCGGACTCAATTAACTTCGTGGGGTCGTAGCCCGTGCCGTCCTTGAAAACGAGCTTTACCTCGCGAATGGCCGTGATGTTGGAGGCGGGATCGCCGCGAACGATAACGATGTCTGCCTGTTTGCCTGCTGCGAGTGTGCCAATGCGGTCAGCTTCACCGAGAAATGTCGCGCCATTTAGGGTGCCGATACGAATAGCTTCCTCAGGCGAGAAGCCGGCTTTCACCAGCAGTTCCAACCCACGTTGATCGCCAAAGCCGGCAATGACGCCACCCCACCCGGTCGGATCAACGCCAGACATCAACAAGCCACCGGCTTTGACAAACTCGCGCTCGAACTGCATCTCCTTCTTCAGCACGGCGTCCCAAACTCTGGACCAACGCGGATCGGCTTTGCCGTCTGTCAAACTCGCAACGCAGTCAGCATACGCAGCTTCACTCAGAACATCTTTCATCCTCGAGTCGAGATCGTATTTCTCGTCGATGAACGCTTCGAAAATCGCGAGCGTCGAAGTGACGGCAACTCGACGCCGGACTAATTCTCGAATCATGTTCTGGACTGGATCGCTGGTTACATCGATGCGCGACAATTCCGGCAGCCAATCGCTTCTGGGCGGACACACGCCGGCTTTCTTTTTGGAAAAAAACTCCGTGTCGACGGCGAGTCCGTGCTCGAGGTTATCGATGCCCGCCTGCGCCGCTTCGCTGAAACCCACGGCGCACAAGTGTCCGGTAACTTTGAGGCCTCTTTTATGAGCGGCGTCGATCACGGGGCTAAGTTCCGTGAGAGTTATGTTCTCGTAGATCTTGAAGGAGGTGGCACCCTGATCCGCCCACTCGTTGACTACCTGCGTTAGTCTCTCCGCCGTCAGAAACTCATTGGGTTCACGAT
>DATANW010000126.1:0-3423 GCA_036266055.1 Pyrinomonadaceae bacterium | reverse complement strand
AAGCGCAACCAAAGAATTTGACGGAAGGTTTTGACTGGGACGTTGGTTCCGGAGTGGGCGGTGACAACACTGCGCCGCGCGGTGGGGGCGGCACGCCACCGATTTGGAGCAAAGACGGCAAAGAGATTTACGCGGTCTATGGACGCGAAGGCCGCGCGAACATCGGCATGTTCGATGCCACTACCGGCAAAGAAACTGACGTCACCACGGGTGATCAAGCGGTGGTCGCCTATCGCTCTACTCCTGATGCTTCGAAGTTCGCCCTGGTGATTTCGACGCCGACGCGCATCGGCGATCTGTTCTGGCTCGAGAAGCCAGGCACGACACCGAAGCAGCTCACACACATCAACGACGATCTGTTTTCGAAACTAAATCTCACTGAGCCGGAATCAATCTGGTACACGAGCTTTGACGGCAAAAAGGTCCAGACTTGGGTGCAGAAACCACCTAACTTTGATCCGAACAAGAAGTATCCGCTGATCCTGAACATTCACGGTGGACCACACGCCGCGTACGGTTTCGTGTTCGACCATGAATTCCAATGGATGGCCGCGAAGGGTTACGTCGTGCTCTATCCGAACCCGCGCGGCAGCACGACCTACGGACAGGAGTTTGGCAACATCATCCAGCACAACTATCCCGGCGACGATTACAAAGATTTGATGGCCGGCGTCGACGAGTTGATCCGTCGCGGTTACATCGATGACAAGAAACTCGCCGTCACCGGCGGCAGTGGCGGCGGTTTGCTGACGAACTGGACCATCGGTCAGACGACGCGATTCGCCGCGGCAGTTTCGCAACGGGATATCGCAAGCTGGACCGATTGGTGGTACACGGCCGACTTCACGCTCTTTCAACCGACGTGGTTCAAGGCGCCGCCGTTTGAAGATCCGGCGGATTATACGCGTCGATCGCCGATCACTTACGTGAACAAGATCCAGACGCCCTTGATGTTGATTCTCGGTGAGGCCGACTGGCGTACGCCGACAGGTCCCGGTGGCGAAGCGATGTTTCGCGCATTGAAGTATCGCAAGATACCGACGGTGATGGTGCGCTTTCCGAACGAGTCGCACGAGCTGTCGCGCTCGGGACAACCATGGCATCGTATCGAACGCCTGCAACACATCGTGGGCTGGTTTGATAAATGGATCATGGGTGTTTCGAAACCGGAGTACGACGTTGGCGAGATAACGAAGAGCACGACCACGCAACAATGAGAACGCTCGGATTAATCGGCGGCACTGGTCCGGAATCGACGATCGAGTATTACCGTCTGCTTGTCGCAAAGTATCGCGAACAGGCAGACGGTCATTCTCCACCGGTGATCATCACGAGCGTCGATCTCAAACAGATGATCGAGTGGATGTCGGCCGGGAACCTGGCGGCCGTCGCCGATGGGCTCGCCGCGGAATTCGAGAGACTGCAAAGGGCCGGCGCCGAGATTGCTGCACTCACCGCAAACACGCCGCACATTGTTTTCGATGAACTTCAGCAGCGCTCGCCGTTGCCGTTGATCAGCATCGTCGAGGCTACGTGTGAAGACGCGCGCGCACGCGGACTGAACGCCGTCGGTCTGTTTGGAACGCGTTACACGATGCAGGCGCCGTTCTATCCCGCTGTATTTTCGCGCGCCGGTATAAAGTTAGTGCTGCCGAACGATCAGGAGCAGGAATACATTCACGAGATCTATCTTGGCGAGCTGCTCAGGGACGTCTTCCGTCCCGAAACTCGCACGCGGCTGCTCGAGATCGCCGATGAGATGAAACGTCGGGACAACATCGAAGGTCTGATCCTCGGCGGCACCGAATTGCCGCTCGTGTTGCGCGATGAAGAACACAATGGCATGCCACTACTCGACACCACGCGCATTCACGTTAACAAACTCGTTGCTGAAATGTTGCGTTGAGTCCTTTTTTGATGACGCGGTTGAAATGGTGACGAGAAGTAGTATTATCCTTCCACCTCCATCCCGAACTAATAACCCCTTCATTGAACTTTCCCCCTGTTTGTCATTTGTAAAGGAAAGGAATCGATCATGGGACTCTTTGACAAAATGTTTGGACGCGGCGCGAGCGAAGCGGAACAGCAACAGGGCGCGCAACAACGCTTCAACGAACTCAAGCAGAAGTATCAGACTGTGCTCAGCGTGTCTGACCAGGAAAAAATTCAGTTTCTGAACCTGCACGTGCAGGACAACAAGCTCTTCATTCGCGGCATTGCGCCGTCCGAAGAGGCGAAGAACAAGTTCTGGGACCAGCTCAAGCTCGTCAATCCAAACGCTGACGACATCACTGCCGAAATCTCCGTCGACCAGAGTCGCGCAATCGGCGCCGCGGCGGGCGGCGGTCAGGGCGCCGGGGGTCAAACGTACGAAGTGAAGAGCGGCGACAATCTTTCGAAGATCAGCAAGCAGTTTTACGGCGACCCGAACGAGTACATGCGGATCTTTTACGCGAACCGCGACAAGCTGAACGATCCTGACAAGATTCAGATCGGACAACAACTCACAATCCCACCAGACGACGGCAAGTAGTTTGCTGCAGTGTTGGACCAGTGGCCCGGCACCTCTGGTCCAGTAGTCTCGCGCATCGCTGGGATCAGTTTAGAGGGTGGCCCTCCGTGGCCACCCTCGCTACAATCGCGGCGCATGGATGCAAACTCGTTACCGACTATCACAACCCCGCGGCTGATCATGCGCTGGGCGTCAGAAGATGATGTCGATGCGCTTTATGAAGTCTTTTCCGATCCTCGCGTGATGCGCTACTGGAGTTCGGGGCCACTACCGAATCGAGAAGCCGCGGCGGCAATGCAGCGTGACATCGCCGAGGGCAACCGCCAAGACACGATGTGGAAATGGGGACTCGCGCTGCGCGAGACGAACAAACTCATCGGCACTGTCACGCTGTTCCATCTGAATCTCAGTAACGGTCGCGCTGAGATTGGTTACGCGATGGGCAGCGCTTATTGGGGTAACGGGTACATGAACGAAGCACTCACCGCGCTGATCATCCATGCGTTCGACGTCTTGAATCTGCGTCGTCTCGAAGCCGATGTGGATCCTCGCAACACTCCCTCAGTCCGCACCCTGGAACGTCTCGGCTTCCAACGCGAAGGTTTCCTGCGCGAACGTTGGCACGTCGGCGGCGAACTTCAGGACGCCCTCTTCTACGGCCTCCTCCGCCGCGAGTGGCAGCGGTGATAATCACTTACCGCGGCTCCGCAAACTGGTTTGCTGGGACATAACCAACCCGTTTCGCTTCGGCTTCGCAAACTGGTTTCGTTGCATCTTCGAGGTCCTGTTTCGTTGCAACTTCTAAGGACGGTTTCGTTGCGGCTTCAAGGACCTGTTTCGTTGCGGCTTCAAGGACCTGTTCCGTTGCGGCTTCAAGGGACCCTGTTTCGTTGCGGCTTCAAGGACCTGTT
>DATANW010000125.1:0-5810 GCA_036266055.1 Pyrinomonadaceae bacterium | reverse complement strand
AGTTCAGCAACATAATCGACTGGAAAACGAAAGGAGCAAATCTAAAAGCGACGTTTCCGTTTGCAGTCGAGAACAAACTCGCTACGTACAACTGGGACGTCGGGACCATCCAGCGGCCCAATGCCGCGGAGCGTCAGTTCGAAGTTGCCTCGCATCAATGGATCGATCTCACAGACCAGAGTGGTTCCTACGGAGTGACGTTGCTCACAGACTGCAAGAACGGTTCAGACAAGCCGGATGACAAGACTCTGCGGTTGACACTCCTCCGCACGCCCGGCACGCGAGGCAGTTATACAGATCAGGGCACGCAGGATTGGGGGAGGCATGAGATCCTCTTTGGGCTCGCGGGTCATGCAGGTGATTGGCGCGACGGCCGCACTGACTGGCACGCCTACCGGCTTAACCAGCCGTTGATCGCCTTCGTAAGTCCCAAACATTCGGGTTTTTTAGGTAAGAGCTTCTCGCTGCTGAAATTGAACAACGATCGCATTCGCGTGCTTGCTCTGAAGAAGGCGGAGGCGAGCGATGAAGTGATCGTCCGGTTGGTGGAGGTGGACGGGAAGACTGTCGATAACGTTCGCCTGGCGATGTCGGCTCCGGTTCTTTCGGCGCGCGAAGTCAACGGGCAGGAACAACCAGTCGGACCGGCGAAAACCGTCGGCGGTGAATTGGCGACGTCTTTTGGACCTTACCAGCCGAGAACTTTTGCCTTGAAGCTGGCAAGCCCGACTCAGCGCGTGGTCGCAGCGAAATCGATGCCCGTGCCGCTGGAGTACGATCTTTCAGTGGCCGCACGTGTGGGGCGTCCGGCCGATGGCAGCTTCGATGCAATGACGAACAATCAGAACGCGTCGCAGGGTAAGGCGCTTCCTGCGGAAATGTTGCCCCGCGAGATCTGGTTTGGCGGCATTCGGTTTAGTCTTGGACCAACACTCAAACCCAACGCTTTGATCGCTCGTGGGCAAACGATCTCTTTGCCGGCAGGCAAGTTCAACCGAATCTACTTGCTGGCTGCCGCCGCCGGTGCCGATCAAAAAGGAACGTTTTGGCTTGGCGATCAGTCTGCTCAGCTAACGATTCAGGAGTGGACCGGGTTTGTCGGCCAGTGGGACACACGGATCTGGAAGACGACTGAAGAGGCGATCCAACAGCGTCCTGGCGCACCGCCCCCGCCGGCGGGAACTCCCGTGAGAACGCGATCGAATCCTTATGGCGAAATGTTGAGCATCAGGCCCGGTTTTATCAAGCGGTCCGACATCGCTTGGTTCTCATCGCAACGGCGCGGCGCCGACGGCAATGCCGAGCCGTATGCTTATTCTTATCTTTTTGCGTATGCCGTAGATTTGCCCGCGGGTGCGAAGACGCTTACTTTGCCGGACAACGAGCGAATACGCATTTTAGCGATTAGTCTCGTTGACGAACCACCCGGTGTGACACCAGCTGCGCCGCTCTACGATACGTTGATACGAAACGAGCAATAGTCCGTGTGGTCCTCTGTGTTATCGAAGCTAAGTCAACTGTTGCTTGTCGTGGCAGCGATGGGTCTTGCCCAGTTGCTTCAAGATCGCATCAAGGTTTCCTTTGATCGCAACTCCAACACCACCGCGACCAGCGCGTTCAGGTTCAAGACGGTCTCCCCTCCAGCCAAAGATGATGCAGCAGCGAATGCGAAGATGATGTTGCTCGACGGCGACGTCGATCCGAATGGCGGCGCCCTGAGTGCTCTTACCGACGGTCTTGTTCCGACAACGGAGGATCAGCCGGCCGCGAACGTCTTCTTCACTGCCGGGACCGGTGGCGGTCGCTTTCGGATCGACCTGGGCAAGGCGCTTGAAATCGCTCAAATCAACACCTATTCCTGGCATCCCGGCAGCCGCGGGCCACAGGTTTATCGCGTCTGGGGTAGTGATGAATCCAACTCGAGGTTCAATGCCGAACCGAGGGGCACGAGCGATCTCGCTGGTAGCGGCTGGACGCAGATCGCGCTCGTCGATACGCGCAGTAGTCAAGGGCAGGATGGGGGCCAATACGGTGTGAGCATCAGCAGCTCGCGAGGTTCACTCGGGACCTATCGCTATCTGGTTTTCGACTGTTATGTGACGGAAGTGGCCGACAACTGGGGTAACACCTTCTACAGCGAAGTGGACGTTGTCGCGAAGCAATAATCTTTAAGCTGCAAACCCGCGGGCGGTCCGGTGCTCGTTTCGATAACGTGCCGGTGGCGAGCCGAACTCGCGCTTGAAGGCACGGTTGAAAGCCGCTTCAGATTCGTAACCAACGTCTTCCGCGATCTCCGCGACGCCGCGTGAAGTTGAAGCAAGAGCACGCGCTGCGAGTTGCAAGCGCCAGCGGATGAGGTAAGCCATCGGTGGTTCAGACAGGTACCTGGTAAACCGTTGCACGAGCGACGAGCGCGACAAACCGACTTCGTGGGCCAGTTCGGCGATGGTCCATGGATGCGGAGTGCGCGAGTGCAAAAGCATCAAACTCTTTCCGATAATCGGATCGCGCGCCGCCGCCAGCCACCCAACCTCCTGTTCCGGCAAACGCGCGAGATAACGACGCAGCGTGTCGACAAACAATGCTTCAGACAACTTCGCCAACACTGCTGCGCTGCCGGCATTGTCCGATGCCGCTTCCTCAACCAGATGAAGCAGCGTGTGCTCCAGCCATTGGCCCGACCTGTCAGTACGCAGGTTGACCTTGAATGCCGCCGGCAGGCTTTGCAGAATCGGGCGGCACAAAAGCGGATCGCAAACCATGTAGCCGCAAACGAACCGCGCGACTGTTCCGCCGCCTCCGGTTTGCATCACGCTGAGATCGCGAGTTTTCAACTTCGCAATCATTGCCTCTGACAACTTGCGCTCCACGCCTTGTGCGCTGCACATCACGTGAGCGTCGCCATGCGGTATCACCACCACATCGCCCGGCTCCAACTCTATCGGCTCGTCATTCCCCAGGTGAACAATGCCCGATCCTTCCACCAAAAAATGGTAGACCAGCAGGTGCGGCGCATCAGGCGCGAGCAACGGCGCGAGGTCCTGCGTCGCGGGAGCGTTAAAACCCCACGGCGCGGAAAACTCGGCGTTGAAGAACAGTGCGCCCTTCAAAACTACACCGCTAAGTATTTCAGAGAAGGCATCCATGTCTTTTTTCGGACGCTTGGCAAAAGCCGCCGCACTCGCGGCAAAACGATGTGCTTATCGTGGACGCCGAGTCAATTTCTTCGGTCACCTGAGCATGGTCAGCGTCATCGACACGACGCAAGATTCTAGTTGTAGCGCGGCAGACCCGCAATGGTTTGAACAGACAGACTGAATGGAGGAATCATGATTACAACCACCTACAACTACCGGGAGACGTTGGCAGCTGCGGTCAAAGCAAACTGGCGAGTCGAAGACATTATCGGAGGCGACAAGCGACTTGATTTTACCAAGCCTTTCATGCCCGACTCGCTCGCGCGAGTTAACGCGCTCGAATTCCTGAGCGACGACGAGCAGATCCTGCTCAATCAGATTCGCGGGTACGGCTATCTCTACACGTTCGGACTCGTCGAAGAGTTTATTCTGCCTTTCGTGCTGGACCACGTGCGAACGCAACTGAACGAGGACGACTATCGCACGCGAGCGCTACTGCAATTCGCCAGCGAAGAGGCGAAGCACATTCAGTTGTTCAACAAATTTGCAGAAGAGTTCCAGGAAGGCTTCGTGACGAACTGCGAAACCATTGGCCCACCTGAGGAGATCGGCAAGGCCGTTTTGTCTCATCGTCCGCTGGGTGTGGCGCTCGTCATTCTCGGCATCGAATGGGCGACGCAGAAGCACTACCTCGAGAGCATTCGCGACGACAGCGAACTCGATCCGCAATTCAAGAGCTTACTGCGTCATCACTGGATCGAAGAGGCGCAACATACCAAGCTTGACACGCTGATGATCCAGGCATTGACCGACAATCTCACCGACGCCGAGATTGAAATCGGTTTCAGCGATTACGCATCAATCGGAAACCTGTTCGACGGCGGTCTGAAGCAGCAAGTCGAGTTTGATATGCAGGCGTTGCAGCGTGCGACTGGCCGGACGCTGAACGAAGCCGAACAGGCGGAGTTTCGGGCGATTCAGTTACAGGCGCTGCGTTGGACCTATCTCGGGTCGGCAATGACGCATCCGACGTTTCTCGCAACCGTGGGCGAGTTCAGTCCAGCGGGGCGAAAGCAACTCGAAGAAATGGCGCCGGCGTTCTCGTAACTGTTTATGGTCGAACGTCAGCTAACGAGAGAGTTTCGTCTCCATGTAACGTCCGGCCGCGGCCGACGCCTCCTCGGGACTGCTGCCATTCTGACGGGCGCTCAGGTACGGTGCGTACCAGTCATACCAGTGGTGCTCACCGTGCGATTTTTCGTAAGGGTCGTGATGCTCCGAAGTCTCGTGCAGGAGTTCGGCAAGAGCGGCGACGTCCGTCGCTTTTGCTGACTTCCACTCGCGGCCGGGAAGACGAGTCGTGATCTCCTGTAGCAACCAACTGTTTCCGTCGGGATCCTCGAACGACGCAAACGAAAAGTACGAACGATTTTCCGGGTCACGCCCACTGACGCGCGGGTTCTCGACGGTGTTGTTGAAGGGGCCGGCGGCATAATGGAAAACCTCGCTTACGTCGACGCCTCGGGCAAGCAGATCGCTGCGCGCCGCATCGAGGTCATCGACGGCAAGGATGAGACCCGTTGCCGAACCGGGCTTCATCGTCGTGATTCCTTTGCCGAAGATGATCGAGGCTCCCGAGTTCTGCGGTGTCAGTTGCACGCCGCGGAAGTCGCCGTTCGCGATGTCGATATCGAGCCGCCAGCCGAGATTTTCGTAGAACGCCCTGGCGCGGTCCACGTCGGAAACGCCAAGCAGGACGACTTCGAGCTTCATGTCGACTGGTGGTTTGTTTTGTGCGCTCATAGTGTGATCCTTGTTAGTCAGGGTGTGTAACGAGTGAAGACGAAGTCGCGATCTTTGATGGCCTGGTGACAGGGAAAGCACTTTTTCATATCAGATTCCGGCCCGGGTTTTCCGTCCTTGTCGAATTGAGCATACCCCCAGCCGCCAGTGGCGGCGTACTTCCGGGAGTCCTTGACCATGAACTGAAGGTACCAGGGTGGTGCTTCCCCGGGAACGAAGGATTGCTCGCGGCCGAAGACTTTGTTGTTTTCCTCCGACGGCACGTGACGCCAGGCTATGCGCGCGATAACTGTTCCTTCCGGGAACGGGAGCTTTCCGTCGCGATAGGCCTTGATAGCTTCGTCGTTGCCCAGGATAGCCCGAATGTCATTGAGGTTTCCTTCTTCATGGGCCACGGAGACGAGTCTCCACTCACGGTAACCGCGAGGGATCTCAGTTACGAAGACCGGGGCGGCTTGTTCCTGAGTAGTCGTTTGGGCTGCTCGCACCGTGAAAACAACCGTCCCAGCGACAGCTGCAACCGCCAAGAGCAATAACGCGATCGGTTTCATAGAGTGTCTCCTTTGGATGGTTATGACGCATTATGTTTTCATCAGAGGGATGACACATCCCGCGATGGAAGTCTTTTTAAGTACCACGAAGGAGGTAGGACAGCAGTTTGGAAAGCGTTTTAGCGGCCGAGTTTCAATTGCGTGGCGAGCCAGTCATCCCGGTCTTTCATAATCTCGTTGGATTGCATCTTGTGCGGGGCGTCGTACATTTTGCGCTGCTTGGGTTGAGTGGCAGCGGCGAACAGGATCGCCGCGTCTGCCTGCGAAACATAGAAGTCGCCTTTGCCAAACTGAAAGAACTTGCTCGCGTTCCGCACCT
>DATANW010000124.1:0-36045 GCA_036266055.1 Pyrinomonadaceae bacterium | reverse complement strand
ATCGCGTCATCGTTTCGCCGGTCGCCGGAACAACTCGCGACGCCATCGACACGGTTCTCAAAACACCTGAACGAAACTTCCGCATCATCGACACGGCGGGCATACGCCGCAAAGGCAAGACGAATGAGATGGCGGAGAAGTTGTCCGTGATCATGGCGCGTAAGAGTCTCGAACGGGCTGACGTTGCGATCGTCATCGTCGACGCCGAGCAAGGTGTAGCGGCTCTGGATGCGAATATCGCGGGATATGCTCTCGACGCCGGTTGCTCGATCATCATCGTGGTCAACAAGTGGGACGCGGTGGCGGACAAAGAAACAAACACAGCACTCGAGTTCGAGCGCAGCTTGCGCGACAAGATGAAGTTTCTGGAATGGGCGCCAGTGATCACGATGTCCGCGCTTACGGGACAACGCGTCGACCGCATCCTGCCGTTGGTTTTGAAGGCAGACGAGGCGCGAAATCGGCGAATCCCGACGTCGCAGTTGAATGATTTCTTTGAAAAGGCGGTCGCGCAACCGCGCGGCGGCGGCGCTCCGTCGCCGGGAAAGAGCGGGTATTCGCGGTTGAAAGTTCAATATTTGACGCAGGTCGGGATTCGTCCGCCGACGTTTGTGCTCTTCACTTCGGGCGGCAAACCGGGACTGCACTTTTCCTACGAACGTTACCTCCAGAACCGATTGCGCGAGGAGTTTGACTTCTTCGCAACGCCTTTACGGATCGTTGAAAAGCATAAACAAAAGCCAAAGCGCTGATTGATGAATAGACGTGCTGCATTGCGTTTCGAGGTACAGGCGCAGGACGGCCACGCGCGTGTTGGCGTGCTGACTACACGTCGAGGTCCGATCGAAACGCCGGTGTTCATGCCCGTCGGCACCGCCGGCACTGTGAAGGGAATTCGGTTCGAAGAGCTCGAGTCGTCCGATCTCGACGCGCGGATTATTCTGGGGAACACCTATCACCTGTGGCTGCGACCGGGTATTGACGTCATCAAGGCCGCCGGCGGACTTCATCGATTCATCGGTTGGAACCGGGCGTTGCTGACTGACTCCGGCGGCTTCCAGGTGTGGAGCCTCGGCGATCTGCGCAAGATCAGCGAGGAAGGTACGGAGTTTCGATCTCACGTTGATGGTTCGCTGCGATTTCTGTCGCCGGAAGTATCGATGGAAGTACAGGCGGCGCTCGGTTCAGACATCGTGATGGTGTTTGACGAGTGCGCGCCTGGTAATGCGAGTCACGAAGATACCGAGCGCAGCATGCAGTTGACTGCGCGTTGGGCGCGGCGCTCGAAAACCGCGTTCGATCAGCTGCAAGCGACGGGCGCCGACGCGGGACGGCTCGAATCTAACGAACTCAGCGGTGCACAGGCATTGTTTGGCATCGTTCAAGGAGCGAGTCACCTGGTTCTACGGCGGCGGAGTCTCGAACAGACTGTGGAAATCGGTTTCGACGGCTACGCGATCGGCGGGTTGAGCGTCGGGGAAGAGAAATCCCGCATGTTTGAGGTCATAGACGAGATTGCGCCGCAAATGCCGAAAGATTCTCCGCGCTACTTGATGGGCGTGGGTACGCCTGAAGATCTCGTCGAGTCTGTCGCTCGCGGCGTCGACATGTTTGACTGCGTTTTGCCGACTCGAAACGGACGCACCGGCCAGGCATTTACCTCGCGCGGTAAGCTGAACATCAAGAACGCCCAATGGGCGAAAGACAATCGCCCGCTCGACGAATCGTGCCCCTGCTCCGTTTGCCGCCGGCACTCCCGCGCCTATCTGAGGCATTTAAATATGAGCGGGGAAATGCTCGCGAGTATCCTGTTGACCCATCACAATCTGGCGTTCTTCCTTGACACCATGCGAGGCGTGAGGCAATCTATCCGGTCTGGCGATTTCCCTAAATTTCGGCGAGAGTTCACCGAGCGGCTGAGTGCGAATGGTGAATAATGTTCGCGACCTCGCCGCTTGTTTGTTGTTAACAACCAAAAACTAAATGCATACTTTCCTGATTCTCTTCCAGGGCGGCTTAGGCGGTTTAGCCCAGTTCCTGCCCATCGTTCTAATCTTCGTCATCTTCTACGTCCTACTAATAAGGCCCCAGCAGAAGCGGCAGCGACAACTGCAAGAGACGATTGCGAGTCTTAAAACTGGCGACAAGGTAGTCACCACAGGCGGCGTTATCGGCGTGATAACGAGCGTCGGCGAAACCAGTTTTGAGATCCGGAGCGCCAACAAGACGATTCTCGAAATCGCACGTTCGTCGATCGCAGACGTCGACTCGAAAGAGAAGTAACCCGGCTAAAGCACGAGTTTTAAGATGAAGAAAAAGCACCTCCTTCACCGCACAATCATTATCGCTGTCGTAACTCTGGTGGGTCTGTATCTCGTAATCGGCCCCCGCCGCCGCCCGACACTCAAGGATTTCACGTGGTCGGGTATCAAGGCCACCATGGCGTCGAATATCCATCTCGGGCTCGATCTTCAGGGTGGCTCGCATCTTGTGATGCGAGTAAAGACGGACGAGTATTTGAAGCGTCTTACGGAAGAGGCCCATGTCTCCGCTGAGAACGCCGCGAAGGACGCCGGCTTCGAAGTCAAAGACGGCAGGGCAGAAACGAATCCTGGTAACTACCGGGTAGTCCTTGTGCCTGCCGACGCCTCGAAGATCAACGAGATCAAGGAAGCAATCGACAAGAAAGCAGAGCTGGCCGACACCACTGTCTGGTCTTATTCCGCGTCAGGCGGACAAATGACCTGGACAATGAGCGGCACCGCGCAACGCGTCCTTGCAGACGAAGCGACTAACCAGGCACTGACCATCATCGAGCGACGCATCAACGCGCTTGGCGTCACGGAGCCGACGTTGCAAACGCACGGTGCGAAGACCGCGCACCAGATTCTGTTGCAAATGCCGGGTGTTTCCGATCCGGAGCGTGTGAAGGAAATTCTCAAAGGCGAGTCGCGCCTCGAACTCGTTCACGTCGTTGGTCCGGGCAGCCCGTCGCCGCCGACCACCTACCCGACGCGCGACGCCGCGATCCAGTCGCTCGGCGGCCAGATTCCGGCGAATCGAGACGTTCTGCCTTATAAAGAAAAGGCTGACCCGACAAAAGATGCGAACCAGCCGGCGGTGACTTCCTGGGTCGTCGTCGAGCGCCCGGCGGTGATTACCGGCGATCAATTGAGCGGCGCCAATGCCGGCCAGGCGCAAGGTGGCGGCGTGAACGACTGGGAGATCGATTTCCGGTTGAAGAGATCTGGCGCGGAGAAGTTCGGCGCCTGGACTACAGCCAACGTTAACAATTACATGGGCGTGGTGCTCAACGGTGAAGTGAGCTCGGTCGCTTACATCAAGTCTCCGATTTATGACCGCGGTCAGATCACCGGTCGCTTCTCCCAAGCGCAGGCAGAAGATCTGGCGTTGACGTTGCGTTCCGGCGCGCTGCCGGCCGCAATCGAATACCTTGAAGAACGCACAGTTGGACCAAGTCTCGGCGCTGATTCGATTCGCGCGGGCGTGCGGGCGTCGTTGTACGGTCTCGCGTTCGTCGTGTTTTTCATGCTCCTCTACTATCGCGGCTCCGGCGTCAACGCCGTCGTGGCATTGATACTGAACATGATCCTGATGCTCGCGGGCTTGATCGTCTTCGGAGCGACGCTCACGTTGCCGGGTATCGCCGGCATGATTCTTACGATCGGCATGGCCGTCGACTCAAACGTCCTGATATTCGAGCGTATACGCGAGGAAATACATTCCGGGAAGACAATTCCCTCGGCCGTCGAGCAGGGATTTTCACGCGCATTCATTACGATCATCGACACTCACGTCACCACGATCATCTCGTCACTGTTTTTGTTCGTGTTCGGCACCGGACCGATTCGCGGTTTTGCGGTCACGCTCGTGATCGGATTGCTGGTCAACCTGTTCTCAGCCGTTTACGTGTCGAAGACGATCTTTATCTGGCTGCTGAGCCGCAAGGAAAAAGTGGAGTCGCTGAGTATTTAGAGATTCATCATGTTTCAGATTCTTCATAACATAAACATTGATTGGCTGGGTCGCCGGCGTGAGTTCATTGTCATCTCGGTCCTGCTGATGTTGCTGGGGCTGGCCTCCGCCGTTTTCCGACAGGCGACTACCGGTCAGGCTTTCAACATGGGAGTCGACTTCAAAGGCGGCACCGTCGTGACGGCACGTTTCAAACAGAAGCCGTCCGACGAGACGATCCGGGCGGCATTGGCAGGTAAAGGCATTCATGACGCAGTGGTGCAGCCAGTGACCGATCGGCCCGACACCGTCCTGATTAAAGTTCCATTGGAAGAAGGCAAAGACGGACGGGCCCAGGTGCGCGACGCGTTGAACAATTTCGGCGCCGAGGCTGCGCCCGGTAGTGAGCTCGAAGCGGACCAGAACGCGAACTACAAGATCGTCGGCACCGACGCGGTCGGCGCGATCGCCGGCGTGCAACTGCGCAACAAGGCGATCGCCGTCACGCTCGCTGCGCTTGTGGGCATCCTGATCTATATCGCCTTCCGTTTCGAGTGGACTTACGGCGCCGCGGCCGTGATCGCGGTGTTTCACGACGTGCTCGTCACTTTGGGTTTCTTCTCGATCTTCCAGATCGAAATCAGTCTCAACGTGATCGCGGCACTCCTGACACTGGTCGGATTCTCCGTGAACGACACGATCGTTGTATTCGATCGCGTTCGTGAAAATCGCAAGCTTCACCGCCGTGATTCGCTGTACAAGATCACCAACGACGCTATTAACCAAACACTGTCGCGTACGATCATCACCAACGGACTCGTGTTTCTGTCGGTGTTGGCGCTGGTTCTTTTCGGCGGCGACGTGTTGCGAGGATTCTCGCTCGCGCTGTTTATCGGCGTGATCTTCGGTACGTATTCATCGATAGCCATTGCGAGTCCGATCATGGTCTGGTGGGAGCAACGAATCGAGGCAGCAAACAGGCAAGCGGCACTAAGTTTCAGTCAACCCGTGAGAGGCGGAGTGCGCACGCCCGCGAAGCAATCGACTCGCGAAGCGGTAGCGCCGAGCACCGGCAAACGTTCGACCGGCGCGGGTCGCGCGTGAAAACAGGACACCTTGGAGATCGGTGTTACGTTTGCGCTTGACTTTGAAACGGTATGAGGAATAGACTGCGACCGTTGCTGGCCAATTAAATAGTCTCAAGTGTCGACCCCGCGTTGTGTGAAATCAGAAGGTTGGGTGCGGCGGCGGTGTGTTGAGCGGGCCGGTGAGTTTCTCGCGCAGCGGCTTTCCAAATCTATTACGGTGTGCTCAATATCGCAGAAGCTGCTGTTTCCCCTTCTTCATGACGGAAATCACGCGGCTTAAATTCGACGTTTGTGTGAAGCAGCAATACTGCTTATTAGTTAGTAACCCCTGATCCATTTGGCGCCGGAATCGGAGGACAAAGATCAATGTTCGATAATCTTGTTGAGTCCAGTTCGCATAAAGACGATTTAACGCGGAAAGGCTCGTTCATTGGCATCACCCTGGTGGTCTACGCTGTGCTTATTAGTGCCTTCGTCATCGCGGGCATTTTCCTGTACGACGCCCATCTTTCCGAGATGGAACTCGAGCTGACGACACTCGTCGCTCCCGTACCGGTACCGCAGCAACAGAAAGAAGAAGTCCAGAAACAGGAAGCGAAGCCCGTCAAGGTCGAGCAGAATGTCGACGTTCGCAGGGAATTGATCGCCGATGTTACGCGCACCGAACTGGTACCGAAAGAAGTCTCGGCTAAGGCCAGCGATGTCCCGCCAGTGCGTTCCGGACGCTTAACCGTGGTTGGTACGGCGGACTCGAATTCTCAAGCGGCAATGCCCTCCGGACCAGGCACAGGCACCGTCGTGACAGCGCCGCCCGTCAAGATCGCCGACGAGCCACCGCCGCCGCCGGAAGCCAAACCAACCCCGCGCGCCCCGATCTCGGGAGGCGTTCTTAACGGTAAAGCGATCAGCTTGCCAAAACCCGGGTACCCGCCCATTGCCAAAGCGGCCCACGCTTCCGGCACTGTGGTCGTACAGGTGCTCATCGACGAGAACGGCAGCGTAGTTTCGGCGTCCGCGGTATCGGGGCACCCCTTGCTGATCAATGCGGCCGTGACCGCCGCACGTCAGGCAAGATTCTCCCCAACCAAGCTATCGGGACAGCCAGTTAAAGTTACTGGAGTAATCCAGTACAACTTTGTGGCCCAGTAAACTGCGGAGATTGTTGTCGTGTCGCCGCGGTTCCCGTAGGCCGTCCCGGCTTCTCTGCTTGCTATCAATCTAATAAAAAACTCTTTTGGAGGGGTTCACCGTGACAATTCTAACCAGTCTTTTAGGAATGAAGGCCTTCGGTCTTCTGATGTTTTTGCAAGAAGCCGCAGCCAGTCCAGAATCATCCGGCGCGGACCATTTCACGCTGACTGAGATGGTGAAGAACATGGGTGGCGTGGCTATCGCCGTGGTCGTTGTTCTGCTCATCATGTCCGTCTACTCAATCGCTATCATGGTCGAGCGGTACCTGACGTACTCCGCGGCCAAGAAGCAGTCGCGCGAGTTTGCGCCCCGCGTTGCGCAGGCGCTCAAGAACGATCGCATTGAAGAAGCGATCAATATCAGCGACAAGCACCGCAAGTCGCACCTGGCGATGGTCGTGAGCAGCGGCCTCCAGGAGTTTCGCGCACACGAAGGATCCTCTGACATCTCGGGCGATGAGATCGAGGCTTCGAAGCGCGCGTTGCAACGTGCTATCGCGATCAAAACCGCCGAGTTCAAACGTGGTCTCTCCGGCTTGGCGACGATCGGTTCAACGGCCCCGTTCGTGGGTCTGTTCGGAACGGTGTTCGGCATCATCAACGCGTTCCGCGGCATGAAGAACGCAGAGTCGGCCGGTATCGCGGCGGTCGCGGGCGGAATTTCGGAAGCGTTGTTTACCACCGCTCTCGGATTGCTGGTGGCGGTGCCCGCCGTGTGGCTGTTCAACTACTTCACCGGTAAGGTCGATGGCTTCGTCGTCGAGATGGACAACTCGGCATCGGAACTGGTCGACTACTTCATCAAGAACCGCACGAAGCAGTTGAAGGCGTAAGAACCGCGACGCATAAATGCCTGATGGTGAACCCTGTGGGTGCGGCCGGCGCCGCACCCCGCGTTTACCCGGTTGAGCAGTAAATAAGGAGAGTTTGTTATGGCAATGTCTGGAGGCGGTGGCGGCGGCGGCTTGCAATCGGAAATCAACGTAACGCCGATGGTCGACATCATGCTCGTGTTGCTGATCATCTTCATGGTGGTTACACCGTTCCTGCAACAAGGCATCACGGTGGCGCTGCCGAAGAACATGACCAACCCGGAAGTCGATCAAAATATCATCAAGGAATCGTCGATCGTAATTTCCATCCCGAATGATGGACAGTATTACCTCGGCAAGGTTGCCGTGCAGCGTGAACAGTTAACAGAAAAAGTCGATCGGATGTTGCAGGGCATCAAGAATGACAACGAGAAAATCGTCTACATCAAGAGCGGTGTCGGCGTGAGCTATGGCGATGTCGTCAACGTCATCAATGAAGTACGAAAGCTGGGAGTCGACAAGATTGGTCTCGTAGCCGACAAGAAGAAGGGCGGCGCGCCCGCTGCTAAGCCGGCAGCCGACTAACTGCACTATACGGCTCGCAGCTCTGAGATAAGACAAGCTAGATATACGAGGAGAAACTTAGATGTCGATGGGTGGAGGTTCAAAAAAGGGTAGTACCACAGCCGAACCATATATCAACGTGACGCCGTTGATTGACGTTTTGCTGGTGCTGCTGATCATCTTCATGGTCGTCACGCCGCTGAAGCCAAGCCGGTTCAAAGCTGACATTCCGACCCAGAGAGATCCGAACGAAGACTTGAGCAAGCTCAAGCCAAATCCTTTGACGCTGGTCGTAACGATTGGATCCGATCTCTCGCTCAAGCTGAACCAGGATGCGCTCGGTTCGGTGAACGAAACCGCGCCGCTGGCCCAGCGATTGTCCGCCGTGTTTCAACAACGCAAGGACACGCGTGCTTACCGGGTCGGTTACGAAACGCGCACTGACGTGAAGGAAGAGGATCGCATCGAGAAGACCGTCTTCGTCAAGGCGCCCAGGGCCACGAAGTACGGCGACGTTGTGAAGGTGATCGATGCAATCAAAGGCGCCGGCGCGAGTCCTGTCGGTCTGCAAGTGGATGATCTGCCTCAATAAATAAAGAGATTCGGAACGGCTTCCACTCGGGTCCAGTTGGGCCGGAGGCCGTTGCCAGTCTCGACAAATTGGAGTCACTTATAAATGAAACTCGCTAAGACCAGGATCGCGCTTGTTGTTTTGGCGGTCCTTGCGGCCACGGTCCTTGTTGTCACCACCTCCGGTTGCGGTGTTGTCAATCGAATCAGATCGAAGAACCAGTTGAACGAGGCAGCACGCTCTTTCCGCGAAGCCAGATACGTCGAGGCAGAAGAGCACTCGCGCCGAGCGCAGGAACTGGATCCTAACAACAAGACTGCCCCGAGGTTTATCGCGCGCAGCATTCACGCGCAGTATCGCCCGGGCGTGCAACAGCCCGACAACATTGCGAAAGCTCAAGAAGCGATCGCCGCCTATCAGGGAATACTGGCGAACAATCCGCAGGATGAGGAAGCATACAAGGCCATCGCTTACCTCTACGGCGCGATTAAGGAAGAGCAAAAACTTCGTGACTGGATCACAGCGCGCGCGAGCAACGACTCTATCGAGCCCACCAAACGTGCCGAAGCTTACATCGTGCTCGCCAGCAAGGATTGGCAATGTTCGTTCAACATCACGGAGTCGACTAGCGTCAAGGTGACGACCGTCGATCCGACAAACAACAAAGCCACCGTCTCGTACAAGAAACCGGCGGATGCGAAAGAGTTTACTCAAGCGCAGATGTGCGTGAAGCAGGGTTTGTCCGAAGCTGAAATGGCAGTCAAGTTTGATCCGAATAACGAATCCGCCTGGTCTTACAAGACGAACCTGCTGCTCGAAGCTTCCAAGCTCGCCGAAATGGACGGCAAGGCCGATCAGAAGGCGGCGCTAACGAAGGAGTACGAAGCCGCTTTGAAACGCACCACGGAACTCAGCGCCGCGACTCAGAAGCGAAAGGAAGAAGAGGCGAAACAGTCACCGGCTCCACCTAAGGGTTAGAAAACCTCAGTTCCAACCTGGCAAGTCTCGAGGGTGATGCCTGCTCCGGCGAGCGGCATCACCTTTTTGTTATACTTTCTTTACATTCAAGATGATCCGGATCGAAGACATCGTCGAGAAAGTTGCGGCAAATCACGCTCAGGCCGACCTTGACCTGCTGCGCCGGGCCTATTTGTTTTCCGCCAAGGAACATAAGGGTCAAAAGCGCGCGTCGGGCGAGTCGTACCTCGTGCACCCGCTCGAAGTCGCAAACATTCTCGCCGACATGAAGCTCGATGAAGTGTCGGTCGCGACGGGCTTGTTACACGACGTCGTCGAAGACACGCTCGTCGATCTCGACACGATCCGTCGTTATTTCGGCGAAGAGATCACGCACCTCGTCGACGGCCTGACGAAGATCGCGCAGATCAGCAACATCTCACGCGAGGAACAGCAGGCGGAGAACGTCCGCAAGATGCTGCTCGCGATGATCGACGACGTTCGCGTGGTGCTGGTGAAGCTCGCCGATCGCCTGCACAACATGCGCACGCTTCACTATCTCAATCCGGAGAAGCGCAAGCGCATCGCCGAAGAAACGATGGAGATCTTCGCGCCCATCGCGCACCGGTTGGGTATGGGTAAGCTGCGCGGCGAACTGGAAGACCTCGCGTTTCGTCACTTGCATCCGGAAGATTATCGCGAGCTCGCGGAGCAACTCGAGAAGCGTCGTCCTGAGAACGAGGCGTTCGTCAATACGGTCACGGCGCAGATCGAAGAGAAGATGTACGAAGCGGAAGTTCCGTTTGTCCTGGTCGAAGGGCGCGTGAAACGCTTGTACTCGATCTGGAAGAAACTCCGCCGTCAGAAGATCACACTCGATCAGGTCTACGATTTGATTGCCGTGCGCATCATCACGCCAAACGAGATCCGTCACTGTTACGCCGCGCTCGGCGTGGTCCATAACAACTGGAAACCCGTGCCCGGCCGGATCAAAGACTGGATCGCGACGCCGCGCGACAACCTGTACCAGTCGCTGCACACCTCCGTCATCGGATCGAACCTGCAGTCGTTCGAAGTGCAGATTCGCACGGAAGACATGCATCAAATCGCGGAGGAAGGTGTCGCTGCGCACTGGAAATACAAAGAAGGCAAACGCGGTGCGCGCGACGACGATCAGGCATTGCAGGCGTTGCGATCGCTGGTCGAGTGGACGCAGGAAGTGAAAGACTCGAAAGACTTCCTCGATTCGCTAAAACTGGATCTTTATCCGAAAGACGTTTATGCGTTCACGCCGATGGGCAAGGTGATTCAGTTGCCGCGCGGCGCCACGCCCGTCGACTTCGCGTACATGATCCACTCCGAAGTCGGTAACACCTGCACCGGAGCACGTATCAACGGCCGCATGGTGCCGTTGCGCACGCAGATTCAAAACGGGGACGTCGTCGAGATCATCACCACTGCCAACTCGCATCCCTCGCGCGACTGGTTGAACTTCATCGTCACGTCGCGTGCGCGCAACCGCGTGCGTCACTGGGTCTCCGAACAGCAACGCGCCGAGTCGATCGAGATCGGTCGCAAGCTTTTCGAAAAGGAAGCCGGCCGTTTCCAGTTATCGCCGAAAAAGATCCTCAACGATTCGGATGCAGACATGAAGCGCGTCGCGAGTGAGTACGGATACGGGCGGGTCGACGACATTCTGGCGGCCATCGGCTACGGCAAGCTGGTGCCGCGCAACGTCATTGCCAAGTATCTTGGGCAGGAACAGTTTGAGCACCTCGACAAGCAGAAAGAGTCGCGGCTCAGAAGCGGCGTGCGCGCAGTCAAGCGGCTGATTCGTCTCGGTGACGACTCGATCGCCGTGCGCGGCATCGACGACTTGATGGTGACGCGCGCCCGTTGCTGCAATCCGCTTCACGGCGAAGACATCATCGGTTACGTCACGCGCGGCAAGGGCGTCGCGGTTCATACCACGCGCTGCAAGAACGTCAAGCAGTTGATGGTCAACCGCGAGCGCATCGTGGAAGTCGAGTGGGCGGGGCGTCCCGAGAAGACTGCTTACGCCGTCAAACTCCTGGCGATAACCGAGAACCGCACCGGGATGATCGCGGGCATCACGGGCGCCATTTCGGACATGAAGACCGGAATTCGCGATGCGCGGGCGTCGGTAGCCAATGACGAACGCGGCCACATCGAGGTCACGGTCGAAGTTTTTGACGTTAAGCACCTCGATCGGGTGATCGGATCGATCAAGGGTGTTCCCGGCGTCCTGGACGTTGAACGTTTGCAGGGGGCAGTGTGATGTCTAACCTTGATGACCCAAGCCTTTTCTTTGCGTCTTTGCGCCTTTGCGTGAAATGGCCATCGTGCGGTGTGAAGCGTGCGAGTATCTCCCGCAAAGGCGCAAAGCCGCAAAGGAAATTGTCACGGTCTGATTTTGCCCTCGTTGCGGCCTATCTGTTAGAATCCCGCCTTTGCGTCGAGAACCAGTAAAAACCAGTAGTGCTCCTGCCGCTCTCGGCCCTTACTCGCAGGCGATTAAGGTCGGCGAGTTTGTGTATACGTCGGGGCAGGTCGCAATCGATCCCGCGACCGGCGAGTTCATCGGCGGTGGCATCGCGGAGCAGACGGAGCGCGTCCTAAAGAACGTGGCTGCCGTGCTGGAGGCTGCCGGCAGCAATCTCGATCAAGTTGTGAAAACGCTCGTGTTTCTTGCCGATATGAACGACTTTGCGGCAATGAACGAAGTTTACGGGAAGTTCTTTACCGGAGCGCCCCCGGCGCGGTCCACGGTTCAAGCGGCACGTTTACCGAAGGATGCGCTGGTTGAGATTGAAGCGGTGGCGCTGATCACAAAATGAAACAACCGGCAGGGCGCCGGTTGCGGGTTGAAAATTTATCGGAGTAAGCGGCTCAAGCGGCTTTGGCGACTTTACCGGCCTTGATGCAGGTGGTGCAGACTTTCATTCGCTTCGCGCCACCCGCGGGCGACTTTACGCGAATCGATTGCAAATTCGGATCGAACCGACGTGGGGTGCGATTGTTCGCGTGCGAGACATTGTTGCCGAATTGAGGTCCCTTGCCGCAGACTTCACAACGTTTGGCCATATAGTTTTTGCTACCTCCGTATAGAAAACCAAGGTTTATAGCAAAGGCCTTTCTGAGTCGTCAAGCAGCGACCGGGAGCCACAGATTTTACTGATGAAAAGCGTGAGTTGAAGGAGTACATCTAAAAGTGGGCAAAATCGGAAAACTTCTTGCTGTGAGTTGTTTGGCGTTGTCGGGGCTTCTCGTAAACGCATGTACCTCCGGTGGATCTGAAGCGAAGGACAACACCGTGGCCGCAAGCGTCAACGGCCGGAGCATCATGCTTCAGGAGGTCGAAAGACAGTTGAGCCAGCAAACAAACGGCAAACCGGAGAGTTTGAACCAGCTCCAGTTGGCGTCTGCGCGGCTCCAGATTCTCGACGGTCTTATCAAGCGAGAGGTGTTGTATCAGCGCGCCGAGCGCGAGAAGGTGCTTCCCAGTGAAGCGCAGATCGACGGCGCCATTGCCACCCAGAAACAGCAGAGCGGCATGACCTCCGAAGAATTCGACAAGGCGATGGCAGCGCAGAACCTCAACCTGGAACGCTTGCGTGAAGAAGCCCGCAAAGACCTCGCGATTACCGCGCTACAAGACAAGTACAGCGGCCAGATCAACATCAGCAACAGGGAAGTGGAAGATTACTACAACGCCAACCGCGAGCAGTTTGTTAATGCCCGCGGTGTCGCCCTGGCGATGATCATGGTCGATCCGCTGGATAACAGCGCGCAAGGCATCCGCGACGACGCGAAAAACGATACTGATGCGAAGTTGAAGATCGATAACATCTACGCCCAACTGCAGGGCAAAGCCGACTTTGCCACCGTCGCTCGGGCCAAGAGTGAGGACATCCAAAGCGTTCAGCGAGGCGGCGATGTGGGGTTCTTCAGTGAAGAAGAGCTGAAGAGCAACGAGTTTCCACCGGAGCTTATCGCCAGCTTCCTTGGTCCAATGCAGGTTGGTGACTACACGCAGCCGGTGCGCTTTCGCGGCAAGTGGTGCATTTTCAAGCTGGCTGAAAAGCGGTTGGCAAACGAGAATCTTACGTTGGATAACGTCCGAGCACAGATCACGCAGGGTCTGACGAATCAGCGTAAACAGATCCTGAATGCAGCGTTATTGGAGACGGCGAAGAATGAAGCAAAGATCATCAACAACCTCGCGACCCAGATGCTGACTAACCCGAGTAACCTTGGACTGCGGCCTGCGGGTTCGACCAATCCGGAACCAGCAGCAAGTCCGGCCGCGTCGCAAGCGGCTTCGACTCCGGCGCCAGCCACGTCGAGTTCGCCGGTATCAGTGAAACCAGCCGCATCGCCGGCTGCGACCAAGTAGTTTGTAATTATCCGAGTCTGCAGTGTCTCCGCTTCCTCTAAGCGGAGACACGTGCCTACCTTCATGTTGTTCCGTCTTTCAGAAGTACATAAGTCGTATGGGACGCAGGACGTCTTGCGCGGCACGTCGTTGCAGGTCAATCCCGGCGAACACGTCGGGCTTGTCGGCCGCAACGGCGCCGGCAAGAGCACGATCTTTCGACTGGTCAGAGGTGAGGAGACGGCCGATCGCGGCGAGGTGGTGCGTGCGCGTGGCGTAAAGTTGGGCCTGTTGGACCAGCATGTGCACTTCAAGCCGGGATCGACCGTGCATGAGTCTGCGTTGGCGGCGTTTGGCCGGCTGCAACAGATCGAACACGAGATGCACGAGCTGGAGCATCGCATGGCTGACGCCGGCGACGATCTGGAGAAGATCCTCGAGCGCTACAGCGATCTTCAGCAGGAGTTTGAGCACGAAGGTGGTTTCGAGTATGCCGCGCGCGCGGAGTCGATCCTCCAGGGACTCGGTTTCGATCGTGAGATGTGGTCGCTGGAAACCGAGAAACTCTCCGGTGGTCAACAAAACCGGCTCGGTCTTGCGTGCTTGCTGCTTGCGGCGCCCGACGTTCTATTGCTCGACGAGCCGACAAACCATCTCGACGTGAACGCGGTCGAGTGGTTGGAGGAGTTTCTCCAGGGTTACTCGGCTGCGTTTGTAATCGTCAGCCACGATCGTTATTTCCTCGATCGTTCGTGCCGCCGGATCATCGAGCTCGAAAACGGCCGCGCCGCAAACTACACGGGCAACTATTCTGATTACCTGGTCGAACGCGAAGAGCGTCGCGAGGCGCAGCAGCGCGCGTACGATAACCAGCAACAGTTGATCGCGAAGACGCAAGAGTTCATTCGTCGAAACATCGCGGGACAGAAGACGAAGCAGGCGAAGTCGCGTCGCAAGATGCTGGAGAAGCTCGAGCGCCTCGACGCAGTTCGGCCCGACCAGTCGTCGGGTGACTTCCGTCTGCAGGCGATTGAGCGAACGGGAAATCATGTGCTGACGGTGACGGATCTCGCCGTTGGTTATCCTGACAAGTTACTCGCGGAGAAGATCGCGTTCATTCTGCGTCGCGGCGAGTGTCTCGGTATCATTGGTCCAAACGGTTCGGGAAAGACGACGTTTCTCAGGACGATACTCAACAAGATCGAACCGCTGGGCGGCGAAGTGCGCTGGGGAACCAAGGTGCAGATCGGTTATTACGCGCAGCAACTCGACGATCTCGACGATCGCAACGAGATCATCATGGAGTTGCGTCGCGTCGCGCCTTCGACGGCGACCGCCGGCGAACTGCGATCGTTTCTCGCGAACTTTCTCTTCACTGGCGACGACGTTTACAAACACGTGCGCGATCTGTCGGGTGGAGAGAAGGGAAGGCTCGCGCTGGCGAAGTTGATCTACTCGCGCGTGAATGTGCTGGTGCTCGACGAGCCGACGAACCATCTCGACATTCCGTCGCGTGAGGCGCTTGAAGAGGCGTTGTCAGCTTATGAAGGGACCATCGTTACGATCAGTCACGATCGCTACTTCCTCGATCGGGTCGCGACGCAGATTCTCGCGTTGGATGGTGCGGGAAATGCTGAACACTACGACGGCGATTACACGGAGTATCACGATTGGAAACGGGGAATTCGCGATTCTGTCGCGCCGTCGCTGCCCGAGCCTGACAATCTTGTCTCAGTTGCGCCTCAACCTGCGGCTCCGATCGTTGAAGCGCCGGTTGTGAGGACGCCGCCGGCGACGAAGAAGCCGGGCGTCAAAGTCGTGAAGAAGAAAAAGGCCGAGGCCCGGACGCCGGAACAGATCGAGAACGACATTTCACAGGCTGAGGCACGTCTGAATGACATCTCACAACAGATGGGCACGCCTGAGGTCGCGCGCGACGCCGATCGTCTGATCGCGTTGAACGACGAGTATCAACGGACGGAAGCTCTACTCAAAACTCTCTACGACGAGTGGGACCGCGTCAACCAGGAACCGGTTCGATCACTGTAACCACAAAAGGCACAAAAAGCACAAAAGGCACAAGAAAACAAAGGAAAGGATCATTCCCATCCTTTAAACCCTTTTCTTGTTTGTGCCTTTTGTGCTTTTTGTGCCTCTTGTGTCTAAATACTAACCAACGGCAGCGTGCGGTAACGCTTTCCAGTTAGCCGCGCGAGTGCGTTCACGACCGCCGGAGAGATCACAGGAACCGGTGGTTCACCGCAGCCGGTTGGCGCTTCCGTGCTGGGCACGATGTGAACGTCCACCGCCATCGGCGCGTCGACGATGTATGGTGGAACATAGCCGTCGAAATTTCTTTGCTCCACGCGCCCGTCCTTCAACGTAATCGCGCCCTTAGCCATCAATTGGATTAGACCAAACCCGACCCCAGCCTGAAACTGACTCTCCACTGACAGCGGATTCACCGCCAAACCACAATCGACGGCGAGCGTCGCGCGATGAATTCTCGGACGCTTGTTCTCGATCGACACGTCCACCGCGCATGCGACACCAGTCTCGAACGACTCGTGACACGAAATACCAACTGCGTGTCCTTTCGGTAACCGGTTACGCCAACTCGCGGTCGCTGTTTCCAGCAGAGCCAGCGGTCGCAGGAGCTTCTTTGCTTCCGGCTTGAGTAGTTTGCGACGGTAAGCAATCGGATCCATTCGCGCGCGCAGTGCGAGTTCGTCGATCAATGTCTCCATCACAAACGCCGTGTGTGTATGGCCCACGGAACGCCACCAGAGCACAGGCACGTTAACTTTCGGGTGATGAACTGAGACGTGAAGATTCGGAAGGTTGTAGTGCGTGTCCGCGGCGCCTTCAGTGGCCGTCGAGTCGACACCATTCTTCACGACGAACGCCGCGAAAGGAGTGTCGGCAGTGATGGATTGGCCGACGATCACATGCCGCCACGCCGCCGGCATTCCGTCCGCGCCGATGCCGACTTCGACGCGATGGAAGTGCATCGGGCGATAGTAACCACCCTGCACGTCGTCTTCGCGCGTCCACACGAGTTTGACCGGCGTGCCGCGCAGTCGTTTCGCGATCGTGGCTGCTTCGCGCTGCACGTGCGAGTCAGCGACAGCGCGCCGTCCGAAACCTCCGCCGGCCATTTCAGTATGGAAAGTGACTTGCTCGGGTTTAAGACCCAGCACTTCAGCCACCGCCATGTGATCGACAGTCTGAAACTGCGAGCCCGCCCAGGCCTCTGCGCGATCGCCGTCGAACCGCACTGTCGTATTCAGCGGTTCCATCGGCGAGTGTGCGAGAAACGGAAACTCGTACTCGGCGACGATGCGATTCTTCTCGGCGATCTGGTCCATCGCCTTAGCGTCGCCGTTGCTTACGGCAACATTGCCCGGCGTCCGACTGAGTTGCCTGTACCTGGTCCATAACTCAGTGCTGTCGGCTGCCTCGACTCCGCTCATGTCCCATTCGATCTGCAGACGACTTCTCGCCTGTTTCGCAGGCCAGAACTTGTCCGCGACGACGGCAACGCCGCTGCCTTTTGCCAGCGGGATCTCAAACACGTCGCGCACACCTTCAACACGCCGCGCCTCGTCGTCGACGATCCGCTTCACACGCGCGCCAAAGACCGGCGGATGAGCGACGACGGCGACTTTCATGCCCGGCAGATCGAGGTCCAACCCAAACTTCAGCGTGCCGTCGCACTTCGCACGGCTGTCGAGTCTTTTGACTTTCTTGCCGATGAGCTTGAATTCAGCGGCGTCTTTCAAGCGAACGTTCGTGGGCACCGGTTTCTTCGCTGCGTCACTCGCGAGTTCCGCGTAAGTCGCCGAGCGCCCGCCCGGCCCATGGACCACGCTGGTTTCGGTGCGACACTGGTCGGCACTCGTGTTCCAGCGTTCGGCTGCGGCGGCGATGAGCATGGCGCGCGTCTTCGCGCCGAGTTCGCGATACTGCTGAAACGAATGCGCGATCGATCCTGATCCGCCGACCATTTGAATGCCGAACAGCGGATCCTTGTACACGTCGGCGGCAGGCGCGAGGTTCGCGATAACGTTCGCCCAATCGGCGTCCATCTCGTCGGCCAGCAACATCGGCAGGGAAGTCTGCACGCCTTGACCAAACTCGAGCCGGTTCACCTGGATCACGATCTTGCCGTCGGGTCGGATGTTGACGAACGCGTCCGGCGGAAAATCCCTGCGCGCAGGTGGCGCCTGGCTCGGCTTAACGCCTTCCTGTGCGAGTGCGAAGCGCGGTTCGAGATACAACGAGACGAACAGCCCACCAGCCGCTGCAAACGACACGCGGAGAAAACCACGTCGATTCAAGTCGCTGAGGTTAGTTGAGATCGCCATTATGCGCCCCCTTTCGCCAGCTCCGCTGCGGCGTTCTTTATTGCTTCGCGGATGCGCGGATACGTGGCGCAGCGGCAGATGTTGCCTCCCATCGATTCGTCGATGTTTTGGTCCGTCGGTTTGGTCGTGTTTTTGAGCAGCGCAACGGCAGCCATGATCTGACCGCTCTGGCAGTAGCCACATTGGACGACGTCCGTTTCCACCCAGTGGTTTTGCACCGCGCGACCCACTGCGTCCTGACCGATGCCTTCAATCGTCACGATCGGACGATCGCCGACATGCGAGATCGGAACGATGCACGATCGCGTTGCCACTCCGGCAACATGGACCGTGCAGGCGCCGCAGGCGCTTATGCCGCAGCCGAATTTCGTTCCCGTCATCTTAAGATCTTCGCGCAGCACCCACAGCAGCGGGGTTGATGGATCGACATTTACTTCTTTTCGTTGACCGTTGATGTTCAATTGATAAGTAGCCATTTGCCACCTCGCTATTTTCCGGATGGGCAGGGCGTGCCTGCTTCGACCCATTGACGTGTCGCGGCGATGAATTGTTCGTGCGTGAGTGGCGGCAGCGTTCGAGCTGTGCCGTCAGGTCTGATACCGGGGTTCCACGCCCACTTCACGAGCGGTTCTTCTTCGTGATGTTTCAGCAGGCCTGGTCCATCGAGATTGTGGTTGCGCGAACGATCGGTGATTTGCCGGCAGACGGCGGCTTTCGAGAGTGGTCGATCGTTTGTGTCCTGCCAGCGCATCTCGAGTGGCGCGAGATGCCAGTTGTGACCGCCGGGTACTCCCGTGCTGTCGGCATTCGTTTCCTGATGACAACTGGCGCAATTCAAACCGGGCACGCCTTTACCTTCTGGTCCACGCACGACGTTCGCGACGTGACGGTGTCGATCGTCGCCTTGCTGCGGGTAGTTTGTGGCGGTGTGACAGTTGATGCAGCGCGGATGCGTCAACACTGAATAGACCTGATCCCACGCGGCGAGTCCTTGCGCCGTGGTGTTGCGCTTCACGACCCTGCCGTTAACAAATGCGGCAACACCTAACGCAATAACAATGGAGACTACGAGAGCGACACGACTCCAGGGCATTGGAAGCCTCCCAAATTTTTTCTGTTTCGCGGAGTATCGGTCACACGTACATCCGTGTCAATTCATACTTTTTCGGAGTTCTGTATAATCTGTGCTTCCGGAAAATTTGTATGACAACCGCATTATTTGGCCGCTCGAAACCAGTGATTGGCGTGATCCACGTCGGCGCACTGCCCGGCACGCCGCGCAGTTCACAGAGTGTCGCGGAAATCGTAGCTTCCGCCGGAAACGAAGCGCGCATGTATCGTGAAGCCGGTGTCGACGGCGTGATCGTCGAGAACATGCATGACGTGCCTTATCTGCGCGGTGAAGTTGGACCGGAGATCGTCGCGGCAATGACGGCGGTGGCCGTGGAAGTAAAGCGTGAGTGTGGTTTGCCCGCGGGTGTTCAAATACTTGCCGGCGCGAACATCGAAGTGATGGCGGTGGCCCATGCGGCGGGATTGGATTTCATTCGCGCTGAAGGTTACGCGTACGCCCACGTAGCGGATGAAGGGCTGATACAGTCATCGGCGGCGCGGTTGTTGCGCTATCGGAAGATGATTGGCGCGACCAATGTTCAGGTCTGGACGGATGTGAAGAAGAAGCACGCGGCACACGCGATCACGGCGGACGTCAGTTTGGGTGAAACTGCGGAGACGGTGGACTTCATGGGCGCTGACTGCGTGATCGTTACCGGCAGCGCGACCGGCAAAGCGCCGGCGATTGCGGACGTGCAGGAGGCGAAGAACCATTGCCGTTTGCCGGTGTTTCTCGGGTCGGGTATTACCGCAGGGAACATTGCCGAGTTTTACGAACACGCCGACGGATTTATCGTTGGATCCGCGTTCAAGGTCGACGGTCTCTGGTCGAACACGATCGATCCGTCCCGTGTTAATGCTTTCATCAAAGTGGTTAGAAATCTTAGTGCATGAGTGTCGATTCAGCCGCTCGCCATTCGACCTATGATCGGAGGGCATAATTTTTCACGACTAAGAACGAAAGGAAATTCAATGGCTAGCAAACCAACACACGAACAGGCACAGTTACATTTGCAAGTTTACGATCTGCGACGGGAGGCCCGCCTCCGGCAGGCACGCGACTGGTTTCAACAAAACTACCACGCCGAGACGGTCGAAGAAGCAATGCGCATCGCCAAGCCGGGCACCGAACACGGAACGTTCTTCGGCATGGTGATCGGTTATTGGGAGCAGGCGTGTGCGCTGCTCAATTACGAACTGCTTAACGAGGACCTCTTCTTCGAGTCGAGCGGCGAATTCTTCGGAGTTTGGGAAGCGGTGAAGCCGGTGCTGCCGCAGTTTCGCCAGATGTTTTTCGATCCGACGATGCTTTCAAACCTGGAGCAGGCGGCGAAGCGGTATGAAGAGTGGTCGGAGAAACGCGCGCCCGGCCGTATCGCGGCGATGCGACAGTGGATGGAGCAGGAACGCGCACAGAAGAAGGCGACTGCGGGCGCCTGAGCTACTAAAACATCTGGACCGGCATTGCAGGTTTCTGGTATTTACGTGCCCGGCCTGCAATGCTGCCCCCGAGTGGGCAACGGGTGTCAGAATATCAAGGGATCGGTTTCTTGAACGCTAGGCGAATCCAGATCGTTGGCGCTTTATTCCTTACTGTTCTCAGTGTGCCGTCGCTTTGCGCCCAGCCGTCCAGGCCTGATCCATGGGTCGACTTTCCCTCATTCGACCAAACGCTTGTGTGGTACCTGCGCCGAGGTGCAGATGCCAAAGAGGGCAGGCGACGCCTCGCGCAGGACTCCGCGTCTGTCGACACTTTCAGGGCGCTCGTCGCCGCTGAGAGGAACGACGATGCGTTGGTCGAATTGAAACGAGTACTCGAAGCACCCGATGTCGCGCAGACGATCGCCGCACTTCGGGCCTTTAGCGAAACGATTTTTTCGTTTCAGCACGATCAAACGCGCTCCTACACCGAGACCATTCGCCAAGCGATCGCATCCGCGCGCGCTCGCATCGCACAGCTACCACGTGAAGATGCGGCGCGACTTGCGCGTGAGATGCTGCTAATCGATCAGTGGTTAGAAGGGCGCCAAGCCAGCCAACAATGGCCTGAGCGGCTGACGCAGTTCGTCCGAGATTACGACGGCACCGAGGCGGCACTACTCACCCAGGTTGACCTGCTCATGTCGGATCCGCGGCAGATGCTGAAACAGATCGGCGATCTGGATCAATTCGCGAAGGACCATCCTCGTACTAATGCCGCAGCGAAGGCACTCTTCCAGGAAGCCTTCCAACTCCAGGTCAATGTCCCGATCACGGGTCTCGAGCCACGCGGCTCAGATCCGACCGACCGCCTCTTGCGTGTAGCGGCCATCGTCAAGGAGTTGGAGAGCGGCAAGTACCCGCGGAGCGAATGGGTAGAAAAGGCGCCTGAGTTATTAATCGGCTTCTTCGTCTCAGAAACGCCTCCCCCGCGATATTCACCGGCGAACATTGAGAGGGCCATCGAGACATACGCGGACTTCGTACGAACGCATCTGCAAATGCCGAACGCATTGCTCTCGATGGATAACAGTCTCGGCTACGTTATCGCCAGCAAGATGGGCAATTTGTTCGAATTGAAGGGCGACCGGATCGGCGGCATCGAACGATTCCTCGACGATCTTGAAAAGACCGCGTCTGATCCGGGTTCGGTGCAACTCTTCCGCGCACAGTACTACGCGCGGCAGTCGTCAGCCGGCCCTGAGGCGGATCGAGAATCGATGGCGGCCAAAGCACGGGCGGCACTGACGACGCTGGTGTCAGCCAATCGCGGCGATGCATCTAGGCGCGCGCTCGCGTTCGCCGCTGCGTTTGATTACTACCAACGTGATTATGCACGTGCACTGCCGGAGTATCAGAAGTTCGTCTTGCGGTATCCGTCGAGTTCATGGGCGCCGATCGCAGCGCTTCGCATTGGCGAGTGCTACGAACAGATGAAGGATTGGCCGAAAGCTTCTGCTGCTTACAACCGCGCCGCCAGCTCCTTCGCTAACGACGCGTACGCCCGTGTGCTCGGCGGAGCATTTGCTTCGCGCACGCTCGATGCGCAAGGCCGATTCGACGATTCTCTGTCTGCCGCCAAGACTGCACTGAATAGTTGGGATGCAGATTATGGATTCGAGTATTCGATCCTTTCGCCTCAGGCGCCGCTATCGAACGTGATCACCGGACCGGTTGTTGATTCGCTACGCGTCACTCGCGACGATCTCGCCGCGCGGGTAGCCACGCTCGATCATGATCTTCGTCAATCGGGAGGCCGACTGTTGGCGCGCGCACGCTGGCAACTCGATCAGAACCAATTCACTGAAGCGATTAATACGCTGACTACGTTCCTCAAGCAGGAACCCCGATCGCCTGCGTTGGTTGAGGCGCGGTCACTACTGCATCGCGCGCAACTCGAGACAGTGCTCGATCTGGCTGCCGTGGAAGGCGCGCATTATGACCCGGCGAAAGCTCTGGCTGCTTTGGACGCAATCGCTAAGGAGCCGTTTGATTCCTTCGTCGCAACTGCTGCACTGGCGAAGGCTGCGCTGCGGGTGACACAAGGACAATCAAGCGAAGCCGAAGCACTAATGGAAAAGACACTGGACTCGTGGGTAGCGACTCAGCGCGATCTCAACCGGCAACCGCCCACATCGAGTATCGACGCTGACGTCGCGGAGATTCGGCAGGTAGTGTTTCGGCCCCTCGGCGATTTGCCGATCTACAGCGGCAGTGGTTGGAATGACTTCAACTTTCCGGCGGCGCTGCCTCGCTTCATCGTGGTGCGCGCCGATGTCCAGGTGAAGACTGCGGATGGCCAAGTTAGCCGGCACACGGTGTATCAGCAGTTCCCGGATCTCGATCACGTGCTGTTACTCAAGTCTGATGAGCTATCGCTCCTGGCGCGGCTGTTGCCGACGATTGGCGGAACGAAGCGCCGGGCGCCAACGCAAATCATGGAAACGCCGAATCAGCCAGTCGGCGATTCGATGCAAATCCTTTCGCTATTCGAGAAGTTCTTCCAGGCGAGACCCGGCCATTGGGGCGGCTGGGTACTCGAGACGTATCCGCAGGTAACGCAAATCGAATTCGTCAATGCAGAGCGGACCAAAGCGAACGCCAACGTCACGATCGGTTATTCAGGCGCGACGGTCGTGCTCGAGAAGGTCGACGGTAAATGGCGTGCGGTTCGGCTAACGAACCAGTGGATCACGTAGTGTAGTGGACTCAGAGAGAACCTCAACGACAGCGATTGCCTTGTGTCACCTGGTCCGAACCCAAAGTGCTGCTGCCGACCACACACGTGCGTAATTTTAAAATGACGTGCTAGTATGTCGCTCCCGATCTCATTTGTTGCAAGCAAGTAGTCCTGATTGCATCCAACATTTTTGAGGAGTATGATTCGCCGCGTTGAAACTGTTGTCTGCCGAAGTTGAAGTAGCGCGAAATGCGCTCTTAACGCGGGGGATCCAACGTTCCGCCAACGGACCCCGGGGCGAATCGTAATGCCAATTGGTGTTGCGTAGAACACTTCCAGTTCAAGTCCGTCAGCTAACCTCGTAGGCCCAAGGAAGGGCAAACCCGCGATCGTCAAAGGCGCTGCACTAATTGCTCCGCGCCTTTTTTCTTTTTTGGCGGCACTTCGCGATTGGTCAGAATGTCGGTTCGCAGGAATTTTGTACGGTGGTTGTATCGAGGGGGACGTGAGAGAGATCCTTCCGGTGATCACCATGTACCGCCGAAGCAACACCCCTGGTGGAAGGTGATGTGCCTGACCGGAGTCGATTACTTTTCGACTCTTGGATACCAACCAGGAATCGCTTTCCTCGCGGCTGGTGCTATCTCTCCTATTGCAACCCTCGTCCTAGTCCTCTTAGCGCTCTTGGGTGCGCTTCCAGTCTACAAGCGGGTGGCGGAAGAGAGCCCCCACGGAGAAGGCTCAATCTCCATGCTGGAGCGGTTGCTCTCGCGTTGGAAGGGCAAGCTTTTTGTATTAGCGCTACTAGGATTCGTCGCCACTGACTTCATCATAACGATCACTCTATCTGCTGCCGATGCTACGGCCCATATCGTTGAGAATCCATTTACCCCTGGTGTACTGAGCCATCAGATCGGCGTGACGCTGGTGTTAGTGGCGCTGCTCGGGGGCGTCTTTTTGCGCGGCTTCAAAGAGGCCATCGGAATTGCCGTGGTTCTCGTTGCTGTGTATTTGTTTCTCAACCTTATTGTCATCGGGGTCGGTTTGTTTGAGTTAGTGACGCATCCGTTCCACTTTAATGACTGGAAAAATGCGATGCTACAGCATCCGAGCGTCAACGGGCGGACCTGGATGATCATCGCATTGGCATTGATGTTATTCCCTAAGCTTGCGTTGGGACTTTCCGGCTTTGAAACCGGAGTAGCAGTTATGCCGCTGGTTAAGGGCGGCCGGGATTTGACGAGTGAGGACTGGGCCAGAATTAACTCTACGCGCACAGGACGCACGGTTGAGCCGCAGATATCGTCGCTGCTTGAAGGCCGAATTAGAAACACGCAGAAGCTTCTGCAGAGCGCGGCCTTAATAATGAGTGTAATGCTCGTTCTCAGCAGTATCGTCACGGCTACTCTTATTCCCGCCCCTGCGTTTGCAGAAGGAGGAGAAGCGAATGGCCGCGCCATAGCGTATTTGGCCCATTATTATCTCGGTAATGTTTTTGGAACCGTATACGACCTTAGCACGATCGCGATCTTGTGGTTTGCCGGCGCATCTGCAATGGCTGGTCTGCTAAATATCGTGCCGCGCTATTTGCCGAGATACGGGATGGCTCCACAGTGGGCCAAAGCTGCGCGGCCGCTGGTACTGGTCTATACGGTCATTGCTTTCGCGGTGACGATCATTTTCCGAGCTGATGTTGATGCCCAGGGCGGCGCGTATGCGACTGGCGTTCTGGTGTTAATGACGTCGGCAGCGATCGCCGTAACTCTTGCCGTTCGGCGGCGTGGCCAGAACTGGATTCCGTATCTACTGATCGCGCTCATTTTCATATACACAACTATCCAAAACATTCACGAACGTCCGGAAGGAATTAAGATAGCCTCCTTCTTCATTCTCGCGATTATTTTTTCATCGTTCATTTCACGAATTTGGCGAACCACAGAACTGCGCGTCGAACGAGTAGAAGTTGACGACCTGGCGAGAGAATTCCTAAAGCGCGCTGCAAGTGGCACGGTGCGCATTATTGCTAATCGGCGCGACACCGGCGACGCCCTTGAGTATCAGCACAAAGAGAAGGAGAAGCGGCTTGATAACCACATCCCCCAAGGCGAACCCGTGCTCTTTTTTGAGGTCACGCCGGGAGACGCATCAGAGTTTTCCGGCGTGCTGAGCGTAGGCGGAGAAAACGTTGATGGATTCCGCGTGTTGCGTGCTGAGTATCCCGCAGTTCCAAATGCCATTGCGGCGTTTCTTTTGTTTTTGCGTAACGAGACAGGAAAGTTGCCGCACGTTTATTTTGGATGGAGTGAGGGCAATCCCGTGTCGTACCTACTGAAGTACATCGCTTTCGGCGAAGGTGATACCGCGCCCGTTACACATGAAGTGTTACGACAAGCTGAGAAGGATCCTGAACGCCGGCCGATCGTTCACGTGGGAGGGTAATTCAGATTCCGAGACGAATCAGCACCTCACCCGCAGCCGGTGCAGGAACCGGGAGCCTGTGCAACTTCAAGACCTCCGGATCGTCGAACTCATCGATCGCCGCAACGCGCATAGTTGTTGGAATCGTAGGCATCTGTCGGAATTTGGCTAGAATGGATACTGAACCGGTTCGTGCTGCACTGAGATCCAGTGAACAGTGGTGAACTCTTCTATGGACCATTGTCCGTTGTAACGGCCCAGACCGCTGTTCTTCTCGCCGCCAAACGGGCAGTTTGGCAGGTCGTTTACCGGCGAGTCGTTCACATGCGTCATTCCTGCTTCCAGCCGGAGTGCGAAACGATTACCACGCTCGAGGTCGCGAGTCCACACGGCACTCGACAATCCGTATGTCGTATCGTTCGCCGCGGCTAGTGCCTCATTCTCATCGCGGACTTTGATGATTGACACCACTGGTCCAAACAACTCCTCCTGCGCGATCGACATTTCATTCGTGGCGTTTATAAAAACGTGCGGCGGCAATACGAGGCCTTTGGGCTCGCCGTCGATCACGTCCTTCGCGCCTTCCGAACGCGCCTTCGCGATGTGTTCCAACAGTTTTTGTAACTGCTGCTTGTTGATGAGTGGGCCGACAATCGTGTCGTCGTCATTAGGATTTCCGTATTTCAACTGGCGCACGCGCTCGGTGAAGACCTCGACAAATTCATCGTGCACCTTGGCATCCACGATGATCCGGTTGATGGCCATGCAGATCTGACCCTGATGCAAAAACTTTCCGAAGACGGCGGAATTTACGGCCAGACCTACGTCGGCGTCGTCGAGCACGACGAGTGGACTGTTGCCGCCGAGCTCAAGCACCACGCGCTTCAGGGTCCGCCCTTGTGAGGCCGTTTCCATAATGTGACGGCCGACTTCAGTTGAGCCGGTGAACGAGAGCACGCGCGGGGTTGGATGCCGGATAAACGCATCACCAATCAAACTGCCCTGACCAATGACGACGTTGAGAACGCCCGCCGGAAGTCCGGCTTCTTCGTAGATTTTGCCGAGTAGTAATCCACCAGTGACTGGCGTGTCAGACGCCGGTTTGATTACTACGGTGTTCCCCAGCGCAATTGCCGGCGCGATAGAGCGGCTGCTCAGATGAAAAGGAAAATTCCACGGGCTGATCATGCCGACGACGCCGACGGGTTGACGATAGACGCGATTCTCCTTGCCCGGGATATCGCACGGCATGATGGGTCCCTCAAGGCGCGAAGGAAACGTTGCCGCTTCGAGTGTGATTCCGTGTGCGTATTGCCACTCGACATTCGCTTTGATACGAGTGCTGCCAGACTCCCGTATCAGCCAGCCGACAATCTCTTCGCGTCGCTCTTCCATGATGTCCGCGACGCGCCGGAGAATCTTGGACCGCTCCGCCGGCAACATGCGACACCAGTTCGGCTGAGCATATCTCGCGGCATGAAACGCTTCGTTCAGGTCACCTTCGTTGGCGAGATGAATGCGAACCAACACTTCGTTTGTATAAGGATTGGTATCGTCGTAAGCCTGATCGCTGCTGCCGTGACGCCACTTGCCGTTAAGGAATATATTGTCGAAACCGTCGAAAGGCTTTTTGGAGATCGCCTGTTGGGCTGTTGATGATGCTGTGGCCATGAAGAGCGTCGTGGCAACCAACGTGCCTTCGATTAAATGGCAAAGACGAGGTGTAAAGCAGATTCGGATCGTTGCTGGGTCAGGACACCCGACCGAATGGGCTAAAGCACCCAAGAATTATCAGAGGCGGGAGGAGAAACATGCGGGAAGCAACACAACTTGATCACGCGCCGAAAGTGAGAACCACGCCGTTGCCTTCGGGACGGCCAATTCCTGTGCTTGGTCAGGGAACATGGACTATGGGCGAAGATCCTTCGCGACGCGAGTCCGAGATCGCGGCACTGCGGTTGGGTTTGGATCTCGGCATGAACCTCATCGACACCGCCGAGATGTACGGTGAAGGTGGTGCGGAAGAGATCGTTGGTGAGGCGATTGCCGAAGGTCGCGAGGATGTGTTTGTGGTCAGCAAAGTTTATCCGCACAACGCTACGCGAAGCGGCGCGATTAAGGCGTGTGAGCGAAGTTTGCGGCGACTGAAGACGGACTACATCGATCTCTATCTCTTGCACTGGCGCGGCGACGTGCCTTTGGCGGAAACAGTTGAAGCGTTTCAGCAGTTAAGGGAAACAGGAAAGATCCTCGAGCACGGCGTGAGCAACTTTGACGTCGTAGATATGGAAGAGTGGGTTGCTGTGCCGGGCGGCGATGAGGTCGCTACCAATCAGGTGTTGTACAACCTGATGCATCGCGGGATCGAGTGGGACTTGATCCCATGGAGTCGCGAGCGGCAAATTCCGATCATGGCGTATTCTCCGGTGGCGCATAAAACGGACGAGCAGAAGCGCATGTTCAATGATCGCACTATCAAGTTGATCGCCGCCGAACACGGCGCCACGCCGGCTCAGATCGCGCTGGCCTGGGTGCTCCGCGATCCTGACCTGATTGCAATTCCCAAAGCCAGCCGGCCGGAACACATTCGCCAGAACCGCGCTGCGTTCGATATCCAGCTTACCGACGACGATCTCGAAAAACTGGACGAAACTTTCCCACCTCCAAAACGGAAGATACCGCTCGAAATGCTCTGATCGGGTTCGTCATTTTGCGCTCGCGGACCGTGTCGCTCGGTTCATGCTTTCGAGCCCCATGAGGCACGGCTGCCGGCTCGAAAGGTCACACCGCTCTGGGAAGGTTCGTGTAGGGAAGTGTGTCGCAGAAGGTGTTGACCGAGGCGCAGACTTCAGTACGTGTGGGCGCCAACTGCATTTTCACGGATGCACATTCTTAAAGTCGCCGTACGCAGATGGCTTCTCTAGCTGATGCGCAATGCAATCTTGCCAAGCACGTGTCCTTCCTCAATTCGCTTGTGTGCTTCGGCGGCGCTAGCGAGATTGTAAGTGGCGGCAATTGGGACCTCGAGATTCGCGTCGACGACAACGCGGTTGAGACGCTCAAATTCGACAGCCCCGGCAACTGCGTCGTACGCGAGCATCTCTATTCCTTTTCGTTTTCTTGGTAGGGGCTCGACGCCGTTTGGATATGCGACCCGACTGCCATCGCGCGTTGCATCCAAACACTTCTGAAAGCCTGACCCTCCGGCAAGCGCCAACACGCATTCGATGCCGTTTGGAGCAAAGCGTCGCGCGGCCTCGGCAATGTCTTCTGTTTTTCCATCGACTGCGGCATGCGCCCCCAGCCGCAACGCAAGAGCAACTCCGTCCTCGCCCGAGGCGGATGCAAACACACGGGCGTGGCGCAGCCTCGCAAACTGGATCGCAAGGGTGCCGACGCCCCCTGAAGCGCCGTGAATTAAAATGTGCTCGTCTCTCTTTAACTCAAGCGCATCATCAATCCCCTGGAGCGCCGTGAGACCTGAAATCGGTAACGTGCCGGCGTGAAATAGATCGAGCTTCTTCGGTATTGGCGCGACCTTTTCTGCCGGGACCGCAGTGTATTCAGCGTAGAAGCCTCCCTGCGGATTGTTCCAACTGTACGCGTACACATGATCGCCGATTTTGAAGCGCCGTATGTGAGACCCCAGCGACACAACTCTTCCTGAGCCTTCATAGCCCAATACATATGGGAACTTTATGTGGCCACCGGGTGACCAGCCACCGCGGATGTCAGCGTCCCATGGTCCGACGCCCGCCGTATCGACTTGGATCAGCACCTCGCTCGGATCCGGAATGGGAACACGCAGGGTTTGCAGCTTCAGTACTTCGGGATCGCCGAATTTATCGATCGCCGCCGCGCGCATGGTTGTTGGAATCGTGGGCAATCTGCTAAACCCGAATTTAGAAAAGTCAGGGGCGTGCTTGCGAGGCGCCCCTGGCGTCGATACGTCAAAGCTGGCGTTAGACGAATGCTTCATCCACGTAACACCATCGCCAGTTCTCACCGATTTCAAAAGACTTCACAACTGGGTGCTGGGTCTGATGAAAGTGCTTCCTTGCGTGGCGATTAGGAGATGAATCGCAGCAACCGACGTGACCGCACGTCAGACAAAGCCGCAAATGCAGCCACGGAGAACCGATTCTTAAGCAATCTTCGCAGCCATTAGAGCTCGGAGTTACAGGTCGTATCGCTTTCAAGTGCGGATCAATCGTACGCGTGTCGCGCCAAACTGAATTCTCCGGAATCATTCCACATAATCCTCCGCTGTCCTCAAGTTATGCCTAAAGAAACCATCGCAACCGACGTGCCTTCGATTGAAATTTGGAAAAAATCAGGTTTCGGGCAGGTTCAGGTAATCACTGGGTCAAGTCCCCCGGCAAATGGGGGCAAAACTCCCAAAAGGTAAAAGAATGTTACTGAAGGGCCGTATCGTACTCCACGAACTCGCGAATCACTGGATCGTTTGATTTCCAGAATAGTTCATCCGGACCTTCAAAAATTATTCGGCCGTGGTGCAGCATCACAACTCTTGTATTTGCCAAACAGAAACGCTCTCCTTCGTCATCGATCTGAGTTCGATGTCCTGGTCCAACGCACGCATGTTTGGAAGCGAGGATGCGAACGTCCTCGATGCGATGCGTGACCCAGATGGCGCTCACACCACGCACGTCCCGAAGCTTGAGCCCCAGTTTACAAATGGTTCTTGCGGTTGGAGGATCGAGTCCGGTAGTAGGTTCATCGAACAAAACAATTTCCGGTTCGTCTACTACTGCACGAGCAATCGCGACTCGTCGCTTCATGCCGCCTGAAAGTTCCGCTGGCAACTTGTCGGCGGCGTCTTTCAGTCCAACAAACTCAAGGATCGCGCCTACCTTGCGTTCGATCATGGCTTCGTCCTCGCCATGCTCCCGCAAACGATAAGCGACATTCTCAAACACAGTGAGCGAATCGAACAACGCCCCTTCCTGAAAGACCACACCCATTTTGTTGCGGATGCGATCAAGCTCCTCTTCCGGAAGCGGAGCTATATCCTCGCCGTCGATAAGAATCTTCCCCGCATCTGGTTTTTCCAAGCCAAGCGCAAGTTTGATTACGGTAGATTTTCCGCCTCCGGACTGGCCCAGCATCAACTTTAACTCTGCGGGCCAAACGACGAAGCTCACATCGTCCAGCACTACCTCATCGTCGTAGCAGATCGAAACGTTACGAAACTCAATCCGTGGGACAGATGCAGTTTCTTCCGCCACATCTTTCTGATTCATGATTCTGATTTTGAGCAATCAGCATTCCCTGTAACCTTCGAGGGCACTTAACCACCTTTGGGGTTTTCACCCAGCCATCGATAACCTTTATCGAGTCGGGCCGCCGGCTCACCTCACACGGAAGCTGCGCGCGATACGATCCATCTGTTCACGCAGGGCCGGCAGCTTTTCAAGCGCCGCCCTGAAGTGGAGCGCATAGACGGTGCGCTTATCCGCGTATAGGTAGTAGATGCGCCCAGTCATCGGCCTACCGCCGTCGGTGTATTCATAGCAGAACGCCGCGCCGCTGTGGTGACCTTTGAACTCTCGCGCGCCGCCGTCGTCACACGCGATGAACCCGGGCAGGAACTGGAGCTTCTCACTCTGCTCACGCTTGAACAGGTCTTCGGGGGTGGCGTCCGCGTCGAGCAGCATTTTCCGCACGTTGAGGCATCCGCTCAGACAATCGTCCCCGTTGATGAACTCGACGCGCTTGCGCGAGCCGATAGGTTCGACGACCCACCGCCAAGTCGGGGACGGAAGCTCCAGCGTGAACTCGATGCCGTCCTCGGCGAAAGTTCGCGCTTGGGCCAAGGCGGCAACGGGAACAATCAGCGCGAACACTGCCGCCACCGGAACTACCAGCGCGGAACAATAAATGCCGGATTGAAACCAGCGACTCTTCGGTTCATCGTTCATCATTGTGGCGTTCAACGTTCCGATTAGCGGCAGGCACTCTCGCCCTTCAGGTCGCGCCAGCGGCGATCGTCTCGTCGTCGAGAGGCAGGCCGCGTTGGCCCGACTCAGCGCGCTGCACGGTGTCGAGCGAGAGCGCGCGAATCGTGTTGACGCACCCGGTCGAGGGCTTCGTTGTCCGAAGTCTCTTCATTCGATGCGTTGCTCGTAGGGGCAGCTATAATGTTCCGCCTCTCCCTGTTCGGTCCCGCGCTCGGGCGTGAGTTCACCCCGTCTTCCGCCGGCGCTCACCAGCGCAGCAGCGCCCCGATGCTGCCCTCCCTTCGCAGGCGTGTGGCGGCATCGCCGAACACCTCCTCGACTTTTCCGCTCATCTCAAGGACGCGCGCGTCCGCCCGGTCAATCAAATCGCCGACCTCGCGCACGGCGCGGCCGCAGTAATCGCAGGCGTCTTTCTTTTCTGCGTAGAGCGCCCCGCAGTTAACGCACTCGCCGCCCGGTGGTGTGAAGCCGTCCGCGTAGACGAGGTGCATGACGCGCCACTCGTCTATCGCGCGCAGGGTCGCGCCGAGCTTGACCACGGCCCGGTCGTGCTTGGGCGCGGCTTCGAGCAGTTCCCTGACCAATTCCTGCTCGCGCTCGCGCTCCACCTCCTGCTCGACCTTGAGCGTCTCTTCGAGCACGTAGGCGTCGCTCACATCGAGAGGCATGTTCATCCGTCGTACGACGCGCGGTTGCAGACGTGTGGGAAGCAGCGCCGAGATGTGGCTGGTCGCCTCGTCCGTACCCGCCAGAACCAGCCGGTCGAACTCGTACTTCCTTGCGAGCCACGACAGCCACTCTACGACGTGCTTGAAGTGCCAGTGCGCGTGTTCGTCCGCCTTGCGCTCGATGTTCATCTGCGAGCGGAGGTGGTCGAGTCCCGAAGATTTGATGTGCCTCACGTCGGCGCTGGCTTCCGTCTCGCGGTGCTCCTCTATCTCGCCGAGGTAGATGGTGAAGAGACGCGCACGCTCCCTGTCTGCGAGCGCCACACAGTAGCGCTCGTACTCGTCCAGGAGTTCGACCAGGGGCCGCACGTAAGGCGTGTCGTCCCAGCGCGCGACGCTGCGCACCCTGACGTTGAGTTCAATGTGCTGGAAGAGGTCTTCGGACTGGTCGCAGAAGATGACGAGGCCGCGTTTCACATCGTGGTACTCCTCCTTCACGAACCGTTGCACGCGCTCGGCGTCCGCCTGGAAATTCCCCTTCTCGTCCTTGTCGAGCCGTTGCTTGATCTCGCGCAGCATGTCTTTGAGCACGGTTTCGAAGCCGCGCTCGATGTTTATCTCCTGCGATTGGTCTGTATCCAGATAGACGCTAAGGACGGGACTGCCCGGCCTCACCTCGCGCCGCATCAACTCTTCAACCTCATCCCTTGAAATCATCGCCGCCTCTCTTCAGTAGTTTAATGCCCGCCGCGCCGCCCGCGGATCTCGTTGGCGCCGTCACCGTCTCAGGCGCGGTGCGGCGACATCTGGCGTGTGGTCTAGTCGCTTTCAAGAGCTGTTCCACGCGCCCGCCGAGTCGCGGCCTTTGGCGCGAGCCACCTGCAGCTCGCGATTCGCGCGCCCGTTGGCCGGCGAGCAGGGAGTAACTCCGTACGCGACGGCCTCTCGCAGAGCCTTCCATCGCCGCGCTGTGGGTAAAGTGATCCACCCCCATGAGGGTGAGAAGCCCCGACGCGAAATACTTTTGGCGAACGACAACCCGCCCGCGCGGGCAGTTGCTAACCGTGTTCGCTCGAACCTTAAAACGGCCGGCGGGCTTTTCGGGCGGTATCAACGTTGCAGACAGCCGACTGCAAACTACAGGCGAGAATGATTCTTGCCTCAGTGGGGACAGGTGAAAAGGGGGAAGCAGATTACTCATGAGAAAAAGATTGCTGATCGTAGGAAGCCTTGCGTTGTCACTGGCCCTCGCGGTTTCGACGCAGGCGCAGGACAAGAAAACGACCACCGCGACGCAGGCCACGGCGATTCAGAATCCCGACAGCTCGTGGACCGTGGTGGCGTATCCGGCTGACCGTCAGGTCGAGGTAGAGTTAACGCCGGTCACGGCTACGAACGCGGCCGCGCCGCACCTCAAAGTGAGGCACATGACGGACGGCACGGAGATTACCGTTGACCCACAGGACTTCGCGGGTACGAACGAGAAGCTCAACCTGTACGTGGTTGACCCGGAAGGTAAGATGACGCTGCTGGGGCCCATCACGACGACCGGCACCACGCCTGTGACCTTCAGAACAAACCTCGACAAGTTCATGATCGTCGTCTCGGCCGAGCCAAACCTGACGGAGTATTCGGCGGGCACGAACACCGCGTACAGGAGCGCAGTCCCGAAGGGCCTCGCGGTCGTTCCTCTGGCACGCAAGGGCGTGGGGCCCGGCGCGCCCGTGGGCGAGAAGATTGGGGCCGTCGCCGCGCCCGCTTACAACGTGCCGATGCTGGGCATCCCGACGTTGCCGTTGAAAAAGGAGACGGAGTTAAGGCTCAACTTCGATGATCCGTCGGTAGCGCCCCGCGCGAACATCTTCGTCACGCCGAACTTCAACGATTCGGGCACGACCCGCGTAAAGGCGAAGTTCCACGAGTTGTCGAAGGTTCCGACAGACATGTTCGTCACGCTCTGGGCCGTCGGCCCCGACGGGCAGTTCTGGCGCATCGGCTCGACGCAGAATAAAGGCACGCCGAACGTCGCCACGATTGACAGCGACAAAAATCACACCAACGTACCTTTCAAGGACTTCGGCCTCTTCATGACGATCGAACCGACGGACACGGCGACCTCGCCGACCGGCACCGCCTTCGGCACGATTCGGAGATGACCTGAGGGGTAGACAAGCCGGTGGTGAGCACACTTAACGCGGGGAGGGTTACTTTGCAAAGTAACCCTCCCCGCTTTTTAAACGCCCGGAGTTTATCTATGACGCGCGCCCGGGCCGCGGCGGTCTGCCGCCAAAGACTTCTATTCTCTATTGACTTGCTCGGCGCCGAGATCCTCGAAGAGGTCTTCAATCTTTATCGCGTCTTCGTCAGACTTCGCTTCGACCCCCACGAGGACGCCGCCTTCGCGCAGCGCCTTCTCGTACGCCTTGGCGCGGTACTCTGGGACACCTGCGCCCACGAGCGCGCCAAGCAGGCCCCCGGTCACGCCACCTGCGCCAGCGCCGGCAATCGCCGCCGCGACCGGCCCGGCGATGACCAGCCCTAAGCCGGGGAGGACGATGCTCGCGCCTGCGGCGGCGATTGCCGCGAGCACCGCGCCCAGTGTCGCCCCGACCGCGCCGCCTATCCCCGCACCCTCGGCCGCCTTCGTGCCCGGCTCGATGCCGAATTCCTTCGTCCTTGTCTCGTCTGACATTAACACGCTCACGTCCTCGGGCGTGTAGCCCATGCTGATTACATGTTCGATCGCCTCCTCGAACGCAGCGCGGCTCTTGAAGACGCCTGTTACAAGCTTTCCCATTTTCTTCCTCCTTCGTATCCGCAGCTCGCAGACTGACGCTTAGGACGCCGCGAGGTTAACCCACTACGGCCTCTGGGGCGCGGGTGTGCTGCACCCGTCAGAGGCCATCGGCAAAGCCCCTCAGGCTTTCTAGTACGTGCCGACTCGTGCGTTCGGCGGCACGCCGCTAGGGATTTATCGTGATGTGGTTTTCGACCTTAGTGACTCCGGGCGCAGACCACGCGGCGTGCTCCGCCTCCTCGCGTTCGGCCCAGGAGCGAACGCTGCCGTAGAGTCTCACCGTGCTTCCTTCGGTCTCCACCGTGATGCGGCGGGCGTCTACCTCCGCGCTCCGCTTGAGCGCGTCCTCGATCTTGCTCTTGATTTCGGTCGGCGAGACGTGCGACTCGACCTCGATGTTGTTGGTGATGCCGAGCACGCCCCGCAGATGCTTCACCGCCGACTCGGCGAGGTTCTTCTGGTACTGCCAGTCTACCTTGCCTTCGAGCGTCACCCAGCCGTTCTTGACCGTTACCTTAATCTTGTCGGCGGGGATGCTGACGTAGCTCTGGAGCGACTGCACGGCATCGCGCGCTATCTCCGGGTCGGTGCGCTCCGAAGGCAGCTTGACCTTGATGTCGTTGGCGACGCCCCTCACCCCGTAGACCCGCTTGACTGCCTTCTCGGCGGCGTCCTTCTCCCAGTAGCTGGGCGCGAAACCGGAGAGCGTCACCACCCCATCCTTGACCGCCACCGCAATGTCCTCCGGGTGCGTGAGCTTCGGCTCCCACTTCAACTCGAACAGCACGGAACTGCGAATCGCGTCATCACTCCTGACTTGCGTTGTAGCTGTTTCCATCTTGATTACTCCTTACGAAAGGCCGTCACGGCCATCAGGCAGAAAGTTTTTTATGCCCGGCATCCACGCCGTTGTGAACGGGAAGGCCGGTTGCTCTTCTAAATCATCCTCGAAATTGACAGCGCCGATGCCCGGACCATTCCAAGTCGAG
>DATANW010000123.1:0-3668 GCA_036266055.1 Pyrinomonadaceae bacterium | reverse complement strand
AGTCTCGAGACGATTCAAGCCGATCTCGGTTTGCACCGGGCGCAAGGCATCGATCACGAAACGAATGTGTTCGTCGAGATCGACGCCCAACTCCTCGACACCTTGTTTGATATCGTCACGATTCACTGACCGCGCGAACGCTTTGTCTTTCAACTTCTTCTTCACCGACGAGACTTCCATGTCGTCGAGACTGCGCGACGGGCGTACCAAAGCGCAGGCTACGAGAAACCCGCACAGCTCGTCGGTAGCGAAAAGCGCGCGGGCCATGTCAGTGTCGCGCGGCACGCCGGTGTACGTCGCGTGGCCCATGATCGCGCGAATGAAGCGTTCGGAATAACCGCGGCCGCAGAGAATGTTCGCGCCCGTAAACGGATGCTGGTCCGCCGAGGGAAACATCTCGTAGTCGAAGTCGTGGAGCAGCCCGACCATTCCCCATTCATCTTCATCGGCGGGTCCGTCGTTGTATCGCCTGGCACACGCGCGCATGGCGGTTTCCACGGCCAGGGCATGCTTGCGCAGGCTATCGCCCTTCGTGTACTCACACAACAACTCCCACGCTTCCGCTCGATCAGGCATTGACGTCTTATCTGTTGATTACTTTGCGCCAGTGGAAATGTAACCAGGACGCGCGCGAATCATAACATCCTTGCGCGTGGTTGCCACCTTGATCCGGCGGTAACGCTCATCGTGCTCTTTGTTGAGTGGATAGTAACCAAGCAGGTATTGAGTGCGAAGCTCGGCGGCGATCTGCGCGAAAGCGTCGGGCAGGTAGGCGAGCGTGTCGGCACGGAGGAGGCGTCCGCCGGATTTCAGGGCCAGTGCATTGAGATAGTCGTCTGCTTTGGCGTAAGCCATGTCGAGCATTCGCGTGATCTCGTCGTCAGGCCCCCTTCGCCTGCGCGTCGTCGTCGTTGTCGTAGATGGATCCGGCTGACCGGGGATCCGGCGGCGATCCGGCAGTCTGTTTTCAGGCGAAGTCCGGTCATCGTCAGGTGGGAGATTGCCGGGAAGCTGTTCGCGATCGCCTGGAGCGGGATAACGCGAATCACGCGGGTCGCGCGGGTCGCGCTCGCGTCCGGCTTCGCGACGACGACGCATGATGTCTTCGGGCAGCGGCATGCCGAGCGGTCCGGTGCGGCGTTCACTTCCCGTCGTGGGAATCGGATCGCCACCCGGGAACGTTGGTGCGGTCGTACCATTCGGCGGACGCCGGATCACGTCGATCGTCGGCAGCGTCGGTGTGGTCTGTTCGGCTTGCCCGCGCGCGATTGCTTCGGTCGTAGCACGCGTTTCGTAGCGAATCGGATAGACGATGACGCCCTCTTCGTCGAGGTTGCGGAGCGTACTCTGAAACGTGGCGTTGTCGCTGTGCCAATCAACAGCGTCCGTAAAAATCACGATGGCCTTGCGTCCTTCGATGCGGCGCACGGAATTCATCGCGAGTTCAAACGCGTCGTAGAGCTTGGTCCCGCTTCCTGAGTGTGCGCTGTTGATGGCCGCGCGCAGTGTTTCGCGGTTGCTCGTAAACTCATTCAAGTCGCGGATCTGATCGTCAAACGTGATTACCTTCACGCGGTCGGCCGGTTGTAACTGTTGGACGAACGCAAACGCCGCGTTCTGGATTTGGCGCAGCGTGTCTTTGGTGCTGGCGCTGGTATCAAGCATCAGGATGACGTGGAACGGCATCGAGATCTTGCCGAAGAAAGCAATATCGTGGGCAACGCCGTCTTCGGAGATCGTGAACTCTTCCTTGCGCAGGTCGCCGATGTAAAGACCGTTGATTGACGTGGCAACGACGGGGACAGTGACGAGATTGGTGTCGATCTTCTGGACTTCGATGTCTTGCGGCGCCGGCTCAGGCGGAGGAGCAGTTGTATCGACCGTGGGCTGTGGCTTGGGTTGCGGTTTCGTTTGGGGTTTGCTTTGCCCGATTGCGATCGTCAGAGCAATCGCCAGGACGAACAGTACTGAAAGAAAGCGACGCGATACAGAAGAAACCATTCAGCCCTCCTCACGCAGACTACCGGCTCCGATGTATGCCGAGAGCATAACGTTTCCCCGAGAGGCTGACTAGGATTAGTGTCATCCGTGGTTAAAGAACTCGGATCTGCTAGAATGCGATTCCGGTTTATCCCCAATGAGGTCCTTACTGCTCGCAGTTTTGGCGGCGTATTTGATAGCCGCGATCCACTCCATTCTGGCGTTCGTCAACAAACGACGCACGCTCCAGCAGGTCGCGGAGTGGTCGATGGCTGTCGGGTTCGTCCTGCACACAGGCGTACTGATCGACGACTGGGCCGTCGACGGACACTACCCGCTATTCGGTTTACGTGAGACTTTGTCGTTTCTGGCGTGGGCGCTCGTAGGCGGATACGCTATCGTACTCTATCGTTATCGCGCCCAGGCGGTGGGAGCGTTTGCGATGCCGCTCATCAGCATCCTGACTTTCGTCGCTTTGGTGAAAAGTCAGGATCCAACCGCCACGGCCGCTGCCTTCTCGAGGACCTGGCTGTTTCCCATCCACACGACGCTCCTGGTTTTCGCTTACGCCGCGTTCTTCATCGTCTTCATGGCGAGCGTGATGTACTTACTTCAGGAACGCGAACTCAAACTAAAAACGTTCAGCGCGTTCTTTCATCGCCTGCCATCGCTGTCGACGGTCAACGAGATCGCCACGCACGCGGCGGCGTTTGGTCTGACGCTGCTCACGTTGGGGCTCGTCGCCGGCATGTTCTGGAGCTGGTCGTTGCATGGCAAGATGTGGCGCAACGATCCGAAAGAGATCTTCGCGGTGCTTACGTGGCTCCTCTATTTCGTCCTCGCGATGTATCGTTCGACGGCAAACTGGCGCGGACGCCGGGCAGCGTGGCTGGGTGTGCTCGGATTCGTGCTCGTGCTGTGTACTTTTCTCGCGGCGCCGTTATTCGGGAGTTATCACGTGTTTGGTCTCGCATTGAAGTAATTCGATGAGGTTGCTGAACCAATGTCCATAATCCTGATCGGAGTCAATCACAAGACCGCTCCGGTCGAGATCCGCGAGCGCCTCGCGTTTGACGACGCGACCTGCGCAGCCGGATTGCGCGCACTCGTCGATGGCGAGGTCGTGCGTGAAGGACTGATCGTTTCCACGTGCAATCGCGTCGAGATCCTGAGTGCAACCGCGAACGAGCAGATTGATTTGGGGACGGGACGCGTAACGCAGTTTCTCGACACGTCGGGCAACTTGCCGCCGGGCTTTCTGAAAGATCACCTTTACCGGCACACCGACGATGAAGCAGTGCGACACCTGTTTCGCGTCGCTTCGTCGTTGGATTCGATGGTCGTTGGTGAGCCGCAGGTGCTGGGCCAGGTGCGACATGCGTATTCGCTGGCGGTTGAAGCCGGCACGGCGGGAAGAATTCTGAACCGGTTGGTCCATCACACGTTTCGCGTCGCAAAGCGCGTGCGGACAGAAACAGGCATCGCTGCGAGCGCTGTCTCGATCAGTTACATGGCCGTCGAACTCGGTAAAAAGATCTTCGCGTCGCTGAAGGGCTGCACCGTCATGCTGATCGGCGCGGGTGAGATGGCGGAACTCTCTGCGAAGCATCTCGTGAACGCCGGCGCGTCGCATGTCATCATCGCGAACCGCACCGAAGCGGCGGCTCGACAGCTCGCGAATCAGATCG
>DATANW010000122.1:0-4761 GCA_036266055.1 Pyrinomonadaceae bacterium | reverse complement strand
ACCCGAATCATCGGTAGTGATCATCACATAACCCGCTCGTTTGGCGCAAGCGCAGTACTGGAGAACAGCGGAATCTTTAGATTAAATCGGTCCGCGTTCACCGCGCGTAAGTCTCAATCGCGGCGTGACTCTGATTCGCGGCATCCGAATATCGACCGCCGGCACCTGAATGCGCGGCGTTCGGATGCGCGGCATCTCGATGTCGATTTCGGGGATCTCCGGAATCTCGATCCGCGGGATCACGATGCGTCGTCCGATCTGCGGCCGTCCCGTAGTGCCCGAGAAACCTCCTCCTTCAGTGGGCGTGACGCGGAACGTTTGCTGCGAGCGGTTGCGAATGACCGTCAGCGTAACGTCGCCTTCCTTCTTACTATTGATTGCGCGCGCCAGGTCACCGGGAGAGTCCACCGCTTCACCATCGATCGCGGTGATCACGTCGCCGGCTTTAACTCCGGCCTTCGCGGCTGGGCTGTCTTCGGTGACCGAAGTGACGAGTACTCCCTTGCCATCAGCGATGCCGAAATACTCGGCGAGCTGCTTGGTGAGTTGCATCGTGCTGACGCCAATCCGGCGACTGTTGTTGAGCATGAACGTGAAGTCGCCATCTTTGCCGAAGTCGAAGTTGAACTTCTCACCCATCGGGAAGTCCCATTTGAAGTTCTTGAACTCCTTGGGATTGCCTTCCCACTTCCATACGCGCGGCTGTAGTTGGAAATAGTCCTGGGCCATGCTGGAGTTGTCGCGCTTCGCGATCGTCGCGGTAACTTCCTGCTCCGCGCCACCGCGGCTCACACTTACTTTCACCGATTGATCCGGCGCGATCTCGGAAACGAGACGGTTCAGCTTTCGCACGCTCGTGATGTTCTCGCCGTCGAGACGAAGAATCACGTCGTCTTTCCTCAAGCCGGCTTTCTCAGCCGGGCTACCCGGAACCACGCGCGTGATGCCCACGCCACGCGGCGAGCTCATGTGATAGCGCGCCATGTTTTCGCGGTTGATGTTTTCGGCGTAAACGCCGAGGTAACCACCGTCCGTGAATAAGGAAAACGCGAAGTTCTCATCGGGTGCTTCGGGCGGTTCAGGCGGTGGCGTTGTTTTCTGCGCGAGGGCCAGGCCTGCAGTCAGAATAAGAGCAACGAGAAGACCTATCGAATACTTTGTTTTCATATAGATTTCCTCCGGAAGAGTTTCGGCTTTACACGCGACGCTCCAACATCGGTTCCAAAAAGATTTTGTTCGATTAACTATTCTTTAGATCCGTGAGGTTGGATCTTTGGGCTTGTAGACTTCGGTGTGACCCGCGAGTTCGACCGCGATCTTGCCCTCGCTGTGGGCCAGATCGAGGTGTGCGACCGCCTCGGAGACGGCGAGAAACCGATGAACGTCGTCGGCGCCGGGAAACATCTCCTGCCCGACCTGCCACGCGGTCACGCCGCTCTTCTTCACCAGTCCGATCACCTGCGTCTGCCGCTCCTGGAACGCGCGGAAATAGCGATGAAACAGTTCTTCGTAATCGCGTATCACGTCGCCATGACCGCCGTAGACGAGAGTGGGCGAACACGCCCGCAACCGCGCCAGGCTGACGAGATACTCCGCGAGCGAGGGGAAACGCCGCGACGGATCGAGCGGATCGGGCGACAACACAGGGTTTGGAGTTATTCGTTTCAGAACACAGTCGCCGGCGATCAGCGTGCGATCAGCCTCGCGGAGAAACGAGCACGAACCGGGCGTGTGTCCGGGTGTGTGCAGCACGCGCAGGCTTCCCGACTCGAATTCCAACTCGGCTTCGTCTTTCAGCGACACGCATTCGTTGTCAGGCAATGTGTCAGCGTACTCGCGCATGCCTTCATACATGCGCCGCATCAGTAGGATCTCTTTTTCCGGTACGCCCGCGCGCTCGAGTAACGCGCGATGTTCGTCGTACTCGAGACGGCTGTGACGATGTCCCGTCTCCCAATCGTGAACAAACACTTCGGCGTTCTTCGCTTCGTCGCGCACCGACTTCGCGAGTCCGCAATGATCTTCGTGTGCGTGAGTGAGTACGATGCGACGGATGTCGGAAATGAGGAAACCGGCCGCGCGCAAGCCGGCGCGTAATGCTTCGACGGTGGCTTTCGTCTTCGGTCCGGTGTCGATGATCGTGATCGGATCTTCGGCGATCAGGTAGACGTTAACCGGACCGATGTAGAACGGTGTCGGAAGCGAGATGGGGACGACGCGCATTTACTGAAACCACGAATCCACGGATCGATTTAATAAACGAATCTGTTGGCTTTGATCATTTCATCCGCGATTCGCTGGCGTGCGGCGATGGTGTTCATCGGCTGCAACTTCGTGAAACGTCGCAGTGCCGCGAGCAGCGTGCGCAACTCGTCGCCTTCCGACATCCCCGCCAGTGTGCTCTTCGCTCGCGTTTCGATTCGTCCGACGGCGTCGTTGCAGAACACGCGCGTAATGTCGAGGTAGCGTTCGATCGCCGCTTCACCCTGCGCCGCCGCCAACTTCCGCGTGCGCAGAATCGCCGTCTCCATCGCGTACGTGTCCATGATGATGTCCGCAATGCCCATCAGGATCTCCTGCTGGTCGCCGAGTTTCATCATGTACTTCTGCGCGGCGGTACCGAGCGTCATCAGCGCGACCTTCTTCGCGTTCTGCGTCAACTTCTCTTCAGCTGCGAGCAGCGTATCGTCGTCGTCGAAACCGCCGAGCGCGGGCGAGAGCACTTCGTCCATCAACGCTTGCGCCGCAGGCAGCAGCGCGAGATTTCCACTCAACGCACTCTTCATCAAACGGCCCGGAATCAACATGCGGTTGATCTCATTCGTGCCTTCGAAGATGCGATTGATGCGCGAGTCGCGATAAGCGCGCTCAGCCGGATAGTCAGCCGAATAACCGTAGCCGCCGTAGATCTGGACCATCTCGTCGACGACGTAATCGCAATACTCGGAAAGCGCAACCTTAATGATCGAACACTCGGCCGCGTACTCTTCGATCGCGCTCAAACGAGCGTTCATGTCCTTCGGATCGACCGTGTTCAGCCGGTCTTCAATCATGCCGAGCGTGCGATAAATCATTGACTCGCCTATCCACGTGCGAATCGCCTGTTCCGCAAGCTTCGCCTTGATTGCGCCAAACGACGAGATCGACTTCCCAAACTGCTGCCGCTCGTTCGCGTAACGCACCGCTTCGTGGACCATCAACTTCATCCCGCCGACGCACATCGCGCCGAGTTTGAACCGGCCGATGTTCAGCACGTTGAAGGCGATCTTGTGTCCCTTGCCGATTTCGCCCAGCAGGTTCTCGACCGGCGTGCGAACGTCTGACAACACGAGCGCCGTCGTGCTCGAGCCCTTGATTCCCATCTTGTGCTCTTCGGCGCCCGACGTCAGACCCGGCTGACGCTCGACGATGAACGCGCTGAACTTGTCGCCGTCGACTTTCGCGAAGACGATGAAGATGTCGGCGAAGCCGCCGTTGGTGATCCACATCTTCTCGCCGTTGAGAATGTATTCCTTGCCGTCGTCGCTCAAACGCGCGGTGGCTTTGCCGTTCATAGCGTCGGAACCGGCGCCTGCCTCAGTCAACGCATAAGCCGTGATCAACTCGCCCGCCGCGATCTTCGGTAGATACTTTTTCTTCGCCGCTTCGGTCGCGAAGTAAACGATCGGCAAAAGACCGATGCCACTTTCAGCGCCCAGCGTCGTCGCGAACGAAGCCGAGCGACCGATGTTCTCGCCGATCAGCGCACCGCTGGTTTGATCGAGACCGAGTCCGCCGAAGTCCTCCGGAATGTTTGCGCCGATCAGCCCGAGCTCAGCCGCGTGAGCTACGAGTTGCCGCGAGAGTTTCCAATCGTGCTTCTCGAGCTCGTCGATACGAGGATTGACTTCGTTGTCGATAAACTGCCGCGTCGTTTCGGCAATCATCCGGTGCTCGTCGGTGAAGTCTTCCGGCGTGAAGATCGTCTCCGGTTCGCGCTCCTCGATCAGAAACGCTCCACCTTTGACCAACTGCTTGTGTTCGGCTACGGCTGACATCGAGTTTCGTCCTCCTGTTTCCTGTGTCTTGTTTTTGTGCCTTTTCGCGTCTTCTTTTTGCGCTTCTTGTGTTTGCGCTTTTGTGGCGTCAGAGTCGTTCGAAAATTCCAGCGGCGCCCATGCCACCGCCGACACACATCGTCACCATTCCATAACGGCCGTTGCGACGCTCGAGCTCGCGCAAGATGCTGGCTGTGAGCTTTGCGCCCGTGCAACCAAGCGGATGGCCCAATGCGATCGCGCCGCCGTTGACGTTTACTTTTTCCGGATCGAGACCCAACGTCTTGATCACCGCCAACGATTGCGCGGCAAACGCTTCGTTCAACTCGATCAGATCGATGTCCTCGATCTTCAGGCCCGCGAGCTTCAATGCTTTCGGAATCGCGAACACGGGACCGATGCCCATCTCCTCGGGCGGACAGCCCGCCGTCGCATACGCGATAAACCGAGCCATCGGTTTCGCACCCAACTGTTTCGCGCGTTCGTCAGACATCACTATCGCTGCCGCCGCGCCGTCGGACATTTGCGACGCATTGCCGGCAGTGATCGTGCCCTTCACGTGAAAGGCCGGCTTCAGTTTTGCGAGACCTTCAGCGGATGTCTCGCGCCTCACGCCTTCGTCTTTATCGAAAACGACTTCGCGTCGTTGCTTCTTGCCTTTTTCGTCCAGGTCTTCGAGGACGACGTGCAACGGCACCGTTTCGTCCGCAAACTTTTCCGCGTC
>DATANW010000121.1:0-3200 GCA_036266055.1 Pyrinomonadaceae bacterium | reverse complement strand
CGAGTCATAACTGTCGATTGACGTGTGCTCGACGTTGCTGCCCACAGAGGCATCTCCTCCCGAGTAAAAATACCAAAACCGCCCCTTGCCATTCGTGGCGCCGTCGTAAAACCGCTTGATATCCGGATTGATCGAAGCCGTATCCGAATAATCTACCGTCGTGTTCCGGTTGAGGGCGTCGTAAGCATAAATGGAAACAACGCCGCGCGCGTCCGTCTTTTGCGTGAGATTGCCAACGGCATCGTACTGATAGCCCATGGACCATGTGCTGTTGCCTGTCAGCGAGTCTGACAGAGTTAAACTTGCGTTGGTGGCTTGTTCGGGATTCCGAGCGCGGATAAGCCGCTTCAGCGAATCGTACATGAAGAAACGCTGCTGACTTCCCTGCGAGACCTTTATAAGATTGTCCAACACGTCGTAGGTGTACGTCGTCTGGTAATTGACACCGCTCGGATCTTCGTAAACGTCAATCAAACGTCCGAGCGCGTCCGATACGCTCTTCCTCGCTTTTCCGGCCGGGTCAATCACCGTTACCGCGTTGCCGCTGTAAGCGGTGCTCACCACTGCGTTGTCAGGAGTGGTAACAGAAACAACTCGCCCCAAGGCGTCAAACGCCTGAGTCGTCCACATCGCGGTCTGGCTTTGCCAGGGACGAAACGGATTTGAAGTCTTGAACGCACGACCGAGCGCATCGTACTGCGTTTGCATCGCGATATAATTGGTGCCGCCTTCATACTGGCGCGTCTCGATCGTTCGCCCTAGCCCGTCGTAGATCAATTTGCCGGCGAGCACATTGTCATTAAAGCTGTAGAGATCGCTCGTCGTGGTGATGACGCGGTTTGCGTCGTCGTAACTAAAGGTGATTTGCGTAGTCGGTCCCCCAGCCTGAACTGCACGCCTCACTTGCGTGGGACGATCCAGCGCATCGTTGTAATAAGCGCTGCTGATCATGCCGTTCGGATCCTCCGTATCGACAGGACGCCCAAGATAGTAATCAAACTGTGAATATGCGATATGGAGGACAGGATTGGTGACCTTGGTTGGATAAGCATAGCTGACTTGCGAACCCAACTCCGTCGACCCGCCGATTGCTTGCGCATTACCATCCGGCGCTCCGAAGCGATCTATGAAATCGAATAGAGTCTCATACCCGCGTCCATCGATGGCTTTCACGACGTTTCCGGCTATGTCGTACTGGTGATATCCCGAGACGGACCCGTTTGAGACACCACTGGTATCAAACAGATGCCGAGTGGTAGCAGTGACGTTTCCACGCGTGCTGTAACCGGTGCCAAAAGAGGAATCAAACCCGCTGATGTCTGACCTGGGGGTCAGATAGGCATGATTGGAAACGGGGTTGTAGTTGTCGTATTCGTAAACGGTACGTGCCCGTTCGGTGCCACCGCCATCATAGATTGACACCTGAGACCGCAGGCCGCGCAGGTGCACAGAGGCGTCTGTATAAGTGGACGAAGTGACAAACGTTGTACGCGTCTCGCGCGCCAATGAGCCGGCCGCACCGGTCCCGAAGTTGTACTCCTTCACATTGTTCTGGTTGTTGAAGGGAACACTGTTATCAAAACCAAAGGTCTGCTTGGAAACCAGATTAGCCGTTGCCGGTTCAAGTGTAGTGACGGTTTCAATCGTGCGCGGATCGTTGGGCGGTGCTGTATCTGACGTTCCACCCCACCAACTTACGGACGCGCGCTGAGCAAATGTGTTCTCAACCCGCCGCAGTATCGTCGTACCGTTTGTATCGAGAATTTCCGTTTTGTACTCACGACCGTCTTTCCATGCCGGATAGTGAGTTGGCCTCATCAAAAAAGACTCTCTCGGACTGCCGTAAAAGTAATGTTGCGATTTGGTGAGCAACGTGCCGCTGGCATTACGCTGTTCGGTGATGACGTAGCCGAGATTAGTCGTAGTGGTTTCAGGGCGGCTGTAAGTCATCTTACTTTCGTACGAGGAGCCGCTGCCGCCGTCGGGATAAACTCGCCGCTCAGTAACTCTGCGATAGATGTATTTCTCTGTGGGTGGGAAGCTGTAGCTAAACACACCACTTCCCGCACCATCGGTTAGACCGGCCGCATAGTCGTATTCAATCGCGCCTCCGGTCGGCAACACTACGCGCGCCAACTCTCCGTACGGGTTGTAACGCAATTGATAACTGCGTCCGTCAGGTAGTTCGATATAGTTGACTACGGTGGCATCGATGTACCACACGGCGCTCATCTCGGGAAAAAGCTGTGAGCCGGTCTGCATTGTGTAACCACTGCGCAGCGCATTCGCAAGATTCGTCTGGCCCACCTTGATCGTCCGAGTGGCGCCGCCATAACCTTTGAAACTAATCTGCGTGAACCCGGTGGTGGTCGTCGGATACGTAATGGACACAACGCGGTTGAGCGAGTCTGTGATGCTGGTGACTCGAGACATAACGTCCCTGCCGAACGTCACTTTGTTCCCATTACGGTCCCGCATCCAGGTGACTACACCGTCATCCACGCGAAAGTGTGTGCCGTCTTTCAATTTGACATACCCGTCCGCCGGCATCGGCTCTGCGCCGTACGCAGTTTCGTGAATGTCCGAGTCCGAAATAAAAGTGGCTGTCGTGCCGTCCGTGGTGACAAAGATGGTGCCGCGATTAAACCCGCCTGTTACCGGCGCCTTGGGCTGCCCATTGGTCAACTGGTCGCGGAACTCATATTCGGTGCCGTCCGGTGCAGTAAATGTGACTCGCGTTAGACCCTCGACCGGAACACCTGTCGGCTGTTCCCGATAACCGGTTCGAATTTGTGCGCGGCCGACGTCCAGAAACAACGGTGTGCCGGTGTTCTCGGACCACCAGGATCCGTCGGCATAATAGAAGTAGCCGACACCTGGTTCGAAGTGCCTGTAGACAGTCCATTTCCTTCCCACCTGAACTGTGATCGGGTAAGCCGCTCCGCCACGTCCTGCCACCTGGAAGATGGGAAGGCGGAAATTCAAAGTGCCGTTATAGAGGTTCACAGCGTCGAAATCGCTAAGAGGGTAAGAGCCATTAGGCGAGCCCGCCGTCAACCCGAGTGGCGTGGTCCCATCAGTAGAGCCTTGCGCCTTCGCATTGATCGAAACGCAGACCATGAGGAGAATGATCGCTATAAGAGTGTTAAGAATACGAAGAGATTTGGAAGCAGTGCGGCAGATGGTGGTATTCATGATCT
>DATANW010000120.1:0-6449 GCA_036266055.1 Pyrinomonadaceae bacterium | reverse complement strand
CTCGTCGCGTTGACGTTCGCATTGTCGCGGCGACGAACATCGATTTGAAAGAAGCTGTGCGACAGGGAAGTTTTCGCGAAGATCTTTACTATCGCCTTGCTGTCGTACCGATAGAGTTACCACCTCTTCGAGATCGCCTGGAAGATATTCTGCCCCTGGCCCAGCATTTCATTCAGAAGTACAACGAAGAGAACAGCAGCAACGTGGCGGAGCAACTGGCGCCCGAGGTGCTCGCGCTGCTCGAAGCGTACTCGTGGCCCGGAAACGTGCGCGAGTTGGAAAACACGGTCGAACGCGCGGTAGTCATTGCGCCCGGCGACGAGATCACGAAAGAATGTCTGCGCACGGAGATCAGCGATCCGAAGTCAGTGGCGGCGGGTCACCACGACGGCGCGAGCAACGTTGCCGTCGGCGACATCGGCCGCGGCATCAATTTCTACGAAGAAGTGCGACGGTTTGAGATCGATTTGATCCGGCGCGCGCTCGAACAGACGGGCGGTCATCAATCACGCGCCGCGCGTCTATTGGGAATGAATGCGACGACGCTCAACTCCAAGATCAAGACTTACAACATCAACCTGAGACCCTGACCGTTCACAGATGAAGCGACGCGAACTCGATGGCTGTCCGATAACCGGCGCGCTGCAAATACTCGGCGACAAATGGACGATGCTGGTCGTGCGTGAGCTGGTGACAGGCCCGAAGCGGACGATGGAGCTGCTCAACAGTCTGTTTCCGATCAGCAGTCGCACCCTCGTCGGGCGGCTGCGAGACATGGAAAACGACAACTTCGTCGAGCGCACTGACTTCGGCGGCAATCCACCGCACATTGAATATCGCTTAACAGAGCGCGGGCGCTTGTTGTTGCCGCTGCTCGAATCGCTGCGACAACTCGGTTTGTCGCTCGGTTGTAATGATTGTGAGGACCGTCGTGAGCGACTCGGCGTGTACTGCGAGCCGTGCCCACTCAACGACGACGAGCTCGCGCTTCCGCCGCCACCCGTTCATCGTCCCGCGACTCCTTCGCGTCGGGACAAAGACGATTCGATCGTCCTTTTATAGCCGCCGCAAGCGCTTGCGGGAGGTCAATAGTAAAAAGGAATTTTTAAAATTTTCTTTCCACATGTGACTCGCGCTTGCGCTTGTGCGAGGTCAATGGGATTTCAATCAGTCTTCCCCTACGGCAACTTCCGATTGATTTGGAACCATGTGACCGTCAGCCGTGATGATCGCTTTGTGGTCAGCAGTGATGTGTTCGCCTTCCATCGTAACTTCCTCGCCACTCGGCATCGCCACCGGTAAATGATCGAGAAAACGTTCGGCGTCGATTGCCGACATGCATCCGGTGCCGGCTGCCGTCACTGCCTGTCGATAAACGGAGTCCTGCACGTCGCCGCAGGCAAAGACGCCGGGAATGTTCGTCGCGGTGGAATGGCCGGAAGTCTTGAGATAGCCGATCTCGTCCATGTCGATCCACCCCTTGAACAGATCGGTATTTGGTTTATGCCCGATGGCCACAAAAACGCCCGAGCAGGGGAACGTGCTCCGTTCGCCTGTTTCTAAATTGAGCAGGCGGACGGCGTTGACGCCCTCTTCCGGCGTTCCCAAAATCTCCTCGACCGTCGTGTTCCAGATAAACTCGATCTTCTCGTTTCGAAACGCCTTTTCCTGCATGATCTTCGACGCCCGCAACTTCTCGCGCCGGTGAACGACGTAAACTTTCGACGCGTAACGCGTCAGAAAAGTCGCTTCCTCCATGGCCGTGTCGCCGCCGCCAACAACCACGATGATCCTGTTACGAAAAGCAGGCAGTGGTCCATCGCACGTGGCGCACGCCGAAACACCGTTGCCCCCAAACCCGTTCGGCACCTTCGCCTCGCCGGGAATTCCCAGCCACTTCGCCGACGCGCCCGTCGCGATGATCAGCGTTTCGGTCGAGATGGTCGGACCTTCGGTGTAGAGCTGAAATGGGCGTTCGCTGAGATCGACTTCCGTGATCCAGGTCTCCAAAAACTCCGTGCCGAAGCGTTCAGCCTGGTGGCGAAACTCGTCCATCAATACCGGACCATCGATGCCTTTCGCGAACCCGGGATAGTTCTCGACGTCCGTGGTGATCATTAACTGGCCCCCCGGCGTCGTCTGTTTTTCAGCGTCAGGGGGTGCATCGATCAGCAACGGTTTCAGGCTCGCGCGCGCGGCGTAAATCGCGGCGGTGAGGCCGGCCGGACCCGATCCGATAATCACGACGTCCTTTTTTATTGTTTGGTTATCCATAGGCTTTGGTATAAATCCGTGGTTTTCAAACGATAGAGCGTATAGTATAACTACCGACAATGAGGTAGTCGAACCTGATGGCTTCCATTGAAACCATTGCCGTGATCGGCGCCGGCACCATGGGCCACGGGATCGCTCAGGTTGCTGCTCTTAACGGGTTTAGGGTCCTGCTCAGTGATGTCGACCGCGAGGCGCTCGCGCGAGGCATCCAGTCGATCGAGAAGAACCTGGCGAAGGGGATCGCGATTGGCAAACTGACGGAAGACGATCGCGACCGTACGCTGCAGCACATTCGTGGGACCACCAAACTCGAGGAGTGTGCCGAGGCAGCGGATCTGATCATCGAGGCGGTGCTCGAGAAACTGGATCTCAAGCGAGAGATACTGAGGCAAGTCGAATCGGTAACGGATCGCGCGTTTATTTTTGCCAGCAACACTTCGTCGCTATCGATCAGTGAGATCGCGCGGTCTGCGAAACGTCCCGAAGCAGTTGTCGGCATGCACTTTTTCAATCCGGTCCATATCATGCGACTGGTTGAGATTGTGGTCGGAGAAAAGACCAGCGACGAAACAGTTGAAGCAGTCACCGCCGTCGGCCGGCGGATGCGAAAAGAGCCGATTGTCGTAAAGGATTTTCCGGGATTTGCGTCGAGCCGGTTGGGTGTGGCGCTGGGCCTCGAGGCGATGCGGATGGTCGAGCAGGGCGTCGCGAGTGCGCGCGATATTGATATCGCGATGGAACTTGGCTACAACCATCCGATGGGACCACTGAAGTTGACCGACCTCGTCGGTCTTGACGTGCGCTTGAGCATCGCCGAGTACCTGCATCGCGAACTGGGATCCGAGACGTTTCGTCCGCCCGAACTGTTGCGGCGGCTGGTGAGCGAAGGAAAACTGGGAAAGAAATCCGGCCAGGGCTTTTACGATTGGAGTAAGGAGAACGAAGATTTGCGCCGCGCGCAGTCTTCCTGACATCATCCCCAGTGTTGTCGAACATGAGCACGCCTTACAACAATGAAGAGCGACGATTTGCGTTGCGCATGTCGTTGCGATTGCCAATTGTCGTTTCCGGTCGCAGCGCAGATGGCTCGGCCTGGAGCGAACCTACCGAGACCGACGACATCTCGACGTCGGGAGCGCTTTTTCATTTGAACCAGAAGGTGAATCGTGGCGATCGCTTGTACCTGCGCGCGCACCGGCCCGATGGTGCGCCGATCGAAGTCACCGCATTGGTGGTGCGAGTTGCGCCTGCGATCTATGGCACCGCGCGCGTCGGCGTGCAGATAGCTGAACCAGCCGAGAACTGGTTGCGACTGTTCGTTTCCTGGGTCGCCGACGAACAGCCGGCGGTCGAGCCGGCCCTCGATCCCGAGGCCTCCTCAGAGTAAATCCGCAAAATCGATCAGCTTCTTGACTGTGGACCACTGGCGTGTGGTCGCGGTGACGCCGAGTTGTTTCTCGACGAAGTTGTTCGGGAACCCGAACCATCCAGTCTTTTTGCGACGAGCAACGACGAACGCAGCGCGATCGCGGATGGCGATCAGTTCGAGCTTGTCAGTTGTTGAGATCAGCGGGAGCTTCGGACGCGACGCGGGTTCGTCAAACAGAAACACAACGCAGAGCATCGTGTCTTCAGACTCTACTCGCTTGAATGGATTGCGCTTCACGATCTGTGACAACTCATCAACTGAGAAAACGATTGCTTTTAGATCTGTGTTGGGCAGTCTTTCGATCTTTTCGAGCGGTTTCTTTGAATTACTTTCAAAAACAACATTGCCCGCCTGCTGAAACGTCCGCACGTTCTTCAAACCCGCCGTCTCGAACGCTCCGCGCAGCGTATCCATCTTGATCAGGTTCTTCCCACCAACGTTGACCTTGCGCAGCAGCGCAACGTACCTGGTCATGATCCCCACACGATGCGGTGGAAAAGGTTATCCATTTCGGCGGCTGACTGGAGCATGCCGCGGTCGATCCACCAGGTCATCAGCGACAGCAGCGCGCCGGCATGGGCGAAAGCGACAGCCGGACGCTCGCTTTCGGGGATGGACTGCCCGCGTGGTATTTCGGAAAGACGACGCTCGATGCCGCGCGCGAAATGACCGCGGGCCAGCTCCATGTTCTCCTGCATCTTGCCCGACGAAGACAACGCATTCACAAACTGCCGCGCCTCGGCAATGTGGCTGAAAAACTCCTTTACCGGAAACACGCGTTCCGACGTCTCGCCCGTGGCCGACAATCCCATCGACACCCGCTCGTAAAAATCGTCAACGTCACTCATCAACAGGTCGTCCTTGTCGCTGTAGTGCGAGTAGAACGTCGAACGGCCGACGTGCGCGCGGTCCAGAACGTCCTGCACGGTGATCGTTTCGAACGGCTTCTCCTGCATCAGCGCCACGAGCGCATCGCCCAGCGCGTCGCGCGTTCGTCGCACACGAGCGTCCGTCTTCTTATCCAAATTCGCAAGATGCAGGTGATCGTTTCCGGACATTGAATACCTCTTTGTTCGATTACGTCGAATCGAGCCGTCGCGGTACTGGACACGCGTCGACCGAGCTACTTAGAGTACGCGTCCTATGATCTCTTTACACCAGGTAAGCAAGAAATACGAAACGCCGGCCGGAGTTTTTTCGGCGCTGAACAATATCGACCTTGAAATCAACGCGGGCGAGTTTGTCGGCGTCGTCGGCAAATCCGGCAGTGGCAAGTCGACACTGCTGAACATGATCGCCGGAATCGATCGTCCATCGTCGGGCGCGGTTACCGTCGCGGGCACGCCGATACACGAGTTCAAAGAAAACAAGCTCGCGGCGTGGCGTGGCCGAAACGTCGGTTTCGTGTTTCAGTTTTTCCAACTGCTGCCGACGTTGACTGTCGCCGAAAACGTAATGATGCCGATGGATTTTGGCAAGACGTTTCCGTTACGCGAACGCCGCAAACGCGCGGAGGCGCTGCTCGAACGCGTCGGGGTCGCACGTCACGCCGGCAAACTGCCGGCGACCCTTTCGGGCGGCGAGCAGCAACGCGTCGCGATCGCGCGAGCACTCGCGAACGAACCACCGCTGGTCCTCGCCGACGAGCCGACCGGAAACCTCGATACGGCAACAGCCGCCGACATTCTCAATCTCTTTCGCAACATGGCGACTCAGGGCACGACGGTCGTAATCGCCACTCACGAAGCCGACATCGCGCGCGTGATCGATCGCCGCGTCGAGATCTCCGACGGAACGCTAACCAGCAATCAATAGCCAATGACCACCGTTTGGACGAAAGCCATCCGCGACTTCTGGACCGAACGCGCCCGCACCGTGCTCGTAGTGCTCGCAATCGCGTTGGGCATTTCGGCGTTTGCGTCGGTCCTTTCCTCGTACGCGATCCTCACGCGCGAGCTCGATCGCGGTTATCTAAACACCAACCCGGCTTCGGCCGTGTTGCGCGTCGATCGGATCGACGACGAACTCGTTAACGCGATCCTGCAAAACCCGGAAGTGAGCGACGCCGAACCGCGCCGTACTGTCACGGGCCAAATCAAAGCCGGCCCGATTCAATGGCGAAACCTGACGCTGTTTGTCGTGAAAAACTACGGCGACATTCGCGTCAGCAAACTCGAACGCGAAGCAGGCGCGTGGCCGCCGGCGACCGGGGAGATCTTGATCGAGCGCGATGCGTTGCAAGTCGCAAAGGTCAGGATCGGCGATAAGGTCACGGTAAAAACGCCCAACGGCAACGAGCAACAGTTGACCGTGAGCGGCAGCGTCCACGACGTGGGCCAGGCGCAGGCCCGCATGGAAAACATCGTCTACGGCTACATCAATCTGGCGACCCTGGCGCAACTCGGCGAGGAACCTTATCTCGATCAGTTGAACATCCTCGTCAGAAATAACCGGTTCGACCGCGCGCATATCGAGCGCATCGCCGGCGAAGTCAAAGCACTGATTGAGAGCCGCGGACGACAGGTCAGGCACGTCGAGATCCCGCGGCCGGGTAAGCATCCGCATTCGGATCTCACGGGAATGCTGCTGCTGGCAATGTCGAGCTTCGGACTGTTCGTGCTGCTGTTGAGCGGCATTCTCGTCGTAAATTTGTTGACGGCGTTGATGGCGTCGCAAGTGCGACAGATCGGAGTGATGAAAGCGATTGGCGGCACGCGCTGGCAGATCGCGCGGATCTATTTTGCTC
>DATANW010000119.1:0-1720 GCA_036266055.1 Pyrinomonadaceae bacterium | reverse complement strand
GACGCGGAGTACTTCAGCAAGTTAGAGAATTTTTCTGAAGCGACGATACTCGAAAATCAGATCGAAAAGTGTTACTGAGATCCGTGTTTCAAAATTTCCTTGCGTAGCCGCTTGTCTTTCTGCATCTGTCGTAAATAAGTCGTTTCTTCGGTGGCGGTCTTTGCGCGTCGGATCCGGTCAGGGAAGAGCGATAGCACAGGTTCAAGCTGACCCTGCGCTTTGAATCCTATGTTGCGGATTTGAAAATCGTTCCAATCGTTATTCTCAGTGCCACGCAGTTGAAAGATCATCGGACCCTTCGCGAGTTCGCGTAACGTCCTGGGCGGCGTGCGATAACCTTTCCGCGTCGCGATCTTTTTCTCCTCTTGCTCCGCGAGGGCAACCAACTCACTGCTCATCGGACGGAAGCCGAGTTTGCGATAGAACCAAAACGCGCCCGACTCGATTCCTTCTTCGTTCTCGTGTCCGATTTGATACGGATCGAGCGAGAACGCCGTCGCGCCAGTGAAGTGATGCATCACGTTCAGCACGCGAGCGTATAGCCATGCGGTTTCACCGTCGCGAAACGTGTAATACAGATTGAACCCGCTCTCCATGCGTTCGAACAACGTCAGTCCTTCGAAGTAGCCAATCGGCACGCCGTTCTTGTAGATCATCGCCGCGTGATAGGCCCGCAACGGCAGACGCTTATTCGGCGGCAGGCCGATCAGGAACAGCTCGACCCCACGTCCCAATTCCGCATGGTAAACATGTTTCGGATCGCCGTGCGTGAAGCCATACAGTTCGCGATACCGGATCGTCGACGCGTCGCGCGCCCGGTCGAGCGCTCGTTCGCCTTCACGCAACGAGAGTTTTCGCAGGGGCGGCGACGGTTGGACTACTTCGTCGTCGAGGTTGATATCGCGTCGGTGGATCAACGGTTCGCGGTGATAGAACAACTGTCGTGCGGGAACGCGAAGGCCTGTGCGCGAGGCGCGAAACGGCGCGCGCCATTGCACGTACAGATTTTGCGAGTCGTAGAGTTCCGCCTTTGCCTCGTCCGTCGCGGGCAAATCGTCAAAACGCTCGATCAACCACGCGAGCTCCGGGCGACGGCCGCGGGCGGCGTCTAACCATTCGCGATAAGGAACGTGCGCTTCGACTGACGCATCTTCCGCCAGCAGCGGCATGAATCGCGGCCACGTCGCCGCCAGTCGGTTCTCGTCTTCAAACCAGTCCCAATAGATCGATGTCTGCGCTGGATATCGCCGCATTAGCGAGCGAACGATGTAGAAGCTGAACGTGTCGGTTACAGGTGTGCCCGCAATGCCTGAGATCTCGGGATGTTCGAGTGAAGATACGTCGACGTCGTGTTCCCGCAACCAGGCAACGCGCTCGGCGAAACGATTCAGCTCGCTTTCCGCAGCACGCAAAACTGCTGCGTTGTGAGGATACGCGCGAACAAACAGCAGCAATTCGTGATAACGAACCAGCGAATCAGTGTCGCGAAACTTTTGCCGCGACAGTGTTTCGAGCAAGGCTTGCGTCTTCCTGGCTGCTTGCGGCCCAAACGCGGTCTTCAGTTCATCGAGTTGATCGAGCATTCAGGTGGGCTTACGCGACTAGGCGCGTCGAATAAACTTCGCCGCGATCCAGCCGAGCAGTATAAGCGCGGAGAGAATGATCCAATTGTAGCGATCGCCATAAGTGACGCCCGGATAGTGATGGCTGATCATGATGA
>DATANW010000118.1:0-19078 GCA_036266055.1 Pyrinomonadaceae bacterium | reverse complement strand
CGTGACGTTTGTAGTCGTCGCTCACCTCATCGTCAATGTGCTTCACGGCAACGCCCATACAAAGCTCGGAGTGGGGCTGGAAAACTGGCAGCAACTGTACGTCATGGTGGTGATTCTGCTGGCGCCGTTGGTCGCACTCGTTTTGACCTGGACACGATTGGCGAGATTCGGCGTCTGGCTCGTGCTTGTCTCAATGCTCGGCTCCCTCGTATTTGGCGCGGTCTATCACTACGTCATCATCTCCAACGATCATGTAGCACACCTGCCTCCGGGAGAAGCCCGTGGCTTGTTTCGCACGACAGCACTGTTGTTAGCGATAACTGAGGTTTTTGGGGTGATTGTGGGAGCAATCGGAGTGCGAAAGATTGTTAACAGTACGAAGATCGATAACGTCTAACCTAAGACAAATGGACCTCAGACTGAAACTAAGCTTGCTGGTTACGTTGTTTCTCTTTTCACTCGCGTCTGCGCAAACAGCGCCGGCAGAACGAAAGGAGCGCGATCTTAAATTCGAACCTTTCACGATTCCTTTCGAAGGTCAGAATGTGACGGCCGAACTGGGCCGGCTCGTCGTTAGAGAAAACCGCAGCAATCGCAAGACTAACCTGATCGAGCTGGCATTCGTCCGGTTGAAAAGCACCGCTGAAAACCCCGGCTATCCGGTTGTCTATCTTGACGGCGGTCCCGGTTCGTCGGCAATCAACATCGCGCGGGCGCCGGACTACATGCGCGCGTTCATGAAGCTGCGTGAAGTAGGCGACGTGATCCTGCTGGACCAGCGTGGAGTCGGTCGGTCGAAACCAAATCTTTCCCGCCTCTCCACTGAAGCCCTGCCGCCGGATGTTTTTGCCGACAGCGACTTGATGTTGCGCACTTTCAGGGAACGGACTCTTGCGGCCGTGACTTATTTCCGTGGCCAGGGCATCGACATTCAAGCCTATAACACGCTCGAAAGCGCAAACGACGTAGACGATCTACGCCAGGCTTTAGGAGCGCAAAAGCTAAACCTTGTCGGCTTCAGCTATGGCACGCATTTGGGACTCGCCTGCATTCGGTATCACGACGCAAACCTGAACCGTGTCGTCTTGATCGGAACTGAAGGACCGGACCACACTAACAAACTTCCTTTTACCTCGGATGTGTCACTGAAGCGACTTGCGACCCTGGCGGCCGCTGCTCCTGAGCTTGAAGGCAAGGTTCCCGATCTCGTCGGGATCCTTACAGAAGTGTTGACGCGTTTTGCAAAGGAACCAGTAACCGTGCAGATCACCGATCAGCGCACGAAGAAACCAGTTGACGTGAGAGTCGGAAAGAACGGGCTGCAGTTTCTGATCATGAGAGACTTGGGCGACACTAACGACCTGCCGATATTTCCCGCCTGGTTTTACACGATGCACCAGGGCGATTACTCGATCCTCGCCCGATTTGTCGAGAGACGTTACAACCAATACGGCGCCGGAATCTCGGTGATGCCCATTGTGATGGATGCAGCCTCCGGCACGAGCAAACAACGAATGGCGAAGATCGAAACTGAAGCGAAGACAGCGTTGCTGGGATCGATGGTCAACTTTCCGTTCCCCGGCATTGACGATGCAGTGGGAAGTCCCGATCTTGGCGATAACTTTCGTTCGGCGATTCGCACCAATGTTCCGACTCTCTTCATCAGCGGCACACTCGACAACAACACCCCACCCTTTCAAGCCGACGAAGTCCGCCGCACGTTTCGCACGAGCACTCACCTCGTAGTTGAGAATGCTGGTCACGAGAGTATGCTGGTTGACGAACGCGTTCAGCAGACGATCGTGGAGTATTTGCGTGGCGCGGATGTAGCTAAAGCAAAGCTCGCGCTGCCGCCCTTGAAATTCAACAAGATCCCGACGGCCAAAAACTAAACTCGCCTTCCCTCACTTCAAGCAAGTCACTCCTTCCGCGCTTGACAGGAGCTATGTAGATATTTATATATGACGCTATCTATACGACCGACTGTCTCGATGGGAGTCAAACGAATGGGAAAGAGTTACCTGTCTTACACCATGGCGCTGATCCTGCAAGCGCTCGATCACGGCTATCGCTACGGCTTCGACATTATGACCATCACCGGTCTCGCCAGCGGCACCGTCTACCCCGCCCTCAGACGGTTCGAGGACGCCGGCTTCGTGGCTTCCAAATGGGAACGGCCAAGCGTCGCCCAGGCCGAACAACGACCGCCCCGGAAGTATTACGAAGTCACTAAAACCGGCCGGACGGCATTGACCGAAGCCCGCGAACGGTTTCGCGTGCTTCCCCAGTTCGAGCCCCTCGCGACCAGCAAACCCGCAAGACAGAAAGCCTGAACTCGCAACCATGCGTCAGCAGACGACAAAAGGCCCATGGCTCTGGCTCATCACGCTGATCGGCGTGATCGTGCCGCGTCGTTTGCGCGCCGATTGGCGACACGAATGGGAAGCAGAGTTGCAATATCGCGAACAGTTGCTGGCCAAATGGGACCAACTCAACTGGCGCACAAAACGCGACCTGCTCGCGCACAGTGCCGGCGCCTTTATGGATGCACTATGGTTACAGCCGCGTAGATGGGAGGATGCAATGATTCAAGACCTGCGCTTCGGCGTGCGCATGCTGCTCAAGAACAAAGGTTTTACGGTGGTCGCCATTCTGTCGCTCGCCGTCGGCATCGGCGCGAACACGGCGATCTTCCAACTGGTGAACGCGGTGCGACTCCGCACGCTGCCCGTCAGAGCGCCAGAGGAACTCGTCGAAGTGCGCATGACCGACATGAAAGGAGCGCGTGGTGGATTCGCGCGGGAAAAAGTTCTGAGCTTTCCGATCTGGGAGCAGATTCGCGATCGGCAACAAGCATTTTCCGGAGTGTTTGCCTGGGGCACAGACAACGTCAACCTCGCGCCCGGCGGTGAGGTCCGACCGGCGCGCATGCTTTATGTCAGTGGCGACTTTTTCAACACGCTGGGTGTGAACCCATCGCTGGGCCGCGTCTTCAACCGCGACGACGATCAACGAGGCTGCGGCACGCCCGGCGTCGTTCTCAGTCATCAGTTCTGGCAACGCGAATTCGGTGGCGACCCGAATGTCATCGGGCGCAAGTTGGACTTCGCGGATCACTCATTCGAAATCGTCGGTGTCACGCCCGCAAACTTCTTCGGCATGGAGGTTGGACGTTCATTCGATCTGTCACTGCCGGTTTGCGCTATTTCGCTCGTACGCGGCAGCGACCGTTTCATCTCCGGGACCATGTGGTGGTTAACCGTAAACGGTCGTCTCAAACCGGGCTGGACCATAGCTCAGGCGACGGCCAACATGCAGTCGATCTCTCCTGACTTGTTTCAGGCGGCGTTGCCGGCGGATTACCCGGCCGGAAGCGTCAAGGATTATCTCGGGTCAAAGCTCACGACGCTCCCTTCCGGCACGGGCCTCTCGCAATTACGCGAGAAGTATGAACAGTCGCTCTGGTTGATGTTGGCCATCGCCGGATTGGTCCTATTGATTGCCTGTACGAACCTGGCAAATCTCTTGCTTGCACGTGCGAGCGCGCGAGAACGCGAAATTGTCGTGCGCCAGGCGCTGGGCGCTTCGCGCTTACGATTGATTCGGCAACTGCTGCTCGAGAGTCTGCTACTGGCTTTACTCGGTGCCGCTTTAGGCGCCGGGCTCGCGCAGGTCTTGAGTCGTTCCCTGGTTGCATTCCTGAGTACAACTGCTGATCCGGTGTTTCTGGATCTCGCACCAGATTGGCGAGTTTTAGGATTTACCGCGGGCCTGGCCGTCCTGACCTGTCTGCTGTTTGGCTTGGCGCCGGCGATCCGCATCACCCGAACAAAGGCGGGCGCGATGTTGAAAGCAGCCGGACGCGGAATGACCGCCGGTCGCCAGCGCTTCACTTTGCGACGGACACTGACGGTGGTCCAGGTCGCACTCTCGCTGGTCCTGGTCGCCGGCGCGCTTATGTTCGCGCACAGCCTGGCAAACATCTTGACTCTCAATACTGGTTTTCAGCAGGACGGCGTTCTCACCGCGACCGTGGCCTTCCGCAGCTTGAATCTGCCGGCGGAACGAATTCCCACATTCAAAGATGAATTGCTCGAACGCGTCCGGAACATTCCGGGAGTGGAATCGGCGGCGATCACGCACGTCATGCCTTTACGTGATTGGGGCGGAGCGAGTGCGTGGATGGATGGCGCGTCTGAACGGCGCATGCTCAATCTCAGTCGCATTGGTCCACGCTACTTTGAAACTTTGAAAGTCCCCCTGCTGGCCGGACGCGACTTCGATGCGCGCGATCGCATCGGAGCGCCAGCGGTGGCCATCGTGAACCAGGCGTTTGCGCGCGAGTTTGTGAATGGAGCCAATCCGGTGGGCCAACGTTTCTGGATTGCAGCGACGCCGGGATCTCCAGACACGCTCTACGAGGTCGTCGGACTTGTTGGCGACACGAAATATGAAGACTTGCGCGAGGACTTTACGCCGATTGCTTACTACGCCTCGGCGCAGGATGAAAGCGGACCCGGCGCACAGATCCTGATCCGCTCGCACTTACAACAGACTGAGACCATCGCGGCAATTAAGGGAGTGCTCAACGAGATCAATCCGTCGATTACTGTCAGCTTCCAGCCATTGAAGCAGTTTATCGATGCGACTATTTTGCGCGAGCGATTGATGGCCACACTCGCCGGCTTCTTTGGCGTCCTGGCACTGCTGCTTGCCTGCATCGGACTGTACGGGATTCTGTCGTACGGCGTCGCCAGCAGGACCACGGAGCTCGGCATCCGGATGGCACTTGGAGCACACCGTCGCGACGTATTCTGGTTGATTCAGCGCGAAGCATTGTGGCTGGTGGTGATCGGCGTGGTTGTGGGCGTGCCGCTGATCTTTGCGCTTATTCGCGTAGCTTCGGCACTGCTCTTCGGGTTGGGCACGGCAGATCCGGTTTCGCTGATTGGCGCGGCGGTAGTGATGCTGATTGTCGCGATGATCGCCGGCTACTTACCTTCTCGACGGGCGACGCGTGTGGATCCGATCGTGGCGTTGCGCTACGAATGAAGCGCGATCCTAGTCCGCGTATTCGATCGTGCCTTGGCTGAGAAGATCGTCGAGAGTTTCGCGCGAGTGACCGCGGCTCAACAACGTTCGCACCGCAGCGGGATGGTCCAGCGCCTCCCACACGTCTACTTCGGCGGTGGACGGTTCATGCCATAACTGCGGTAGCCCCGGGCTGAACATTACGATCATCCCGGCACGAAACAACTCCGCGAGTGGGCCCTGCGTCTGGACGTCGATCGCATCTTTTGTAAAGCGTACGAGTGCGGCATAGCTGCCTCGACTCAAGAAACAATCAGGTTTGTTCAAAGAAGCAGGATCAGGCGCAACAAAGTAATTCGCTCCATCACCGGCGCGCAGCGTAGCGCGTTCGAAGCGGCACATCGTCAATTCGCGCGGCCGATCCGACAAGCGCTTGCCGAGAAAGTCCAGAAACAAATCAGCTTCGACGAAGAAGAAACTCTGAGCGCCTGCGCCTGAGTCGATCCATTCATCGAGTAGACGCTGTCGTTCTGTGGGTGATAGTAAAGAGAGCGTTAAATGCGCCGCCTTGGTAGCACGAGCAACACACCATGAGCGCTGCACGCTGGCATAGAAGCGGAACTCGGTCGTATCCCGGAGATTTTCAACGTACGTGCTTTCACGTTCGTCGAGACTGACGCCGCGCAGGTGATCGTCGCCGTGCTGCTCGCGCAGCATTCGCCCCAAAACTGTTTGATAGTCAATCAGCGCCATGGCTCAGATTCCAGATTTGCCACGCCCGCCTCAACTCGCCCTCGATCGCTGAAGTACCGAGGCGCGCCGCATAATCTTCGAGTAACTCAAATACAACTCCGCCAACGTTCGGCGCCATCGGCAAGACATACTCCAACAGTTCCCAGACTGGTTCCGGCACACGCCCGTCGTGAGCGTCCATCCAAAAGCCATCGCGCCACGAGCCGCCAGCGACATGTATTTCAATCACGCGATCGAGCGGCAACGTGTCGATTACGTCACGCGCATTGAAATGATGGTTGACGGCGTTGCAGTAAAGGTTGTGCAGATCGAGCAGAAGATAACAACCGCTCTTTTCGGTAAACGCAGTGAGAAACCGGTACTCGTCTCCGATTTCGGTGTCAGCGGGCAGAGCTGAAAAATAGTGCGCGGGATTTTCCAAAAGGAATGGAACGCTGTACCGCTGTTGAATGGTTGCACTTCGCGACGCTACAAGTTCAACAGCCTCGACGGTCGCGGGCATCGGGAGCGGCACACCGATCTCGAGTGTCGAGTTGTTATCGCCGGCAATGGTTTGGAATCCCAGGTGCTCACTGTGCCAGGCGAACGGCCACTCCTTTTGGAAGGAGTCGAGCATTTCCAGGTAAGCGTTATTGAGCCCGTGAGCAGAGCCGATGGACAGTTCTACGCCATGGATCACTACCGGCAATCCGGCACACGTAGCTTGCGCCGTCGCCAGTCGGTCAGGGACGATTTCGATCTGAGTAGTGGTTCGAGCTGGTCGCTGCCGGCAGAGCGTCTCCGGCGTGATTTCGACAAAAGCTACTAAACCACTCCGATACAGATCTGCCGGTAGCGCAGCGAAGTATGGGAAGCCCACCCCCAAAGGCGGAACAGGCTTCCCATTAGGTTGAAGACTGGCTTTATCTCGTGGTGACATCGATTGCAATAGCGCCTAGATCTCCCAGTTGTTTGTCAACGGGATCGATAAGAAAACCGAGATCGATGTAAGCAATTCGGCCGCAGCCATCACAGCCGGCGCGACCCAGGGCTTGCGCGACGAGCTTTTGAACCATGTCCGCGTTCTGTTTTTTGGGACTGTTCGGATTGACTGAGATACCAACTCTGCTGACGGTCGATCTTTTTGTTGTTGCCATTGATGTTCTCCTTAGAAGCGAATGAGGCGCTTTTTTGACTCGCGAAGAAACGAAGCGCATTCATTCGTGAAATGGGTTGAGAAGATTACCAGCGGGGGAACTGGATGCGGATTAAACGGGCTAAGAGCGCGCGGCATATTATCAGATGAACGCGTGAAGTACTAGATCGAGTTGGTCCAGTCGCATTCAGAATCCCGCTGGGATCCGAATCCCACCCACGTAAGTGGGAAACCCACGTAAGTCGGAATCCCACGTAAGTCGGAATCCCACCCACGTAAGTGGGTGGATAGTTCAACTGCAACCTACATCACAGACCAGCAACCTCTGCAAATCCCACCAACGGGAGTTGGTGGATCGTTCAACTCCGGCCATCGGTTTAGGCTGTAAGTGAAATTTCCACCAACTATCGTTGGTGGGATTTGCAGCAGTTAATAATCCGTTGATAGGTGGGAGTTGAATAATCCACCCACTGACGTGGGTGGGATTACAGACGTTGGTGGGATACAGACTCGACACAGCGCAGAGGCAGCGCAGAGTCAGCGCAATGTCAGCGCAGGTGTTTGTTGAAGAACTCGAGAGTGCGGGTCCACGCGAGTTTGGCCGCCTCTTCGTCATAACGCGGTGTCGTGTCGTTGTGGAAGCCGTGCTGTTTCCCGTCGTACATGTAAACCTGGTAGACCTTGTTGTTGGCCTTGAGTGCCGCTTCGTATGCAGGAATACCTTCGTTGATTCGCTGATCGTTGCCGGCGTATTGCAGCAACAGCGGCGCCGAAATCTTCGGCACATCGTCCACGGCTGCCTGCCGGCCGTAGAACGCGACGCCGGCATTCAGATCCGCACCCAGCCGCACCGCCAGTTGATTCACCATCCCGCCGCCGAAACAAAATCCGACCGCGCCGAGTTTACGTGTGGAGTCGGAACGCGCTTTCAGCCACTTCGCCGCCGCCACGAAATCTTCGGTCATTTTCTTCCCGTCGACTTTTCGGAACGCTTCAGCGCCCTTCTCGTCGCTGCCTGGATACCCGCCCACCGAGGTCAATCCGTCGGGAGCATAGGCGATGAAGTTTGCGAGCGCGAGCCGCCGCGCGACGTCCTCGATGTAAGGGTTGAGACCGCGGTTCTCGTGAATGACGAGCACGACAGGGTGTTTTCCACTCTTTGATGGACGCGCCAGATATCCTTTGATCGAGCCGTTCCCTTCCGGCGACTGCACGGTTTCATAACCGACCTTGAGGCGCTTATCGTCGGCCGGCACCTGCTGCGCCCACGCATAGTTAGGTCTGAGACTATCGAAGATCGCAGCCACAGTTAGGCCGCCGACCGCGAACTTAGCCGCGCCGTCGAGGAAAGCGCGACGCGTGATGTCGCCGTGCTGGTATTCGTGAAAGAGATCCAATAACTCTTGCGGGTAATCACTGGCTACTTTGCGTTCCATTCTTTGTCCTCGTTAACTGTGCGTTGATGCGATTATTGATATCACGACTGGAGTGACCGTAGCCATCATTAATCCTCGAACGCATGACTCATCACTCGCCACCATGAGGGCCTGACTGTTACCACCACGACGTTGAACCCCGATACCTGACACTCACTCTCGCTGCTTCCACCGATCGGCCAGACTGCGACGGTAACTCGACCCAACACGCCCCGGGCGTTGCCATTAAAGCCACTGCGATCTTCCGGATCGGTGTAGACCGCGTAGGTCTCGCCAAACTTCAAGAACTGGCTTTCCGCCAGAGCGGGATCGCCTTCGGTGTACATCTCTGTCCGTTCCCAGCCTCGTTCGACGAGCCAGCGATCGATGTAGTTCAAGCCGTCGCCGGCGGTCTGCCATCCGACCACGTCCGTGTAGGCGGTGCCGTCTCGTCGCAGCAGATACTCGACTCCCGAATCGCCCGTACGCGACAGAGTTGAGCGCTCGGTGTGGCTCCAGATGTCACCGCGAGACGAAGGTATTGGAATGTAGAGCTCGTGGTAAGAAGCCGCGGAGCACCACCAGACCGCCGTAAGCGGCAGCATAAAGGCAAGGGCCAGAAGAAGAGTTTTGCGCTTGCCGAACTTCACGAAATTACTACGACCTTACTTTCCCGCGCCCGCGTGCGACGCCCGATCATCGTACCACGCCTCCCGGCCCTCAATTCAGTTGTTTCCGGAACCGCCACGTGCTCACATCCATCAAACACGATGGTGAACAACAGGAACCTCAACAGGTTAGGATAGGACCACCTCGATGAAGACTCGCGGCGGCGATGCTGGAAAGGTTAGCATACGCACGAGACTTCATTTCAAAGAGGCACGGTCGCGAAATGATGCGTTGCCAATTCAGATGGGTTTTCTTCGTTATCGGTCTCGCCTTCGTATCCGCACCGTCTGCTCACGCTCAGCTTCCGTTTTATACAGACGACGCCGACACGACGGCGAAAGGAAAGTTCCACTTCGAGTTCTCTAACGAACACGATTGGCTCCAGAGGTCGGCCCTGCCTGGGACCAGACAGAACACCGCCGTTTTCAGTTTGAATTATGGTCTAACCGATCGCATTGAGCTGGGAGTGAATGCTCCCTTTATCAAGATTTACAATGAGCGAAGTTCAAGGCTGGCAGACCCGAGCGGAATCGGCGACACACAGTTTGGCATGAAGGTCAGGCTGCTCGACGAACATGAAGGTTCAAAACTACCAGCCGCCAGCGTGGTCTTTTATGTGGAAGCGCCGACTGGAAGTATACGCAAGCAACTGGGCTCCGGATTGGCGGACTACTGGATCTACGGAGTGGTCCAGAAGTCGCTCACAAAACGAACGACGGGCCGCTTGAACGGCGGGATTCTTTTCGCGGGTAACGAATCGACCGGGCTAATTGGAATTAGCGGGTCGCGCGGTCAGGTGTTTACGGCGAATGGGTCTCTCATCCGTAACTTTTCGCCGCGGCTGCGAATAGGCGCCGAACTGTTTGGGGCAGTAACGAATAATTTTGAGTTAAGCCGCGGGCAGTTGATGGCCCAGATCGGCGGCGGGTATCTCTTTACTGACAGGTTCGAGCTTACCTTTGGAGTCGTTGGCGGGCGATTACCTGCCAGTCCTCGCGCCGGGTTTGTCGTTGGGTTCGCTTATGATTTCAAGTGAGTTCTCAAGACGACAATCTGTATTGCCACGAACATCAGCGTCACCAGAGCAGGGATGATGAAGTTTACTTTCTCGTCGGCCTTGTCGTACCAGCCGCGTGTGCCCGGTACGGGAGCTTTAGCACGATCCTCTGACGGTGCTTCGGCGGAACTTCCAACCAACGCATCCAGCGCTTCGATCGTAACTGGTGGGAGAAACGCTTCCCGTACGTTCCAGAACACGCACAGAGCCAGCACAAACACATCTAACGCGATGAGCAGCGACCAGTAGCTCGAATTCCACGATTCCAGTAACGACCAGATGATCGGCAAAACGAGCAGACCAGCGATGACGTAAGTTCGTCCGCGCGTCTCCAGGGACGCGAGTCTTGCATGTTTCGTAAGCGCGCTCATCGCCTGTGCGAGACTCGATTGCGCCGACGCGACTCGCGTTCGCAGAGTCTGCATGGCGAGTTTATCGAGCTGCACGATGCTTTCGGCTTCGCAGTAGATACAACGTACCAGAACATCGTCCGGCTGAACCGAGAGCGGCGCACCACACTGACGACAGTTCGGTGGCTGTCCGGGAGCTGATGGCGGGCTTGCGGCGAAGGCTGCGCCGACGTTTATCGCGCCACTCACCAACACGTTCTTCATCGCGACGTTTGCGGCAAGTAATTGCGCGGGAACGAGAATGATCCAAACGACCAGCAACCACCCCGGCAGTGAGTTGCCGCTCACGGTTCTTAACAAGGCAGCAACGAGAAGGACCATGAGACCGCCCGTCATCAACACAAACGGCGCAATCGCCGCACAGATAAACCACCAGCGCGGCACTTTGATGTGCGCCAGCCGCAGCCACTGCTCGGCCGCTCGACGTGTTGCTGAATCCAGGTCGCGCGTGAGGCGGAGCTCCTCACGATAGACCTGCGGCATCACATTGTTGGCCCCGCAAAAACGACAGACGAGCGAAGGCGCGTCGACCACTACCAGCGGCGCGTTACAACTAACGCACAGGAGTGGCGCTAACCTGTCTCTCGTTTCTGAGGTGATCGAGGTGCTCCTACTTCACGCGGACGAACGGCATGTCGCGCATTCGCGATGCGCCGACGTGCATGCCATTCACGTTTCCATTCTTGTCGCGGGTGAACCAGACAACGGATCCTTGCACAAGAAAGTGGTCCTTATATAACGGCTGCATCAGCAAACTCGTTACCGGTCGCTGTTTGATAAATGCTTTGTCACCGTCGACCGCGATGGTGTATGTCGCGCCCGCTTCTTCGCTGAACCAATCGCCTTTGAATGAAGCGAGTTCCGCTGGGGTCGGCGTCCACACTTTCTCGAAAGCGAACCGCGTGACTGCGCCGCCATCATTGATTTCAGCAAACGCCGGCTGCCCGTCTTTATCAACCGTAAACGTCAACTGACCATTGCCGCCGACAAACTTTCCGCCTCCAACAGGTGTAACGGGCGCGCCCCTCCATCGCGACACGCCGTTCTCGATAACAAATCTTGCCGGCAAGTGGGTCTTTTCATCCCGCCAGATGCCGGCGAATTTCTTCAGCTCGTCGTCTGAAACCTTCGCTGCTTCGGTCTTGGGGTTTTCAGGGAATGGTCCAAAGATCTCGTCCGTTATGTTTGCGGCGATTTGTCCGGCACTGGGTGAAGTACCGTTGCACATGACGGCAACCGAAACCCTGTTATCCGGATAGCGCGCGAGAAAAGTCTGATAGCCGGCAGTCGCGCCGCCATGCGAGACATCCTTCAATCCTTTGTACTTCGCGACCTCGAGCCCGAGCGCGTACGCAATCTTCCGTCCGTCGTTCAGCACTCCTTGAGTCTCCAGGGCATCGACAAGCGGTGCGCCAAGCGATCGTGAATCGAGCATGGCGTTCCATTTGATCCAATCGCCGACGGTCGTGAGCATGCCGCCATTTCCATAGACGTTCATGAACGGCATATTGAGACGCCAGGCGGCGTTGCCTTGACGCGAATACGCTTGAGCACGCCCGGGCACGATCCGCGTGTAGTCGTCTCTCCACGAACTGTTCGTCATTCCGAGTGGTTTGAATAGCCGCTCTTCGATGAACGCTGGAAACTTCTGTTTTGAAACGCGCTCGACGATTATCGCCGCCAGGTTGTAGCCGCTGTTTGAGTACGAGTATTCCGCGCCGGGTGTGAAGTCGAGTGCGCGCTGATGAGTAATAACGTCAAATGCGAGGTCCTGACTGACGACTCGATCGCCTCGTCCCACGCCGGTCAAGCTCATGACTGTGCCCCAGTCGCGCAGTCCGGCAGTGTGATTCAGCAGATGTCTGATCGTCAGGGGTGAACCGTAATCAGGAAGTTCGGGAATGTATTTTCTGACGGGGTCGTCGATACTGAGCTTTCCGTCCTGTTGCAGCAGGACGAGCGCGGCGGCCGTGAACTGCTTAGCGACGGAGCCCGACTCGAAGATTGTTTGCGGAGTATTCGGGACATTGTGCTCGAGATCGGCAAGTCCGAAAGCCTTTTCGAAAACGGTCTCACCATTGAGTGAGACTGCCGCTGCACATCCCGGCGCCGGCGCGACGTACGCCTTAACGACCTTCTCGAACGCTCGATCAGCCCCTGCGACAACCTTGTCTTTAGTGGGAACCTGAGCCGGCGTTACGCCTGACAGAAACGCAATAGCAACAAGAACGAACAAGAAGTTTCCTCGACGCATAGAGTTCATCCTTCTCTTTATTGAATTGCACTTCGAGCCCCTCGCGTAGATAGCGAGTCGGTAGGGTACACCATTCCGCGTTCACACGAACACGGATTTGTCTAAAAACAACAGCGGGCTTCAGTCAACCCGCAACGCAATCTTTCCCAGGTGATGTTGCTTGAGCGCGTCGTGGGCCTTGCCTGCTTCTTCCAATGGGAAAACCTCGTCGACCTGGACCACAAACGAACCGGAATCGATCAATTCGTTGAGTCTCGCGATCATTGCCGCGCTGGCTTCACCATCGTACGCCTCGATTGACACGCCTTCATGAGCAGCCGGCTCAGGCATGACGCCATGTGGATACGCGATGCGTCCGCCTCGGCGAATCGCCGACAACGCTTCATCAGTTAACTCGCCTCCCGCTGTGACGAGCGCCGCATCTATTCCGTTGGCCGCGAATTCCTTCGCCGCAATCAGAACATCATCGCCGCGCCCATCGACTGCCACGTCAGCGCCCAGCTTCCTGGCAAACTCGACACCGTCATCGCCCGAGGCGATCGCAAATACCTTCGCGCCGAGACGTTTCGCGAGTTGTAACGCGAGATGTCCGATCCCGCCACTTGCACCGAACACCATCAACGACTCGCCTGATTCCAAATGAAGTACTTTTTCCAACCCCGTTAGCGCGGTGACGCCGTCAGTGGGCAGCACCGCTGCTTCTTCGATCGTCAGGTGTCCGGGAATCAGCGAGACATTATCGGCTCTGACCGCAGCGTACTGAGCGTAGAAACCACCTTTCGGATTTGCCAGCTCTGCCGCGTAAACACGATCCCCTTCCTTGAAACGCGTTACGTCGTTGCCGACCGCGGCTATCGTTCCGGCGCCGTCAGTGCCCAGGACGTAAGGAAACTTGGGTTTGGTGCCCATGATTTCGACAAATCGCCCCTCGCGCTCGTAGGGATCCCACGCCCCAACGCCGGCAGCTTCGACGCGAATCAGGACCTCGTGAGCTTCTATTTGCGGGACGGGTAAGTTTTGTATTTTGAGCGCCTCCGTCCCGCCAAAGTTATCGAGAGCTACGGCGCGCATTGTCTGTGCTTTTGCTTGTGATGATTGTGCCATGATTTTTACTACACCCCTCGTCTGTTAGTGATTCAAAGGCATTACGCCATTCGGTGTAATTGTCGGACTAATGACGACACATCAGCAAGCGCGATGCCGAGCAACTCAAAAACCGTGTGTGACAAAGCGATGCCCTCTATCAATTGATCGAAATCGGCGGAACAAGCCAAGCCATTGTTCGAACGTCAATTCAGTGGGTTTGGCATCGAGGGGAATATTAAGGTCGCGGCTCAACCGTTTCCACTGCTTGTAAGTGAAGACGTTCTTGAATGCCAACCTGAGATTCGGTTTCCATCTTCCAAAGCCATACTGAACGAACTCACGGTAAAGCGCGACATCTTGTCTATCGATTAGCGGCCGACGCCGTCTCCTGATCTGAAGCAGCACCGAGTCGACGTTTGGCACGGGCGAGAAATCAGTTCGCCTCAGTTGGGCCAGGATCTGAAATTCGAAGCAAGGCTTCGCCAGAATTGAGCATAGCGTCTCTGTCGGAAGACCCGAGTATTTTCTCGCGGCCTCTTTCTGCAATACCAGGTACCCTTCGCCTAAACCCGGCTGCGCATAAACAATCCTACGCAGGACTTGCGCGGTGATGTTGTAGGGAATGTTCGCAAACATCTTGTAGGGGACGCTATTGCGTTGGAACAAATAGGCGAGACAATCCTGTTCGACTATCGCAACGTTATCGAACTCACGAAACCGCTCGCGCAAACGGCGAACAAGGTAAGGGTCCTTTTCGATCGCGATGACCTGCTTCGCGACGCTGGCCAGGGCCGCGGTTATTATCCCGTTGCCTGGACCAATCTCGTAGACGGTATCCGATGGTCCGATCCTACTCATGCCCACCAGCCGCCGGACCAGCTTCGGACTTCGCAAAAAGTTTTGCGCCAAATGAATTTGTTTGTGTTGTCGTGTTTCCATGTTTCACCTCCGGAAATGTGTGGTGAAACGAAAACGCGATCTTGTGCGGAGGGTCGGTCGACGGTTGGTGTGGAGCAGCGCTCAACAGCAAAAGGCCGCGAACCGAAGCGTTATTAACGCTGGTTCACGGCACTTAAGCTCAAAACTGAAGTTGAAACTTTAGAGGTCTGTCAATCCGCGAAACAGGTAGGCACGCTCATGGGCCCTTCCCACAATTTGTTCGCGGATTCGAATCAACATGGTGCAGAGGTTATTAGTTCTAAGCACAGTTGTCAAAAGAAAGATCAGTCTCTGTTATTGAGCAGATTAGTCGTATGTTCGGTGATGCTGCCCGGCGAGACTATTTCCGCTGTCTGAACTCGTGGCGGACTGAAAATCGGGATCGGCTCGTCCTGCGCTGCTTGCAAAGGAAGACCGCGAGTCGACTCGACCAACGAAGCAGTAGATCCATCTGTGACCAAATGTTGCAGGCCTCGCATCAGGAATCGCGAGACAACGAGAAGCAAGGCGAAGGCGCCGAAGAGACCCATGAAGAAAGGCTCCGTCCTCATGCGTCCAAACATCAGCAGCGAGCCAATCGTCACGGCGATCGTACTGAGGAGCATCAACGTTGCACCGAAGCCCATTCCCTTCCTTGCTGCGGACAGGTTGGCGCCCTGCTCGTCCCACGAAAACAGTCTGGAAACTGCGGTCGTAATCGGACCTGAAAAAAGGAGGGTTAGTGAATATGCCATCGTGAGCGCAAGTGCGGCGGCTTCACGCCCTCCCATCCGTCCGATCAGGATGGCGAGCAGAGTGCCGGCAAACATCAGAATGACGCCAATGCTTATCTCTCGGTTACGTGGTTCGCGCAGCAACGTCCGCGCCTCGGCTGGAGCCACTGCAGTTTCTTCACAATCGGCAAGAGATGCCTTGATGACTCCAAGTTTCAAACCGCAATACGAACAGAAACGCAACTCGTCAGCAATCGGTTGCCGGCCACATCGAGGACAATACATGCGACACCTCCTGGAGGGACTACGGTTGAAAGAAGAATTCAGATAGCCTGATTGAGGACATTAACGAGCGTGACATAAACGAAGTTCCACCGACTTCTGAGGCCGAAACCCCGATGGGCGCGTTCACTGCGATTCGACGACGAGCTTGACCGGTTTGTTCTCTTTTTCAATCTTGACCACAACCGGCTTTGAACTAATCAGACCCTTCCCTTGGCTAAAAAGCGTCGCCGCCAGGTGATACGTCTGCCCCTCAACTGCTTTGATCTTGAAGCGGCCTTCGCCGTCGGGCGACACGCAGTTACCCTCGCGATAACCAGTGCGGGGGTTGGTCAGTGTGATGCCACAATTCTCAATATAAGGGCTTCCATCGGGCCATACCGCAACGCCTTCTAATACTCGCTCGCCCAGTCGCAGCGGTCGCATTAAGGTGAGATCGGATACCTTCTGACCTTCAGTGAGCGTTATCAGCGTTGCTCTGGATCGATCCGCGACGCCGGGGTAATAGAATTCCGGATAAGGCGAAATAATACTTGGTCCATCATGCAAGTTGAATCCCAGGTAGTAGCGACCCGGCGGTAAGAAAGAGAACTTGAAAGTCTTCGCATCGCTGAGTCTTTCGCTGCGAAAGTTGGGCTCACTCCCCTTGTCATCGGCAAACAAAAGTTCCGGCTCTATATCGTCCGCCACGATCCCTGACTCGTCCCGCACGGTTCCGGAAATCTCGCCATCGGCTCTGGCAGCGAACCACGCTTGCACGCATCCCTGGATTGGAATATCCACTTCCCATTCTTTGCGAGGCTCGGTTGCCATCACGTCGAGGCGACTGGCGTTGGTTGCGGGATTAGTGTGCACGCGATAACGTCCGGGCTTGATGCCGAGCAACTCAAACTTTCCGCTGGCATCAGTCACGCCTCGCAGTTGTACCTTTCCCTTCTCCAAAATGATCTCAGCCTTGGCGAGCGGTTCGGCTCGCACCTCAGCCTCCCCATAAACGTCCCGCACGACCTCACCGTAGAATGCGGCGCCGGCCGGCTGCTTGGCGGCTTTACGAAGATACGCGAGGTAGTCGTTACTCTCGGCCAGTGATGCAGTGCCGGTACAAATGTTTGTGTGGACTCTACCCGTCTTCGAGTCCTTGTAAGCGAAAACCAGATAACGTTCACCAGACTTGAATGGAAAATCGCAGGTTGTGCCCTGGCCCAGGATCTCAATTTGCGCGACTTTCACCCCCAGAAAAGCTTCTTCGACTTTAAACTGCGCGGACATCACACTGCCGTTAGTCAACGTAGTCGACATTGCGTTGTCCGGAAAACTTCTCCGAATTGTTTTGAATCCGGTTTGAGTAACACGCCCGACAAAGACGACGGAAGCAGCGGCGTATGATTCACATGGAGCTCCGCCGCCGCAGGTGCAGGCACTTGCCACTGACGCAAGCGAAGGCACCAGCAACAGAACCACTGCGGCAAGAAGGTGATTGATTTTCAGGTTTCGCATAGCATTCTTTTCAATCGTTCGTGGTGAGATCCGGCGACCGACTTCTTACACTTTACGGTCGTGGTATAAAGTCACGGTATGTCGGCGATGAGCAAAGCGTTGAGCGCCGTTCTTCTGATGACTCTCCTGATGGCGTCGTTGTCTTGCCAGAGACTCTTCGGCGCATCGGAATCGCAACTCGCGATCTCTTCAACGCCGATCGGAAAACTCACTTTCCCTGAACCGTGGATCAAGCCGCCGGTCGGAAGCTTCATCCAACAGATTGAAGTTAGGAAGCGGACCAACTCATCTGCCGATGAGTTTTTCTTTGCCGGTCTGCCGTACGGCGACAACAATTACGCGCATGAAGTCGACCAGAAGATGCCGCAGGTTGAATACGGCCAGAATAAGTTTGCGGTGAACTTTGCAGCCGGTCCGCAGGTTCGACTGGCAACGGGCGAGGAGTGGGAAAGCGCATCGCGAATCACGACGAGACCCCGGCCCGTGTATCCGAAGGGTCAGGACAATACTTCCGGAGAGCTTGAGTACAGGCAGCGGCGATACTCAAAGATAGGAAAGTACTGGGGCAAGTGTATGTTGTCTCCGAGTGGCAAATGGCTCGCGATGTTCAGTTACAGCGGCGAGTTGCGAGCACCGAACCTGCTTTTTGGCGGCAGTTCGGATCCACTCGTCGGCGACGCGTTCTGGCAGATTAACGATGCTATAACCGGACAGAAGGTGTTCGAGTGGCGTGGGACGAACGTTAAGAACCCGACCGGGTTTGATGGTCCTGTGGTTTGGTTGGAGGACCGCTATTTTCTCTTTCCGGAAGACGATGAGGCGCGGAGTTTTGCTGTCGTAACGTTGCCGCCAGTTACACCCGACGTCAATCCGGTGACGATACAGTTACCGTCACGAACCGATGCCTCAGGCCGACCCGTGGCTCCCGGCGACAGTGACGAAGTCTGGATACCGCTGAGTCCTTTGACGAAAGAGCAGGCGGCGAGACTTACAGCGCGAAGCGATACAGAGGTGAAAGAAGTCCGCGTGTCACGCGCGTTTCCGCAGGAACTGCTGCTGGCAATTAACGAAGAAGTAGAAAACCGTCGAGCCGAGCGTGGCGAGAAAGACGGCGGTCGCGATTATCACTTTCGACGGATAAACACTTATTTCTACGCGCTAACTCTGGACGATCCGACGAAGACCCGGTTCGCCTCGAAAGAAGAATGGAACCGCGCTCAAACTGTCACCACGCGTCAGGCAGATGGTCCAGCGCAGTCTGATGGCGCAGCGCAAGCGGATGGTCCAACAGCACCATCGGGTCAGACAGTCGTCGGCACCGTTCCGCCGTATCGCCATTTCACGAAGACCGGAACCGCGTGGGGTTCTCCTCCGCGGTTAAGCGCGGGCGAATGGATCGCAGTTTTTAGTTACAGCGGAGAGGCACCGGACGGGAAGATCTTCGTCGACATTTTCGATCAGCGGTTGGGTGATAAGTACTTGTCAACAACTCTGCCGTCAACCAACCCACCGAACGCGTTATTCAAAAACGCCATATGGATCGACGGCGGCTACATCCTCCTGCCGCTCACCCCATCGCTGGACTCCTTCGCCTTCTGGCGGCTGCCGTGAGGAACACACATCACGAATTCGCAACTCACTGCTTGATCCGCGATGGCCGGCTCTTGTCCGTGAAAAAACCACAAAACCCGCGGCGGCGGTGTTAACCAATCTGGACACACCTTTAGTTCCCTTCAGTCTTACGGAGGACGCTTTGAAACGACTAATTTCCATCCTTGTCATCACGTTCTGCATAACATCGAACGCCTTTGCACAAAAACCACGACCGCGAGCGACG
>DATANW010000117.1:0-3954 GCA_036266055.1 Pyrinomonadaceae bacterium | reverse complement strand
AGAAAACTAGAAAAAGACCTCGAAGCGATACCAGAAAGGCGCGCCCAGATCGAAGGAGAATTCGATCGGCGCGCCTTTGAAATTAGGGCCCTCGAGAGCCGTCGCGACGAAGCCAAACACAACCGATCCCGCCTGGAAAATGAGGCCATCGATCAAAAAAATCGCGCCGAACGTGCCGAACGAAATTTGATGTCGTCGAAGAAGCAGGACGAGTACACCGCTGCCATTCGCGAGGCTGATGCCGCACGCAAACAGCTTTCGGCGGTCGAAACGCAGATTCTCGAGCAGATGGAAAGCCTCGAGCAGGCTGAAGCGGCGCTCAACGAACGCGCCGATGAGATTGCGACGTTGAATTCGGATCGCGAAGCACGGCTGAAGGCGTTTGACGAAGAGACGGCATCGCAGTCGGAACTGCTGGCAAAGCAACGCGTCGAGCGCGAACAGTTATTTGCAAACCTGCCCCCGGCGATGAGCGGCATGTACGCGAGAATCAGGGCGCGCATTCGCGACGGCGTCGCGGTGGCCGAGGCGCGGAATCGTTCGTGTACGGCGTGTTTCATGTCGTTGCGGCCGCAAGTGATGGCGGAGATCCGGCGTGGCGAGGAAGTGCTCACGTGCGACAACTGCGGCCGGATTCTTTTTTACGTCCCGGCCGATTCCCTACAGGCTGACAAAGCGGCACCCCAACCAAACGTAGCCATTTCCTGACCCAGTTCCCAAAGTGAGACCATCGGGAACACGGATTTGAGAAACAGCCGTGTTACTGTCCCGACCTGGAGGAAAATTGCGTGCGTGTGCTTGTTACCGGCGGCGCCGGTTACATCGGCAGCGTCGTCACTGAAGAACTGGTGAACGACGGCCATGAGGTTGTGGTCTACGACAATCTCGTCAAAGGACACGCCCCCGCGGTTGTCGCCGGCGCCACGTTGGTGGAGGGCGATCTGCTCGACGCCACCACGCTGCGACAGACACTCAAGGAACACCGTGTCGAAGCCGTCATCCACATGGCGGCCTATTCGCTCGTCGGCGAATCATGCGAGCAGCCTTCGAAGTATTACCGGAACAACGTCGTCGCCAGTCTGGTCCTGCTCGATGCGATGCGCGAATGCGACGTGTCGCGCATCGTCTTCAGCTCAACCGCCGCTACGTACGGCGAGCCACTGTCGCAGCCGATCTACGAAACCGCGCCGAACAATCCGACCAACCCGTACGGCGAAACAAAACTCGCATTCGAACGCGCGATGCACTGGGCCGAACGCGCCTACGGCCTCAAATATGTTTCGTTGCGTTACTTCAACGCCGCGGGCGCGAGCGAAAACTGCGGCGAAGACCACGATCCGGAGTCGCACATAATCCCGATCGCCTTGCAAGCAGCGGCGGGAAAACGTCCGCACGTCGAGATCTACGGCGACGACTATCCGACACCGGACGGCACCTGCCTGCGAGACTACATCCACGTGATCGATCTCGCTCGCGCGCACATACTCGCACTCGGCGCGATGAGCGCAATGGGCGCAATGAGTAATGTTAGCCGCATTTACAACCTCGGCTGCGGTGGCGACGGTTACAGCGTGCGCGAAGTAATCGAAACAGCCCGGCAAGTGACTGGCAAAGATATTTCGGTGCGAATGGGACCACGCCGCGCTGGCGATCCCGCGATCCTGATTGCCAGTTCGGATAAGATCAAAAGCGAGCTCGGCTGGCAGCCGCGTTACCAGGACCTGCGCGTGATCATCGAATCCGCCTGGCGCTGGATGAAATCGCATCCAAACGGATACGTCGACTAAAACCCATGCCCAAAGCTGCGGAGCCACAGGAGAAGCCCAGCGTAAAGCGAACGCGTCAGAAGCGCGGGACGGTTGTGACTCCCGAGGAGTTTCTGAGTCTCACAAAGCCGAAGGGCGATCTGCTGGTGAAGGTCGGACGCGAACAAGTGTCGGTCACGAGTCTCGATCGTATCTACTGGCCCGACGAGAAGCTCACGAAATTCGATCTGCTTTGCTTTTACATCAAGGTTGCGGACTACATCATGCCGCACCTGAAGGATAGACCTGCAATCCTTCAGCGTTATCCGCGCGGCATCAAGGCGCCGATGTTCTTTCAACAGGATCTCGAAAGCGCGCCGGAGTTCATCAAAACCAAACGACTCACAAATCAGGAAGGTCGTCAGCTCGACTACTTTGTCTACTCAACGCTCGGTTCGCTGCTGCACTTCGTGAACCTCGGCAACATCGAACAGCATCCGTGGCACTCGACGACGAAACACCTCGACAAACCTGACTGGATCGCGATCGATCTCGATCCCAAGAGTGCGCCATGGGAAAACGTGTTGCAGGTAGCGTTGACCGTGAAAGAGGTTGCGGACGAGATCGGGTTGCAGGTGTTTCCGAAGACGTCAGGCTCGTCAGGCATGCACATCTACGTGCCGTTGAAGCCGACAACTGAATACGAGCAGGTCGCTGAGTTTGCGAAGCTGTTTGCGGGTGAAGTTGCTCGACGCGTCCCGAAGATCGCTACGGTCGAAAGGACCATCGCGAAGCGCAAGAGCACGCAGGTCTACGTCGACTGGATGCAGAACGCGCGCGGCAAGAGTCTGGCGTCCGTGTTTACGGCGCGAGCGAGGTCCGGCGCGACTATCTCGATGCCGTTGACGTGGAAACAGATCTCGCAAGGCGTGAAGATTACCGACTTTACGATTACCAACGCACCTGAGTTACTGAAGAAGAAAGGCGACCCCTGGGCCGACTTTTACGCCGCACGCCAGGCTTTAAAGTTTGGCTAAAGTTTGACTCGAAGACGCGGATTTGATTAATCTGTCTTCGCGAGTAGTCAGTATGAACCGAAGCCTGTATCGCTACTACTATTATTACGGCCCGCTCTTCACTGGAAGGAGCGGTCGAGCGATGGGCTGTCGGAGCCTGCTGAACAGGTAGCACTCTAGACAAGTTTCAAAAGCCGGCCATCAATCCTTCCAGAGGATTGGTGGCCGGCTTTTTATTTTTCGAGGTAAAAAAACCATGCCGCCAACCGAAACAATCGAAACCCAATCCGTCCTGCAGGACCACGTCGAGGTTCGCCTCGTTCACCTTGATCCGGACCATCCCGGCTTCCGCGACCACGAGTATCGCGCGCGACGCAACGCCATCGCGCAGCTCGCCACGAACTACCGCACCGGCGACCCGATACCCGACGCGCCTTACACCGAGCTCGAACACGGTGTTTGGCAAACGATCTGGAAAGCGCTCGGGCCCGCCCATCGCGAGCACGCGTGCGCTGAATATCTCACCTGTCTCGACCAGCTCGACTTCGATACTGAGCGGATCCCGCAATTAGGCGACGTGAGCAGGAAGGTCGAAGCGATCAGCGGCTTCCGGCTCGAACCCGTCGCCGGACTCGTCGAGCCGCGCGTATTTCTCGAATCGCTGGCGAACGGCGTGTTTCTCTGCACGCAGTACATCCGTCACCATTCGACGCCGTTGTACACGCCGGAGCCGGACGTGGCGCACGAACTCATCGGGCACGCCGTGACGCTGGCGAGCCCACGTCTCGCGGAGATCAATCGACTGTTTGGAAAAGCGGTCGGACGTACGACCGATGCGCGCGAACTCGACCGCCTGGCGCGTGTCTACTGGTTCACGATCGAGTTCGGAGTCCTCCGTGAAGAGGGCCAAATCAAAGCGTACGGAACGGGGCTGTTGTCGTCAGCCGGAGAGCTCGCGGAGATGCACAAAGCCGAGCTTCGTCCGCTCGATGTCGACGCTGCCGCCAATCATGTTTACGATCCGACGCACTACCAGTCGATCCTGTTTTGCGCCGAGTCTTTCGACGCGATGGATCAGCAACTGCGGCAGTTTCTAACGAGTTGGTAGCTGATCTTCTTGTGGCTTTCGGATCGGGCTTGTCGTTTTTGGATTTTTGAGCCGCGGATAAGAACAAATTGCTTAGGAATATTGC
>DATANW010000116.1:0-2420 GCA_036266055.1 Pyrinomonadaceae bacterium | reverse complement strand
CTTAGTACTTTGTGCTTTGTACTTTGTTCGCTAAGTTAACAAGCTTCATCCATTCGAAGTAGCTCTTCAGCAAGCGAGCAAAGTACAAAGCACTAAGCACTAAGCACTAAGCACTAAGCTCTACTGTCCTTGCATCTATCACGTTTAGCTGAAGGCGGTACTCGTCATTCCATCCGCTCAGCTCGATCGTGTAGGCAAGTTCGATGCTGCCGTTCAGGTTGGGAGTTTGCCTTCCCGGTTCGGTGCAGTTGAACCAAATCGCCTCTAACGGCCGGTTTTGTGGACCAGCCAGCCTCAATCTCAAGTGTCGCTCCTTCAATAACACCGGCTCCGACAAACAGCGCAAGTTCCTCGTCGCAAACACCGGACACGGATTGCCTGCGCCGAAAGGTTCCAGCGCCTGAAGCTCGCGCGCCATCGCGAATGTGACACTTTCCGCGGGCAACTCCATGTCGATCGTTACCGAGTGCTCGAGATCATCCGGCGTCAAACATGACGCGGCGTGCTCGTTCAGTCGACGACGAAACTCAGCGATGCGCTCCGGACGGATCGTGATACCCGCTGCATGCGAGTGTCCGCCAAACTTTTCAAACAAATCGGAACAGGCAGTCAAACCGTTCAACAAGTGATACGCCTCGATGCTGCGTCCCGAGCCGTGCGCCACCTCACCATCAACGGACAAAACCACGCACGGACGATGCAAACGTTCGGCGATCTTCGACGCTGCGATCCCAATCACGCCGCGATGCCAGCGCTCGCCGGCGACGACCGTCACGAACGATTCGGGCGCGCTTGGCCCCTCCTGAAGCTCCGCGACGGCAAGATCGATGATCTGTTGCTGAACACTCTTGCGCTCTTCGTTTCGCGCGTCGAGATGTTCGGCGAGCCGTCGTGCCTCAGCGGAATCGCGGGTATCAAAGAGTTCAACTACCGCGCTGGCCGCGTCCATGCGACCGGCGGCGTTAATCCGCGGTCCGAGCCGAAAACCGAGATCGTATGCTGTCATGCCCTTGCCGTCTCCGCAACCGGCCACATCGATCAGCGCGCGCAATCCGGGATTAGAAGACTTGGCGAGATCCTTGAGGCCGAGCGCGACGATCGTGCGGTTTTCGCCGGTTAGCCTGGCGACGTCTGCGACCGTGCCGATCGCGACTACTTTCATGAACGCCGCCACTTGCGCCTCTCGGCCGCGCTCGCGATACAGCGCATGGACGAGTTTGAAAGCGACGCCGACGCCGGCGAGGTTCTTGTCGGGATACGGGCAGCCTTTCTGGTTCGGATTCAGTACCGCGAATGCGGGTGGGGCGCCCTCGGTATCGTCGGGCAGATGGTGATCGGTGATGATCACGTCCAGGCCCTTGTCGCGCGCCCAGTGAAGCGGTGCATGGGCACGGATGCCGCAGTCGACGCTGACGACCAATTTGTAGCCTTCGGCGACCGCCTTTTCGAGTGCCGCTTGCTGAATGCCGTAGCCTTCGGTGAAACGGTGTGGGACGTGAAAGCCGACGCGGGCGCCGAGAAGTTTTAGTGCTCGCAGGAGAATAGCGGTGCCGGTCGTGCCGTCGACGTCGTAGTCGCCGTAGATCAGAATCGGTTCCTGGGCATCGATGGCTTGTTCGACGCGCGCCACGGCCTCCTTCATGCCGAGCATGAGGTATGGTTCGTGGAGCTGATCGTAACTTGGAGTGAGAAAGGTCCGCGCCGACGGCGCGTCGGCGTATCCGCGATTGATGAGCAATGCAGCCAGGATTGGTGAGACACCCAGTACGCGTGCGAGCGAGGCTGCCTCATCGGCGTTGTGCCCTCGCACGATCCAGCGTTTGGCTTTCATCTATTCTTATCTGTGTTCAAAAACTATTCAGCGAACCATCCATTTGCGTCGAGTAGCTTAACACCGATGCGGCGATTGCCGTCGATCTCGTCGGTCCATGCGCCGTTCACCTGGGCTTCCAGCTTACCGCCGAAGGGCGGCACCAGCTTTACCACGGCGCCGACCGCAACATCGACGTCGAGAGCGATCGTCGCGCCGCCGCGGCTGATTTTAGTGGCCATGGCCTTGGCTTGAAAAGGACTTCCGGAAGCATCGGTGCCCTCGACATCGAGGGGAAACTCAACCGGAACTCGTGGGCTCCTGGGCCGCTGTGAAGAAGCGACATCACCCTGCGGGTCTTTCTCATTCATACCTTCACGCCCCTTTATGCTGTGGCTTGTGAGGAGGGCCAACGTAGTGTAGCAAACATTCCTGTGATTTGGACCTAAATACTCGCCGAAATGTATCCTGCCACCAACGCTGCGAGAATGAGTGCGCCGACGATCACGCGGTAGACGATGAAGATGCCGGTTGAGTGCGTGCGCAGGAAGCGCAGGAGGAACCAGATTGAGGCGTAGCCGACGATGCCCGACACAACGGTAGCGACGAT
>DATANW010000115.1:0-4575 GCA_036266055.1 Pyrinomonadaceae bacterium | reverse complement strand
CTCCTGCTGACCTGAAAACTTCGCAGTCGGGTCGACTGGTCCAATGTGGGCGCGGTCGAGTATGTCTTCGATCTTTTCCTTATGCTTCATCACCGAATCGTCCAGTGGCGACTTGCTGCGTTTGTCCCTGGCAATGACGCTGGCCCGCGTGTCATCTTCTTCATCGACCAGGTCAATCCAACGTTGCGCACATAACTCGGCCCAGATCGTGGGCGCATCGCTGCCGAAGGTTTCGACGAAAGTTTGTTTACGGACGAGACCGCGGGTAGAAACTTCGGACCACTCATGGTGCAGATTCTGTTGCAGCCACGACCACTGATATCCCGCTTCGTCGGGCAACGGTAGGTGGATCTTGCCGGCATCGGTGAGCACCGGCGTGCTCAGGAACGTGATCTCGATTGCCTGCAACGCAGCCGCGTACTGGTCAGGCGGGATATTGATTGCTTTGGCCGGCACGATGCCAGTGGTCGCATGGACAACACCGCGCGGATCCATAAGCAAGGTCATTATCTGCGGCGGCGCCTGGACCGTTTGGAAGAAGACCATCGCCTCCGGATCGGTCTTGTGCGTTTTCAGGTGACGCGGGCCGGTGGACGTCTGACGGGCGCCTTTGAACCTAACCTTGTCATCGCTTTGCGGCGCGAAGAATGCGTCGTCCTCGTACTTGCCGTCTTTTTCTTTCCAGTAACCGACAGTTCCATCGTTGAACTGTTTGTACTCGCCGATGCGTATCGGAAACCGCACCCGAGTGAAGCCGTTGTCGTCACCGCGGCCATCCTGGTCGTCGCTCATGGCACGTTGCATGTCCTGGCGGAATTCGTTCCAACCCTGGTGAGTCGCGGGCAGACCTTTCAACTCGAGATTCACCGACGCGCGCACGAGAGCGAGCGGACGCCCCATAAGCAGGGCCAGATCCTGATGGTGTGTGAAGTTTTCCGGCTCGATGTTCTGGACGGCGCTGTCGATCGCGGTGATGAAATCGTCGAGAAAGTTGCTGCTATCGTGATCCCACTCCAGGATCGTTCTCACAATCTTCTGGAGATGCGGATTGGAAATGTCCTTTATGGAATCAACGCCGAGTCCGCCAGGGGCCGATTCCCACTTCGCGGCGGCGTCCTTTTTCATTACCGATCCGAGCGCCTTTCCCTGGTTGTCATAAACCATGAGGCTGTTGTCGAGATGGTTGGCAAGCACCCAACCGCAGATCGGAGTGGTCGCCGGGTGATCGTTCATCTCTTCCTCGTCGCCATCTGCTGCGAGCCAGCGGAAGTTGATGCGGGCCGGCTGCATTAAGCGCGGTGGCAGACTAACGACCGGTTTAGCAGATCCGTCGTCGAGCGGATCGCTCAATTGAATCTTCGAAACGTCGAGGTCTTTAACTTGTCCGAACGTATCGACGAGCCGCAGCCGATGAATTTTCATGATGCCGGTGCGGATTGGATTGAAATCATTTTGCGGCGTGGGCGCGCTGTAAATTGAATTGCTCACTGCAACGCCAACGAGGTTGGCGAACGCTTGATAGTCGTCGAAACCCAGCGGGTCGGCGATGTGCAACTGCGGCGTTTGCTTGTGCATGAGCAGGGCATCGTTAAAGCCGCTGAGCGACTGCGATAGACTCTGCGGCTTCTTCAATGCGTTGAGGGCGCCAAATGCAGTTAAGTTCGGATCCCGATTCTGCTCGGGTTCAGCGGCCAGAAGGCCTACGGACTTTGCGCGCTTCCTATACCATTGCTCAATTCCTGACATATTGTCCCTCAAGAAGGCACGACCATTTGCCGACCCCGGACCGTTCGCCTCCCCCAGGTACTTCGGCAGCACCTCTCTCTCCAGGTACTCTTCCGTTTGGTCAACGAGTTGTTCGGCTGCATGCGGTGTCAGGATACTGCGCCCGCTGTAGAGGTTCGCGGCCCGGGTGGTCGCGTCCTTGCCCGGCTTGAGCGACAAGTCGACATCGTTTTCAGCCAGTTGGTAGTTGTCAGTAATGAAGTTCTCGGGAAAACGTCCGGTCGTTGGATCTATGTTTGACTTGTTCGCGAGCGGGGACACTTCCACCACCCACTCCAGCAGGAATGGGTTCCACGGCTGTCCGGTCCACGTCGAGAAAGCAAAGTCGTTTTTGGGGTCCGCGATCTCGGCGAGCTTCTTTCTTATTTTTTCGCGCCAATTCTGATTGGTGACATCGATTGCTCCATCGGTTCCGGTGAACAACTGGGTCTTCAGTAATTCTTGCCCGCGCGTGTCGTGACCGTGTCTGATAGACGCCTCGGCGAGTTCGCCGTTGAGGAGTATCGACGGCTCCGTAGGCTGCCAGTACCGCGGGCCGGAAGTTTCTTTGAGCTTGTAATTCGAACCGTCTTCGCTCTTGTCGATGAAGGCTTGCAGGTTGTTGATAGCGATCGCTAACGTTGCCGCTGCCGATTTAAAACCAGCCCTCGCGCTAGCGCTAGTATCAGATGCTTCCACTCGACCCTTGTCGTCAGTCGTCACCTTGATCTTTCCGGCGCGCGCAATCCTGGCTTCCAAAGACTCGCTGCGAGTACCGATGTATTTCGCGACCAGGTCCACGTCCGGGTAGGCATCACGCGTGTCCTCCGGCGGGTAAGCGCAGAGCATGTACTTGTACCAATCGGAGAAAAGTTGAACACGCTCAGACTCGATCTGCTGCCACGCGCGATCGTAATCCGACTGTCGTTTGTTGAGGTTGTTTAAGAGACTGCCAAGCTCTGGTGGCAACGTGATCTGCGCCGGCGTTTCTGTAGCATCGGCGGCCGCGTCATCATCCGATGCAGCGCGGACGGTCCAAAGCGAGCCTCCTGACACTGCCATGAAGCCTTTTTCATGCCGCGCCTCGGAAAACTTCGGACCAACGTCGAGTTGCCGGTGCCCGAGCGTCGCGGACATGTGCATGGCTTCCAAATGGTCCTCAACGACCTTCTTCGCGCCGAGCAACTTCGTGGTCAAACATGCGGATAGCGCTTCCGTGCCGGTGTTGCCGACGGCGACCGTAACCTTCGAGCTCCTCAGCCTCGGGGCCGGCGTTCCAAGCTCAAGCCTCGCATAACAAAGCATCCGCGTCGGAAACGGTTGACGTTCGGGAGCGATGGTCCACTTGAAGATATCTTTGAGCTCTTCTTCGCTTTTGGCATGTGTTCGCAGGACGTCCTGGGCTTGATTGCTATACCAACCGATTAAGTAATACAGACGCCCATCGCTCCTACCCGAGTATTCCTCGTCGAAGAAGCCAAAGACGCTGTAGCAATTCGGATAAAAAGCCGCGAACGTTGGCTCGCCGTAACCGACTGCGGTGAGCTCTGGATAGTAGGTATGTGGGTTGCTGGTGGTATACCTCGAGACGTCGACACTCCGTCCCATGAAGCGAAAGGGCTGCCCCTGTTCTGGTTGATATGGCACTGCGACCCCGTCAACAACGCTCGCGGCTGCGTTTAGGAGCGCGTCATCGGTTGCTTTATATTTCGGGTGCAGAAAATCACTCTCCACAACCCATTCTTTCTGGACTCTGTTGTTGCTATCGCAACGAGTCACCAGCCAGCGGTTCGGAACTGGCGGGAAAACTTGTCGACCGGTGCCCGAAGCGTCGCGGACGTATTGCGCTTTGGTGAGCGCATCGGGCAAAGACCAGTGAAGATGAATCCCCGCTTTCAGCAGCAGGTTCTCGTTCTGAAAAGGCGTCGCGACGAGTTCTTCGCTGATGTTCGCGATATCAGGGTTAATGTCGTACTTATTGAAGCAATAGGGTAAGCGGCTGAAGTCTGCCGTCGTCTCCACGACCATCTGGTCGTGGTCCAAGACGAGAGCATCCAGGTGAACAGGCACCAGCAGGATGTTGCTCATGGGGGAACCTAGTTTTAAAGGTCGTTAATTTTAGCTGTTCAAGTACGGCAAACTGGCGAGATCGGTGCAGGCGTAGAAGAGGTGTAGAGAGAACTGTTCTTTAGCGCGCGCACAACGCCGTCGACTTCGATAAAAAGCAGCGGCACAGTACACGGGCACTTTTCGCTTGTCAATATTTTGATGTTGCCAGATGTATTTTATCTTCGTCTGTTCCCATTGATGGCGACCTGTGATATACGTGCGGCGTCGTCGAGCCTTTACCGCCACACCTCGCTAGACCATCAAAGGAGTCTCTCATGAAAAATCAACGCCCCCTGTTTAAGTGCACACTGTCAATCGTCATTGTCTGTTTCATAATCTGCAGTCCTACGATCTCGCTTGGTTGGGGAGCGGGAGGTCACATGATGACGGCTGATATCGCTTACCGCCGTCTGAATCACAAAGCGCGAGCGAAAGTTATCGAACTGCTGGCGATCGAGATCAATCCCGCCGCCGTTACAGCTAAAAGCAAGAGCTTCGTAAGTGCCTCACATTGGCCCGACGATCTGCGGCCCTTTCCGGAGTTCGATTCGTTCAAGCCTCTGCACTTCATTGACAAGCCGTTCTCACTGGATGGCACGCCTTTGCCTGAGATCGATCCGAACAACATCGTCAAGGCTCTTCAAGACAACGTCGAGATCCTTAAAACCAGCACCGACAAGAATGCGCAAGCACAGGCGCTGC
>DATANW010000114.1:0-23569 GCA_036266055.1 Pyrinomonadaceae bacterium | reverse complement strand
GCTGGGTCTGTTTCTACTACGACGAGACGCTCGGCCAATACGTCTACGTGGGAATGCGCGAAGGCGCGGTGCAGAAAGACGAAGTGAAGAACGGCGGTTTCGAGGTCGTGGTTTCGGGGCTTTCCAAGGGCTGCGGCTCGTCGCGCGAGACTGCGCCCTACGCGGAAAAAGCAGCCGGCATTCGACTGGTCATCGCGAAGAGCATCGAGAAGATCTACGGGCAGAACTCGCAGAACATCGGACTGCTGACTTCCACCGACTTCGATCTGATCGATCGGATTCGCGAGGGAGAGGAAATTGGATTAACAGAATTTACGAAAGGACTCGATCCGATCTCGCAGGACATCGTCACGCACGGCGGCCTCTTCAACTACAACAAAGCGCGACTCGCCGGAAAAGTTTCACCTCCTCCAATCGAAACGCAACCGCGGCCGATGACGATCGTGGAAAAGATCATCGCGCGCCATGCGTTTGTGACCGCCGGAAAGATTGGCGTCGCGGCCGTGAAACCCGGCGACGCGTTGTTTGCTGTCGCCGACGTCCGCTTCTCGCATGAATACGTGACCCCCATGGCGGAGTCGTTGTTCAAGCACGCATTGGGAGCAGACGCGCGTGTTTCTGAACCGGAGTCGGTGTTTGCGTTTCGCGATCACCTGACGTTTCTCGGACGCGTGATGTCGCCGAAGCATCGCGAGATGGGGTTGCTCGAAAAGGCCGAAGGACTCGCCACGACGCAGGAAAGTTTTACCAGCCAGCAGAAGATCCGGCTTTACGGCGAGAATCCCGAAGGCGGCTCGGAAGCGATCTGCCACAACGCCGTCGTCGAGGATCTCGCGTTGCCGGGACAGATCGTGATCGGCACTGACTCGCACACTTGCATGGCGGGTGTGCTCGGTTGTTTCGCCTTCGGCGTCGGTTCGACTGATATGGCGAACGCCTGGTACACGAAAGACATTCGCATTCGCGTTCCGGAGACTGTTCGTTACGTATTGAAGGGTCGCAAACGCGCCGACGTTGCGGCGAAGGACGTAATGCTCGTGATCCTCGCGACCGAGTACATGAAGACGAGCAAGGGCATCGGCAAGGTGCTCGAGTTTGCCGGTGATGATTTGCAGAACTGGTCGATGGATGAACGCGCGACGTTGACGAACATGGCGGTCGAAGCGGGCGGAACCACCGGGATCATCGAGCCTGACGAACAGACGCTCGACTACATCGTGCGCGGGCGCGATCTCGACAGGGACGAAGTGCGGCGCGGGTTTACGTTCAGCGACCCCGACGCGGAATATGCCGCAGTGTTCGAGATCGATCTCGACGCGATCCGTCCGATGGTCGCGACGCCGGGCGATCCGCGCAACGGTATTCCGATTGACTCGTTAACCGAAGAAGTGCGGATTGATGCTGCTTACGGCGGTTCGTGCACCGGTGGCAAGATGGCTGATATGGACATGTACGCCGAAGTGCTCGCGAATGCGCTCGCCGCGGGAAAGCGAGTGGCCGAAGGCGTGCACCTGTACATTCAGTTTGGGTCGCAGAAGATCAAGCAGTACGCGCGGAGCAAGGGTTACATCGAGATCTTCGGACGAGCGGGCGCGGAGTTGATCGATCCGTCGTGTGGCGCTTGTATCAACGCCGGGCCGGGCGCGTCGCCAAATGCTGAGACGGTCACGGTCAGTGCTCAAAACCGAAACTTTCCCGGCCGCAGCGGCCCCGGAAAACTTTACCTCGCCTCCCCCTACGTCGTTGCCGCCTCGGCGATTGCGGGCAAGATTGTGGAACCCGCTGAGTACCTAACATCCGTCCAATCCGTGTTAACAAAAACGTGAAACCTTTCCGCATCGCGGCTCACTAACCTAGCGAGACATGATGAAAAGGCTGACGGTCGACGAACTAAATCTTGAAGGTCAGCCTGGCGCGTTCGCGGGAACTCTGATGAATAGTTCAGCCGACCTGGTTACTCGCGTGTGCCAGGGCGACTCCGAGGCCTTTCGTCTGATTTTTGAAAGGTATTCGCGACCCGTTATCAGCTTCACCTTCGACCTCGTCAACGACCGCACACTGGCGGAAGAGTTGACGCAGGAGACCTTTGTGCGCGCGTATCGCGCCATCCGCACGATGCGCAAAGACACGAAGCTCTCGACCTGGTTGTTTGGCATCGCGCGAAACGTGGCCCGCGAATCACTGCGCGCACGTGCCCGCGCCAGGAGTCACGTGGATCTTGGTGATAAGTCAGTCATGGATTTGAGCGATCACAAACCGGTGCCGGTCGACGGCTTGCTCAACAAGGAGTTGAACGAAGTGATTCGTCGCTCACTCGCGGCGCTCGACGAAGACAAGCGGCTGGTGTTCACGTTGAAGGTCTTGCATCAATGCAGTTACGAAGAGATTGCGGGGATCACTGGCTTCTCGATAGCGAAGTTGAAGACGGACTTGCACCGCGCGCGAGCGGAGATGAGACGACGGATCAGTGCGTATGCGGGAGTTGGTTATGAAGTGTGAAGACAACCTGGAACTACTCGAACAATATCTTGACGGTGACCTTAGCGCCGAGGAGGAGCTCTTCGCGCGTTACGATCGCGAGCTTGAAGTGTCGCCCGCCATTTGGGCTGGAATCGAGAAAAGGATTGTTCCAGTTGCTGCGTCGTCGAACGGTTGGTGGATGAAGATCGCCGCAGTTGTGGTTTTAGCAATTGGTTTGGGATCCGTGTTCCTGCCTAAGAGAAGCGTTACAACAACCCAAACAGAACCAGAACAAACGTTCGCAAGGTTCACTATAACTAAACAACAACAGAGTACACAGATTACCCAGATTACACGGATCAAAAAACCAATCATTCCACCCAAACGCGATAACCCCGGCGTAGTCTCGACGGATCTCGCTTATCTCGATCTCGACGATCAGGACACCGTCAATCACCTCGAACAAACTCAGAACCTGCTGCGCTCGATCCGAAACGCCACCACCTCGGACGGTGAAGACGAAATCGACGTCAGTTACGACAAGGCCTTGTCTCAGCGGCTGCTCAACGAAAACGTCGTGCTGCGCCGGGACGCCGAGATGAGAGCGAAGTTTCCAACCAAGACACTGCTCGCCGATCTCGAACCCTTGTTGATCGATATTGCAAACCTTCCGGATCACGCCCGACCGGAAGAAGTGCGGGCAATTAAAGAGCGGGTGGATAAAACGGAGATCGTCGCGGCATTGGTCGAGTATCGCGACCGCGGCACGAACAACCGTTAACGATCATTCAATCCGCAAATCGTTAACAGAAACAGAGGCTACGAAATGTCGAACCAGTTTTCACGTACTACTCTCATATTGCTCGCAATCATCCTGCTCGCGTTCCCGGCAATGGCCCAGCAGCGACGCGCATCTGCGAATGCGTTTACTTCGCAGTCGTCAACTGAATCCGCCACCGCGGTATTTCGCGCCGCGCGCGATCTGATCACGGACGGCGAATGGGCCAAGGCGCAGGCCAAGTTCAGCGAATACGTCAACAAGTACCCGAACGAAAAGAACCTCGACGCCGCGCTCTACTGGCTCGCTTATTCGCAATACAAGCTTGCTAAGTATCAGCAATGCCGCGAGACCGCCAACAAGCTGTTCGAGAAGTATCAAAACTCGGCGTGGCTCGACGATGCTCGTTTATTACTGGCCCAAATCCCCGGCTCGATCGTTACTACCGCGCCCACAGCACTGGCAGTGCGGGCATTGCCGGCGGATCAAATGTTTGTGGATCCGACAACGATCACTCCGCTTACGCCAGGTGCTAATTTGTATGCTCCCAGTGGTCCAATCACGGCCATCGGCGCCACGACGCCATTGCCGGCTCAAATTGCCGGCAGCGCTTACCTCGCCGATCTCGACGCTCTCGCGATCGGCGTCTCGGAAAGCAGCGACGACGATCCATGTGAGTTCAAGATCGTCGTGCTTCAGGCGTTGTTTCAAACCGATGTGCAACGCGGAATCCTCGCCGCGACTGAATGGCTGAAGCCCGGTTCGACCCAAACGGTGCGTTGCAAGGGGGCGGCGTTGGCGTTGTTGGGCCGTCATGGCGGCAAAGCGTCCACTCCCGTAATCCTTGGTGTCGCGCGCAGCGAGCCCGATGTGAAGTTGCGCGCACGCGCAATCTCGACCCTTGGCGCGTCGAATGACGACAGCGTGATCGATCCGTTGCGCGAGTTTGCGTTGAACTCGACCGACAATGAGATCGTCGAAGCGTCGTTGTACGCCTTGAGCCGTCATACCAACGAGCGCGTGATCGGGGTGCTCACCGACATCGCCACGAGTGGCAAGACGACGGCGCAGCGAAGAATGGCGATTTCGAGTATCGCGAGTCGCCCGGGCGAACCGGCAGTCGACGCACTGTTCAGGATTTACGACGCAGACCAGTCGGTGGAGATTCGCAAAACCGTTATCGCAGGTTTTGCGAACCGTCAGAGCGAGCGTGCCGGCGACAAACTGTTCGAGATCGCGCGCAATTCGGACAACATCGAGTTACGCAAAGCCGCGATCGCGTATATCCCGCGGCGCGGTGGAGACAAGGCGATCGATTTCCTGATCAGTCTCTACGACACCGAGAAGAACGACGAGCTGAAGGATCAGATCCTGAATTCGTTTGGCTCGGGCACGGCCCTCGGGCCGCGCACCCCGCGGGCCGTGAGTGGGCAGGGTGGCGACGTTTACATCGCAGCGCCGGCGCGTACCATGAGAAGTCCTGTGGCCGAAAAGAAAGTCGTCAGGAAACTGATTGAGATTGCGAAGAGCCCGCAGGAGACGATGGTCCGCCGCAAACGCGCGATCGGTTGGTTGAGCCGCAGTGACGATCCTGACGTGCAGAAGTTTCTCGAGGACTTGCTAAGACAATGAGCGCCACTCGCATAACGGCTCCACGGTTCGCGGCTACGTTGGTAAGAATAATGAGCGCTACTCGCATAACAGCTTCACCGTTCGCGGCTACGCCGCCTGATGTGCGGCGGTGGCTTTGCCCCGCCGTTCGCACGCATTCAAACGATGGGCTGTGCCCTTCGTTCGGGCTATGCCCTCAGGGTCTTGAGGCCGAGGGCCGTACGAAGGGCGCAGCCCACAATAAAGGAAACCGCCTTCGGCGAGGCATAGCCTTCGCCGCACATCAGGCGGCAAAGCCGATGCGAACAGGAGTGTTGAATCTCGTCCGAAGAGCAGTGCCGAAGTCCGTACCACTCCGAAGAGCAGTGCCGAAGTCGGTACCACTCCGAAGAGCAGTGCCGAAGTCGGCCCAACTCACGCTGCTGTTAATGCTTTGCGGTTGTGCGGCGTTTGCACAAACAAAGAGTTTCACGCCGGTCGAAGGCGCGAACCTCAAGGCCAGGATCGACGGCGCGATCGTGGCGGGAAAGGCGAGTGCGGCCAACGGGCGCTTCTGGGTCGGCTACCAGTTTGAAGTGAGACCCGGAGTCGCGATTGATTTCGACATTATCGACAGCGCCGGTGGTGTTTACATGTCGATGGACGGCGCGTCGATGATGTTCGATCCGCGACATGAGACGCGCGAGTTGGGTTTGTTCTTTCTCTACGACGCGGCACGTGAGGCGTTCACGCGCGCTGAAGTTTACAACCTCAAGCGCCAGCATGAATTCAGCGGTTACCAGGTTTACTGGGCAGGTCGCGTTACGAATGAAGAAAGCCTGAATTATTTGAAGTCGATCATCGATTCGACCGACGTGCAGACGAACCGGCTAGCCGAACGCGCGACGTTCGCAATCGCGCTGCACGACGATGCCCGAGTCGACACGATCCTGACGGAAATGATTCGCAAGCCGGTGTCCGACACGATGCGCTCCCGCGCGATCTACTGGCTCGGCAACACCGGCGAAACGGTGGCGAAGAACACTTTGTTCACCGAGATCGTCCGCAACACCGAGGAAAGCAACGACGCGCGATCGAGTGCGATGTCGGCGCTGGGAATGAGCCGCTCGCCGGCGACGTTGTCGTTGCTGGAGAACCTCTTTGAAACGATGACCTCCCGCGAACTGAAACGACGCGCGCTCACCGGCATCTCGCGCAACGACAATACCGACGGCGCCGCGACGTACCTGATTCGCGTTTCGGAAACTGAAAAGGACGTCGAGTTGCGCAAGAGCGCGATTGCCGGCCTCGGACGGATCGCCGGTCAAAAGAGTCTCGGGGCGTTGACGAGCACTGTCGATGGCGATGTTGACGTCGAGATTCAGAAGCAGGCGGTGGTTGCGATTGGCCGCCGTCCGAAAGACGAAGCGATTCCGATTTTGATTCGCACCGCGCGCAGTCATCCGAAGATGCCGGTGCGCAAAACGGCGATTCAGGTGCTCGGCCAGACCGGCGACGAACGTGCCGTCGCATTTTTTAGAGAACTTCTCAGCAAGTAATTCGTGTATCTGCTTTAAGAGTCCGTGTTCTGCGTGCTCGTGGTTGGTTGCGTTGCTCCCGCTGCCAAAGAAAATTCAAGGGAGGGTTAAGCTATGAGTAGCCCGCTGGGTTGGGAGAGCGAAACGAAACCCGTGTCACCTGAGCCGTCGTCCAGAACGGCTGAAGTGACAGCGCATACCCTGAACAGCCTCAGAGAAGCCGCCCTAACTGTGTTGCGCGAGGTCGACTCGATGACCTCCCGCCAACCGAGCACACCGCCGACTGGCGGCTTGCAGGAGGAAGTTCAGCGCTACGAGATTGAGCTGATTAAGAGCGCTCTGCAACGAACTCGCGGCAATCAGCGCCGCGCGGCCAAATTGCTCGGCGTGAAAGTCACGACGCTCAACTGCAAGATCAAACGCTTCGGCATTTCAGTCCACGACGACGCCGATTTCAGTATGGTTGGGTGATCCGTTTCAGCCGTGTTTATTTCAGTCGTACGCGTGCCAGGTTGCTGGTTTGCCCGTGCAGCGAGACGGTGACAAACACGGATTGATTTGGAGGCAGGTTTGGATGCAGTTGCACCACGACCTGCGACACCCCGGGAACGCCCGGCAGCGGGTTCACCGACTCCACGAAAAGCGGATAAACAAGCACGTTGCTGTCCTGCGCTGCCGCCGTCACCGCCGAAACCTTCTCACCCGGCAACAAATCAAGATGCGTTACGAACAGGCTCAACCTCGTTCGCTGGTCGGTGCTGAAGTTGAACGGGTTCGTGATCGCAAAAGGATCGCGCAACATCGTCGGCGAGTCGAGCGCGATCGCCAGGTCGCTGTTCTGCTCGGTCAATATCTCCGGATCCGGAACTACCGGCGCTATAAATTGAACTCGAACAACCGCTCCCGATAAGTTCGAGAGATAGTAAAGACTCCCGTCCGCGCCCACTTGCAAATCGACGGGCTGGGGAATGCCGCCCGCAAACGGCGACACCGTTCCATTCGCCGGATCGAAAACACGAATCCAACCACTGCACAGATCCGCGAAGAAGTATTTGCCGACGAAGCTCGCCGGAAACTGCACCACCGGCGGATTGTAAAAGGCACCGCCGGCGATCGCGCATCCCGTCGTCGCACTAATCCCGTGACCGTACGCAAACAACGGCGAACGAAAGTTGGGATCAGCCGTGGGGCCTTCAGTCGTCGGCCAACCGTAGTTGGAACCCGCGATGCCGTCGTTGATCTCTTCCCACGTGTTCTCGCCGACGTCGTTGATGAACATGCGGCCGGTCCCCGGTTGAAAAGCGAACGTAAACGGGTTGCGCAAACCGAGCGCCCAGATGGAACGGTTGTTTCCGGTGGCCTGGGTAAAAAAAGGATTGTCGGTGGGGATCGATCCGTCGGAGTTGAGACGCAGGATCTTGCCGAGCATGTTGCCGAGCGTTTGCGAGTTTGACTTGGTGGCGTTCTCGCCGGTCGCGATGTAGAGCTTGCCGTCTGGTCCGAAATGGATCGCGCCGCCATTGTGGTTCGAAGCGGTTGTCAGCGGGTTGAGTTCCAGCAGGATCGTTTCGCTTCCGGGTACGGCGACGTCGCCATTCGCGGTGAAGCGGCTGACGCGATTGTGCCGCGGTTCGATGGGGACGGTGTAATAGACGTAGACGAAGTTGTTGCTGGCGAAATTCGGATCGAACGCAACGCCGAGCAGGCCACGCTCGCCGTTGGGATCGACCGTTAGTGAAACGAAAGGCGCCGGCAACAGCGCGCCGTTCTTGATCACGCGCAACGCGCCACCCTGTTGGCAAACAAAGATGCGCCCATCAGGCGCGATCGCCATCGCCGTCGGATTCGCTAAACCGGGTATCGATGTTTCTGTGAAGTTCGTTGGGAGAGTTGCGAACAACAAAAACAAAAAGCCAAGGATGTTCACGACCACAGATTACACGGATCGCAGAAAGCCGTGCAATCAGTGTTTACTCTGATCCGGGAGCGAAGTAAGAGCGGCGACCGAGGATGGTGTATTCGGGATGGCCTTTGACTTCGAAAGTGATCCGGCGTCGTTTGCCGTCGCGTTCTTTGTTGGTGGGATAGTAGCCGACGATGTAGCGCTGGCTGATGTCTGAAAGTATGCGGGTGTAGATCCCTTGCGCCTGCGTTGGGTGCTCGAGAAACTCCGTCCAGCCGCCACTCAACGGCGCGACTGCCGCGAGCGCCTCCTGCAACTTCGCATTGTCCTCGGCACGCATTTGCAACACCTGCTTCGGCACCACTCTTTTGCGGGCGTCCTGCCGTGCGATGAACGCTTCTCTCGCTTTCCTGCTCAACGTCGGCAGCATCTCGTTGATTGCGCGTTCATCTTCAGCCATCACCGTCGCCAACTGCTGTTCCGGCGTGAGTCCGATCAGCTTTGCGCCGGGCACGACGGTGTAGATCGTCGCGCGCGACTTCTCGACCGCGCGATAAACATCTTCGAGACTAAACTCCGTCATGCTGCTGCGTTGCAGTTGCCGGCGTTGCTCGATCTGGTTCTGAACGACCGCCACCATCTGCGGCGGAAGATCAGGCGGGACCATCGGAACGATGATCGAGTTCCGCAAGTACTCAGCTTCATCACCGTCGGTTTGAAAGATAATGATTGGCCGTTGATGCTCTTCGTCAAACGCTTCCTTCAGCGTGGCGAGCAACGCGCTGTATTGCGCACTCTTGCCAAACTGTCGGCGCGTCCCGCCGATGCCGAGGAACCCCTCGGTGCCTCTGCTCTTTTCGAGCAGCGTGTTGAGTTTCTTCTTGAGTTCGCGCTTGTTGTTCGTGAAATCGCAGAGCACTTCGACGTCGTCAGTGACGATTGCCATTTGGTCGAGTGGACCAAGTTTGTCAACCAACACGTCCGCCGCTTCAACGCTGTTCTTGATGTATGGAAACTGGCTGCCGCTGTAGTCAATGATCAGGACGATCGATCGCGGGAGACTGCGGTTGTCGCCGAGTAGAAAGTGACCGACCTGTTGCGGCACGCCTTCTTCGGTGATCACAAAGTCTGACTGTTTAAGTCCCTGGACAGGACGGTTCTGTTTGTCGAGAACGAGGAGTTCGGAGACGACGAGGGCTGTCTCGATCTTGATTACTTCGTCATCATCAGGGGAGGTGGTGCGGGTTTCGGTCGTCGCATTCCTTTGCGGATCCCACTTGAGCTTCTTGAGGCTGGAACCAAAATCCTTCAGACGGGGCTTCTCCCCGGACTTTTCAACACTTTGGGCGAGTGCCAGACCAGGGAGAAGCAAGCAAACAATGAGTAAAACCCGAATCATCACTAATTTGAAGCCGGTCGTTTGCCCCAGGTTGGCGGCGGCGGTTCGTTCGCCAAGCGATTGACCGGCTTTTCTTTCAACATCCGCATCGCTTCCTGCACTGCGCGTTCGAGCTGCGGGTCCCGTCCGGCGATGACGTCTTTCGGCCAGTTCTCGACGTCGATGTCCGGCCCTACGCCCTCGTTTTCGACCGCCCACTTGTTGTCGCGCGTGAAGAAACCACCGCGCGGCGCGATCATCGAACCACCGTCGACAAACGGCGGCGTATCGGCGGTGTGGACCAACCCGCCCCACGTTCGTTTGCCCACCAGCGGCCCGATCCGTCGTCGCTTGAACATGTACGGCATCAGGTCTCCGCCTGAGCCGGCCATCTCGTTGATGATCATCACCTTCGGTCCCCAGATTCCGGCAGCCGGACTGGTGAACGGATAACGATCGCCGGCGACGTTATTGAAGTAGCCGTCGAAATCGCGTTGCAGAACGTCGATGATGTAATCAGCCGCGGAACCGCCGCCGTTGAAACGCTCGTCGACGATCACGCCCTTCTTGTCCTGTTGCGAGAAGTAGTAGCGATTGAAACTCGTATAACCCGGCTGGCCGGTGTTCGGCAGATAAACGTACGCGAGTTGACCATCCGACATCTTCTCGACCAGACGACGATTCGATTCGACCCACGCGCGACCGCGCAAACCAGCCTCGTTCGCGACGGGGATCACGGTCACGGTGCGCGCGCCTTCCATCACGGGTTGGCTGTTAACCGTGAGCGTCGTTTGACGGTTCGCGGTCCCATCCAGCAGGCGATGAATGTTGTCAGGCGCACGCAGTTCGATGCCGTTGATCGCGAGAATGTAGTCGCCCGTGTTTACGTTTGCCCCCGGCGTCGCGAGCGGCGAACGAAGATCGGGATTCCAACTCTCGTTATCGTAGATGCGCGTGACTTTGTAACGACCATTCTCGATCGCAAAGTCAGCGCCGAGCAGACCGCCGGCTTGCTGCGGCACGCTGGGCATGTCGCCGCCACGAACGTACGAGTGTCCAATGGCGATCTCCGCACCCATCATGTCTAGCAGGTAATTGAGATCCGCGCGATGCATCACGTACGGCAGTAGCTGTCCGTACATCTGCTTCATCTTCGGCCAATCGGCGCCGTGCATGTTTGGCACGTAGAGATAGTCGCGCTGGAGCCGCCAGCCTTCGTTGAAGATCTGTTTGAACTCTTCCTTGGGTTCGAGATACATGCGCAGCGAGTAGTTCAAACGACCCGTGCCTGGCTGCGGCGGGTTGCGATCCGCGTCGACGAGAAACATTTGTGGCGCCGGCGGAACGCCGCCACCGCCGCCTGGACCACCAAACTGTCCGCCACCGCCTCCGCCGGCGCGATAAACGATCTTGCGATGATCGGCGCTAATCTCGTAAGCGACTACGTTGCTCGCGAAAGTGTTCGCACGCCGATCGCATAAGCGATATCGATTTAATTCATTTCCTGTAGCAGGCGTTCTGCCGGCTTCCATATAGAACACAGATCCATCGATCCCTGCCTGAAGATCCGTGTATTGACGTTCAGGTACACCAGGTACAGAAATAATTCTTTGTGATAATCCGTCAAAATCAATCTGGACGGTTACTGGACCACGCGGTCCACGCTGCGGTGCAGGTGTTTCACCACCTTCACCGCCGCCGCCGCCAGCACCACCGCCTCCGGCTCCGGCCGGCGCTTCGCACGCGCCAGGCGCAGGTCGAGATCGACCAGTCCCGACGCCCCGATCTTCATCACTCTCCGGCAGCAAGGGACTCGGATCGCTCTTCTTCAACACTGCGAAATACAACCCGAAATTCTCTTCGCGATCGTACGAAGTCATGTCCAACCACTGCGATCGCAAACCGAAATCCGTCGACGCGAGGAACCACAAATACCGCCCCGTAGCGTCCCAAGTAGGCCAAACAGCGTCCGCCAATCCGTCAGTAACCTGCTTCGACTCGCCCGTCTCGACGTTGCTGATGAAAATCGCGTGATAAAGCGATCGCAAACGCCCGGCGTACGCGACCCACTTCGAATCCGGACTCCAGGTCGGATTGATCGTGCGCTGCGGCACCATCCACGGATCGTTGCCGACGACCTTCGCCTGCTCAGTCGCGAGATCGAGCACCCAGACTTTCAGGTTCGTGTCGGTGAACAGCAGTTTCTTCGAATCAGGCGACCACGATGGTGTGTAGTAGCGGGTCGGTTTCGCGATCGTGATCTCGCGTGGCGGCGTCAGGCCGTCCTGCGCTTCGATCACCAGCTTGTACTCGCCCGACTTGTCGCTGAAGTAAGAAACAAACTTGCCATCGGGCGACCACGCGGGATCGCGTTCGGCGGAAGCGCTCGAGTTCGTAAGGTTGCGAACGTCGCCTTTGTCGGCGGGGATCGTGAAGATCTCGCCGCGTGCTTCGACGACGACGCGTTTGCCGGTCGGCGACACGGCCATGTTCGTGATGCGGTTCGAAACGTCTTCCCAGTTCGGCATCATCCACGGAAAATCGCCGGTGGCGGTGATGCTCACGACCTTTTCCTTGCCGCTCTTCGGATCGAGTTCGTGAACGTAGCCTGCTTGTTCGAACACGATCGCGCCGGAGCCGGAGTCCATCGACTTCACGTCGAAGTCGGTAAACTTCGTGACCTGGGCCAGCTTCTGAGTCTTCGTTTGATATTCCCAGACGTTCGCGACGCCATCGCGATCCGAGATGAAGTAAACGGAGTCGCCGACCCAAACGGGCATCGTGTCTTTCGAATCCGTCCACGGCGGCGAAACGAGGTCATACGTTTTCAGGTCGACGATCCAGATCGGGCGATTTTGTCCGCCGCGATAGTTGCGGCGCTCTTCGTCCCACGAGTTGTTCATGCGATAGGCGATGCGCGTGCCGTCCGCGGAGATCTTGCCCTGGTAAGCGCGCGGCAACGGCATCGGTTCTTCGACGCCGCCTTCCGATGAGACGGTCCAGAAGCGCGGTGCGCCGCTGGGGGCCCACGTCGCTCTCGTCGACGAGAAGAGAATTGATTTGCCGTCAGGTGTCCAGCCTTCCACCATGTCAGCGCCCGGATGCCACGTCAGACGCTTGGGCTCACCGCCTTCGCTCGGCACGAGATACACGTCGAAGTTGCCGGCGTACTCACCGCTGAAAGCAATCCATCTACCGTCAGGTGAAAAATGTGGATTGGCGGTCTGTCCCTGAAAACTCGTCAGGCGGCGTGCGCTGCCGCCGGCGCGCGGGACGACCCAGATGTTGTTCGCGTACGCGAACCCGATTTGAGTTGAGCTGACGGTGGGAGTGCGCAGCAGTCGAGTTTGTGTGCCGCCGTGGCCATTCTGTGCATCGACAAAAGTCGTCGCGACAAAAGTGGAGACGGCAAGCAGGATAACGAGCAGAGCAAGACGGCGAATTACGGGCGAGATGTGCTTAGACATCTGAGACGTGTCCTCCACAACTGGCAAGTTAGTAAAGCAGACGGATTGAATTGTCGTTAGGCGGATTGTATCATGCGGCAATCCCATCTCGAGGAGAAAGCAAGACAATGAGTTCCCTGAAACGCAGCAGCATAAGCTTCTTCGCCGTTCTGTTTGTTCTCGGCTTCGCCGTTTCTGCTTCGGCCCAGGTGGTTACACCTCAACCGAGTCAAAAGGCGAGCGTGATGCAACGGATCGGGGTAACCGACGTCACCATCACCTACTACCGTCCGGGTGTGAAAGGCCGCAAAATCTGGGGCGACCCGCTGCCGGAGCAAGCGTCTTCCGTGAAGGGAGAGGCGACGCTCGACAATCAAAACACGCGTCCGAAAGAGGCGGTCATCGTTCCTTACGGACACGTCTGGCGCACAGGCGCTAACGACGCAACGACCTTCGTCGTCAACGACGACGTGCTCATCAACGGTCAAAAACTTGCTGCGGGCAGTTACAGTCTGCACACCATTCCCGGCAAAGACGAGTGGACGATCGTTTTCAACGGCACCGCGAACCAGTGGGGAAGTTTCGGCTACGACGCCGCGAAAGACCTGCTGCGCGTGAAAGCGAAACCGATGACAGTAAGCGAGAACCAGGAGTGGCTGGCGTTTACGTTCGATCCGGTTAGTGACGATTCAGCGCAGGTGAACATTCGCTGGGAGAAGATCAGCGTGCCGTTCACGGTTAAAGTTCCGGATGTTCCAGCTGCGACCATGGCGAGACTGAAGACGACTGTCGAAGGTGCGAAGCCTGACGATTGGGTGACGCCGTTGCAGGCTGGAAATTACTTGATCAACAACTCGAACGCGGCAGACGACGCGCAGGGCATGGCCTGGATCGAGCAATCGATCAAAGTCAAAGAGACGTTCCGAAATCTTGCGTCGAAGGCGAACGCGTTGTACAAGGCCGGCAAGAAGGAAGAGGCCTTCGCGGTCGCAGATCAGGCCATTCAGCGCGGCAAGGCGGACAAGGTCGATACTTCAGCCTTCGAGAAACGGCTCGCCGATATGAAGGCCGGGAAGATCTAGACAGAAAGAGGCACAGAAGGCACAAAAAGGATTAATCAGTGGGAGTGCCACTAAAAGATCATCAGTGGGAGTGCCACTAAAAGATTAATCAGTGGGAGTGCCACTAAAGATCATCAGTGGGAGTGCCACTAAAGAATTAATCAGTGGGAGTGCCACCAAAGGCTAATCAGTGGGAGTGCCCCTTCTCTCTTTTATGTTCTTGTGCCTTCTGTGCATTTTGTGCCTTCTGTGGTTATGGGCGTAGCAAAGTTAACGGAACAGAATACGGTTGTTCCTGACAGCAAGTACGCGCGCGTCGAGCGTGAACGGCGGTATCTGCTACAGGATCTGCCGGAAGGTTTGACGCGCGCGGATCCGCATCTCCAAATAACCGACAACTACATCACCGGCACGCGTCTGCGCCTGCGTAAAGTGCGCGAGCCGCGCACCAACAAGTGGACCGTCAAGTTCACCCAAAAATTCGCGCCCAACCCGGACGACCTCTCGCGCACGATCATCACCAACACGTATCTCAACGCGCTCGAAGCGGAAACACTTTCCGTCTTCAACACCAACGAGATCAGAAAGAACCGCTACTATTTCGACTTCGAAGGACGCCGCTTTTCAGTCGACATGTTTCTCGGCGATCTCTTCGGTTTGGTAACGGCCGAAGTGGGTTTCGAAACTGACGAAGAACTCGACAACTATCGCCAGCCGCCATTCGCGCTCGCCGACGTTACGAATATACCGTTGTTCAGCGGCGGCAAACTTTCGGAACTTACGTTTTCAGAAGTGCGCGAAGCGATTCAGCGCTCGCGCCTGATCACCACGACCTAAAACAAAACATGCGCTCACGGCCCATCGTCGTTCTCTTGCTGGTCGCGCTCGTCGCCGTCGCGAGTTGTCGCAAAACATCAAACACGCCTCCACCAGCGGCACCCGCACCGGCGGCAGCCGCCGATCCGCTAAGTACGACCGCCGGCGGCGCGACACCACCGCCGGAAACGAAACACTTCAAAGGCTCGATCGGTTCCACGCTCGACCTGCAAATGAAGCTCGTGCGAAACGGCGATCAACTCGTCGGCAGTTACTACTATCAGAAGGTCGGCAAGATCATCGGCTTACGCGGCACCGTCGACAAAGCCGGCAATCTCTCGCTTGACGAGTTCGATCAGAGTGGCAAGCAGACAGGCATGTTCAAAGGTCTTTGGACTATCGACAAGGAAGACGGCTTGATCACGCTGGCGGGAAACTGGTCCAAGCCGCCCGGAGAAAAAGGCGACGACAAGAAGACGGCGTTTTCAATTCACGAAGAGCCGATCAGCTTCACCGGCGACGTCGACATCGTGGCCAAGTCGGTGAAGGAAAACAATAAGACGTTGGTCTACGAGATCGACGCGCAGTATCCGCAACTGACCGGGGGAACCAATCCAAACTTCGAGAAGTTCAATGCGTTGGCACGGTCGTTTGTGATGAAGACCGTCGCCGGCTTCAAGAAAGACATGGCGCCGGAAGAAGGCGAGGAGCCACGTCCGGAAGGGTCGATGGGTAGCGATCTCGGAATCAGTTACACGATCAACCTCGCCCAGGACGATCTCGTGAGCGTGCAGTTCGATATCGGCAGTTACTACCAGGGCGCCGCCCATCCAAACTCGCACTCGGAAACGCTCAACTACGATCTCAAGAACGGGAAGCAACTGAGGTTGGCGGACATCTTCAAACCAGGTTCGAAGTACCTGCAAACATTATCGACCTACTGCATCGCCGATCTGAAGAAACAGTCGAAGGAAAAGAATACGGAGCTGCTGGACGACATGCTCAACGAGGGCGTGTCGCCAAAGGCGACGAACTACGAGAGCTGGACGATCACGAAGCGCGGCATCGGGATCAATTTCGATTCTTACCAGGTTGCGCCCTACGCAGCGGGGCCGCAGTTTGTGATGGTGCCTTACTCGGCGCTCAAGGATTTGATCAAGCCTGACGGGCCGATTGCCGGGTTTGCAATCTAAACGCCAAAAAGAACGCCACGAGCATGATCGCTGCGCCGGTCCAGAAGGTGACGAACAGCGAGAAGTCGCTCATGTAATGCGCCTCGCCGTCGGCGCCCATGTGCGCGATCGGGCTCGCGATCAGCAGCGCTGTCAGCGATGGTCCGACAGCACGCGCCAGGCTCGCAGTCGATTGCGTGACGCCCATGATCGTTCCGAGTTGGTCGGGGTCCGCAGTTTTCGATGCGAGGCTCGTAAGCACGGGCGTTGCCAGCGAATTGCCAATCGACAGAACGCCGCCGCCGATCAGCAGTCCGGCCAACCCACCCGCGGCCGGCGAGACAAACGGAACGGCAAACAAACTAATCGCCGTGCAGAAGCATCCGGCCACGATCAGCGGCGCCTCGCCAAACCGCTTAACTAACCGTCCAATCAGTCCACCCTGAATAACGATCGCGATCACGCCGATGTACGCGAACAGGTATCCGGTGTGTTGAGCGTCGTAGCCGAAGCGAAACATGACGTACAGCGAGAATCCTGTGACCATGATGGAGAACGCGACGATCGAGAGGAAATAGATCGTCAACACGAATGGGAGTCGCGGTACTTTGAACGAGTTGAAGAGTTGTTTGAATCCGCGTCCTTGAGCGGCACTGGTTTCTGGGCGACGTTGCGCGGTGACGGTTTCCGGCAGTCTCAAATAAAGCAGGATCGCGTTGACAAAGCACAAACCGGCCGCGAACAGAAACGGCACCTGAATTCCCCACCGGCTCAAAATGCCACCGATCATCGGTCCAAAGATGAAACCGACGCCGAACGCCGCACCGATCAGTCCCATGCCGGTCGCGCGATTTTCTTTCGTGGTGATGTCGGCGATGTACGCCTGAGCCGTCGAGATGTTTCCGCCGGTGATACCGTCGAGAATACGTCCGGCGAAGAGCATCGCCAGAGTTTGCGCAAAGCCGAGCACGAGAAACCCGATACCCGTGCCGATGATCGAGATCAGGAGCACCGGACGGCGTCCGTACTTGTCTGACAAGCTCCCCAGGATCGGCGAGAAGATGAGCTGCATGATCGAGTAAGACGCGAAGAGCAGTCCGACTGTGCGCGGCGTGGCGTTGAACTTCGTTCCCTCGGCGTAGAACGGCAACACCGGAATGACAATCCCGAAGCCCACGAGATCGATGAAGACGGTTGTAAGGATGACGACAAGGGGCGAACGGTTCATTGTTTCGGATATTAACTCATTCTCTTCAATCCGTGGTCACATTCGTAGTAACATCGCCTGCCTATGCCGAAATGCCAACTTCTGATCGTTCCGATACTGTTTACAATTCTCACTTTTGGCATTCAAGCACGCGGACAAAATGGAACTCATGAGATCGCGTACACAGTGTCGATGCCGCGCCCGCACACGCACCTGTTCGAGATCGATATTCAAATCAAAGAATCCGGCCTGGTCTATTCTCCGGCCGAAGTACTGTTGGTGATGCCGGTCTGGACGCCTGGTTCGTATCTGGTGCGTGAGTTTGAACGCAACGTGCAGGACTTCGCGGCGACCGACGCCAAGGGGCAACAACTCAAGTGGGAAAAGGTCAACAAGAACACCTGGCGCATTGTGACGAACAAGTCGCCCGATTGGCATGCAACGTACAAAGTCTACGCAAACGAACTCTCTGTGCGGACCAGTGAGTTGAATTCGAGCCACGGCTACTGGAATAATGCGAACCTGTTGATGTATCCCGAGGGTTTTCTCAAGCATTATTCGAGAGTGCGAGTGGTGGCGCCCGACGTGTGGAAAGTGGCCACCGGACTTCCACCAGTCCCGGGTCAACGAAACACATTTCTCGCGGACAACTTCGACGTCCTTTACGACTCGCCTTTCGAAGTGAGTAACTTCAAGACCCTGGTTTTTAACGTAAAGGGCGTGCCGCATCGCATCGTCATCGACGGTGAAGGGAACTATGATCCGGAACGTATGCGCCGCGATGTGCAGAAGATCGTCGAGACGCAGGTGGAGCTGATGGGCGGCGAGGTTCCGTATCGCGATTACACGTTCATCCTTCACCTTCGAGCGAATGCGGGCGGCGGACTCGAACACCTGAACTCAGCTTCTCTTGGTTATCCGCGCTTTGGTTTTACGATCGCGCGAGGAGATCGCACGACGTCCTCGTCGCCTAACGCCGGCGAACAAACTTCCCGCGACTATCGCGGGTTTCTTTCGCTCGTGGCGCACGAGTTTTTTCATCTTTGGAACGTCAAACGTATCCGTCCGGACGCGCTTGGTCCATTCGATTACACGAGGGAGAACTACACGAAGCTACTCTGGGTGGCGGAGGGAATTACCGATTACTACGCCGATCTAACTCTGCGACGCGCCGGGTTGATCAGCGACGGTGAATTCATGACCGCCACTGCCCGCGCGATTCAGCAATTGCAGAACACGCCGGGCCGGTTGGTCCAGAGCGTCGAAGAGTCGAGCTTCGACAGTTGGGTAAAGTTCTACCGTCCTGACGAGAACACGATCAATTCGCAGGTTTCCTACTACGACAAAGGCGCGATCCTTGGTCTGTTGCTCGACCTCGAGATCCGCAAACGAAGCAAGGGTGCGAAGTCGCTCGACGACGTCTTGCGCACGCTCTACACCGAGTTTTTCAAAAACAACCGCAACTACACGCCGGCAGACTTCCAACGGATTTCCGAGACAGCGGCGGGCGGAAGTTTGGAAGAGTTTTTCGCGAAGTATGTGCGCGGGGTAGACGAACTCAATTACAACGCGGCGTTAGAAGCTGTCGGGTTGCGTTTGGATACGGCGCTGTTGGGACCAACCGGTCAGCCCGCTCAGCGTGTTGAGTTTGGCGCTGACCTGCGACAGGAAGAGGATCGTTTGCTGGTCACTCGCGTTTACGCCGGTTCGCCCGCTTACGATCAGGGTCTGAACACCGGTGACCAGATCGTCGCGCTGGACAATGCGCGCGTGACGCGCGACTTCTTCAACGCGCGTCTCGCGGAGAAGAAACCGGGCGATCTGATCAACCTGACAATCTTTCGTTTCGACGAATTGAGTACTCTATTGATCAAGCTGGGGGGACGATCCGACGGTACGTACCGCATCGTTCCTTTGCCCGCACAAACAGAAGCACAGAAGCGAATGCTGCGCGGGTGGTTGGGTAGTTAGTATTAGCTTTGTACTTGGTACTTTGTGCTTAGTACTTTGTTCGCTGGTTTTCGTTCTACTTTAGTTCGATCGTTGCCGAGGCGAACAAAGCACAAAGTGCAAAGCACAAAGCACTAAGATCGATCGACAAAAAGAATGTCTTCCGAATACCAACACATCCGGTTTCAAGTTGACGATCGCGTGGCGCGCATCACGTTTGCCCGGCCGCCGTTGAATGTTTTCAACATCGAGATGATGCGCGAGATTACCGCGGCGCTCGGCGAGTCCGCGCGTCGCGAGATCGTGGCGATCGTGTTTGCGGCGGACAAGGATTGTCGCGCGTTCAGCGCGGGAGTCGCGATCGAGGAACACGTTCAGGAAACGATCTACCAGATGCTCGATTCGTTTCACGCGATCTTTCGCCAGCTCGAACAGATCGGTAAGCCGGTGATCGCCGTCGTCGACGGTGCGGCGCTCGGCGGAGGCTGTGAACTCGTGGCGGTGTGCGACATCGTCATCGCCTCGGATCGATCGCGTTTCGGCGTGCCCGAGATCAAACTCGGCGTGTTTCCGCCCGTGGCCACGATCCTGTTGCCGCTCGTCATTGGCGAAAAAAGGGCGCGCGAACTGATTCTGACTGGTGAAATAATAGACGCCGGTGAGGCCGGGCGGCTCGGTTTGTGCAACCATGTGGTTCCGGGGGCTCATCTCGAACCCAAGCTGCTCGAAGTGACTGCTAAACTGAAAGAGCTTTCGGGCACGTCGCTCGAATTCGCGAGGCGTTCGATGGATCTCGGCCGTGGCCGTACGCTGGACGAGGCTTTGGCGGAGCAGGAAAATATTTACCTCCATGAGTTGATGAAGACCGCCGACGCGAACGAGGGCATCAAGGCGTTCATGGAAAAACGAAAACCTGTTTGGCGAAACCGTTAACAGATGCGAAGCACTCTTCTGAAAAACGGATTGTTATTGATTCTGGTTCTGGTCAGTGTCTCTGTGGGCGTGTTCCCGCAGCGGAAGGACTCGAGCCATGGTCGACCGACAATGTCGCCGGAAGCGCGGGCGCTGCTCGAGGAAGCGAGCGCCGTTGTTTGTACGCAGGCGAAACTGGATCCGAAGAGTAGTGTCCCTATCGACGACATGCAGGCGCGCCCGTCGTTGCCAATTCATCATCCTGACGCACAGGCCGGCGCCCAACGGGCGCAAAAACTGTTACCGATCGCGAAGGCGCTTGTGGTCTCGTCGCTGCGGCAACTTGTCGCCGATTACGATCTGCAAAAGTCGCGACGGTTCGAGAGACGCATTCAACTGGCGATCGCGCGCGTGAACGCCGTGAAGCGAGTCAGGCCTGACATGGACTCGCGCGACAACGCGTCCGTGTTTCTGAGTCGGCCACAGGTGATAACGTTCGGCACGATTTTTCTCGCCGGGCTTCGTTCCGATGAAGGGATGATCAGCGTGCTCGCGCACGAGTTGATGCATATCGCCGACGGCGAGAACGACAGTTTGCGCTTGCTAGTCAATGCGGTCGGAAATAAAGCGTCGGACCTGACGGGGCTTGACGTTCAGGGACAACGCGGTGAAGAGATCACGTGCGATCTAATCGGCGCAATGGCTGTGCGCGCTTACGTTGCGGACACGCCGAGTTACGAGTCGATCGCGCGTCGGTTGGCGCGTTCGATCCAGCACAACTGTGTCGCGATCGACGAAGGCGACGACGATCATCTTTCGCCGCGCAGTACGATTCGTGCGCTGCTGTCGCTGCACCCCGCGCTGGTTCGTGAATTGATCAACGATCGCGAGGAGCGCGCCCAACCATAAAATTTCTTTTTTACAAGTGACTTCCCAATAGCGCGACTGCGAATGCCACGACGAACAACGACCTCCTGCGTTTTCACAATACTCGCCACGCTGGTCATTGCTGCCGGATGCAAATCTATCGTCGAACGACGACAGGACGTAAAGCCGCGCGTCCTGCGCGACGTGCCATCGCAAAACCTCGCTTACCGCCTGACGCCCGACACGACACCACCGACGACAACCATCGAAGCCGACGACCCGCTGGAAAAAGTCGAAGCTATCGCCACCGACTTTTCCACGAAACGCACCGACGACGCGCTCTTGCGCACAGTGAAGTCGCCCGATGGCCGAAGAGTGCTCGCAGTGTACGCAGCCGGCGACGAGGCGGGCGCCGCCTTCCGCATCGATCTCTACAGCGCCGAAGGACAGTTTCTTCGTAACGTGGTCCCACCGGATCTTTCGTGCTTCTTCCCCGAAACTGTTTCGTGGTCGCCGGACGGAAACTCGATCAACTTCATCGCTCGAAAACGCGTCGCCGCGAGTCCGACGCCCACTCCGCCGCCGGAAGTCTTGCCGGATCCTTCGTCATCGCCCCAGCCGGTGCCTTCGGTTGCGCCCGTTTTTGCACCGGTTGCCAGTTTCAGCACGGAACAGATCTACATCAGCAACCGCGACGGTTACGAACTGAAGCCCCTCACCGCTCGCGAAGGATTGATCTATTTCTATTTCGCGTGGGCGCCGGACGGACACGCGATCGTCGCGCTGGCGTGCAAGGAAGATGAATGGAACGACCGTGAACGTCAGTCCAGGACGCCCGCGGGCCGGCCCCGGTTGATCATGCTCGATGGTTCCGAACGGCTGCTCGACGATGGTCTGACTGATGCCTTGCCGGTTTGGTCACCGGATGCTTCGAAGGTCGCGACGGCTTTCAACACAGACGTGGCGATCTATGATGCCGTCTCGAACACGCCGACACAGGCGCGGATCGCGTTGCGCGATCAACTCATCAGCGCCTCACTTGCTTACGACCAGGCGGCCGCGAGAAGAGCCGCGCCTTCACCAGCAGCATCGCCGGCTTCGTCTCCGTCGCCTTCGCCTTCGCCGTCAAGCTCGCGAGAGCCCGCGTCGTTCAATCCGATCATCCGGTTGGAATGGCCCTCGCCCGAACATCTCTACTTTCAGACTGCGTATGTGCGGCTCAGGCCCATCGAGGCGTTCACCTTTCCGCGCTGGCATCTCTTAAACCTGAGCGCACAAGCGGCGATTCTCAAGTGAACCACAAAAGGCACAAACGCGGAGTCACAAAAGGCACAAAAAAGAATGGAGAGCACTTAGGAACGGTAGCTTGAAACTGTCTTTCTTGTGCCTTTTTGCGTCTGCGTTTGTGCCTCTTGTCGCACTCAATTCGATCGGACCTGGATCGTAGCGGTCGTGTTGTTGGCTGAGTTTGCTGCTCCATCGCGGCCGCATGTTACACTCCTCTCGCTATCCATCACCCAGCTCGACCGGCTTCCTGTGCCCCTGTAGCTCAACGGTTAGAGCAGCAGACTCATAATCTGTTGGTTCGGGGTTCGAATCCCTGCGGGGGCACTACTCAAAGCCAAAATTGGAACTGACTACAGTTCGCGGCGTCTAACGTCACTATGCAGAGTGTGCAAAGAAAGTCCTTACGGCAGCTTACGGTCTTAGTCATTTTCACCCTCGCATCTGTATTCGGTGTCAACGCGCAATCAACCAAATCCAGCACACGACTACGCCCGATTCAGCAGAACGGCAAGTGGGGTTACATCGATAGCTCCGGCAAGATTGTCATCAAGCCACAGTTCGTGTGGGCCGAGGAGTTCTCGGAAGGCCTCGCCGCATTCGAGAACGACGACGGCAAGCACGGTTACATTGACGAAAGCGGCACGGTCGTAATCGAACCGAAATTCGACAACTGGACCGACTTCTCTGAAGGTCTTGCTGCCGTCTCAGTCGATTTCGAATGGGGCTACATCGATAAAACCGGTAAGTGGGCCATAGCTCCGCAATTCGCCATCGGCCGTCCATTCTCGAATGGCCTGGCGCGCGTAGAAATTCCGTTAACAGGCAAAGCGAGCTTTCCCCCAGGCCGCGGCAAACATGCCTTCATAGACAAGACCGGCAAGATCATCGTCGATTCCCCGAGCGACATTCTTAACGGTACTTTCTCGGAAGAGGTCGGCACCATTCAGTTCATCACCAACAAAGGCGTCACCGCGATGCTCATCGACAAGACGGGAAAGACGATCCTTGCCGTCGACGACGTCGATAGCGACGGTTTTTCCGAAGGCCTGGTGCCGGCGAAGAAGAATAAAAAATGGGGATACCTCAATCCCCGCGGTGAGTTTGCAATCGAGCCGCAGTTCGAAAAAGCATTTCCATTCTCTGAAGGGCTCGCGGCCGTGTCGGTCGGTGAGAAATGGGGCTTCATCGATCACACCGGTCGTTT
>DATANW010000113.1:0-29244 GCA_036266055.1 Pyrinomonadaceae bacterium | reverse complement strand
GACTTCTGCTTTGATTTCCTTGTCCCCAAGCGCGTCGACCTTCACCTTGGCTGCCTGGCCCACCTTGACGTTATTGATCTCAGTCTCGTCGACGTTCACTTCGACGTTGATCTCCGACATGTCGGCGATCGTCATCAGCGGCGTGGTCGAGAGGCCGGCGACGGCAAACTCTCCCACGCGCGTAGGAATGTCGGCAACGACGCCGTTCAGCGGCGATAACTGCGTCGCCTTATCACGACGAATCGTTTGCCCGCGCAACATGGCTGACTGCTGACTGGCCCGCATTTCAGACGACCTGATGCTGGTCTGTGCGTCCTTGACGGCGATGCGCTGTTGATTGGCGCGTTCGTTCGCTTCTTTCACTGCGATGTTTTGCGCTTCGAGATTCGCCTTCGCTGTTGCCAGCGAGATTTTAGCGGTGTCGTATTCGTCGCGAGCGCGGTCGTATTCGAGTCTCGACGAAACGCCCGCTTCGATTAATTCGGTGTAGCGCTTGAGCTCACGTTGCGCGGTGTTCAAGGCGACCTGGGCCTTGTCCACGTTGGTCTGGAGCGCGACCGCCTGCTGTCTGGCAGCGGCGACAGAAGATTCTGCAACGATCAGCCCCTGCTGCGCGGAGTTGACCGCGTTGCGGGCGTTCTGCACGTCGTTTAGCGATGCTTGGGTCGCGGCCCATTGGGCCTCCTGGCTCGACTGTAGCTCGGTTGGATCGATGCGGACCAGCGGCTTGCCTTTGGTGACCAGATCACCGGCGGTAACGTAGATTTCTTCAATTCGTCCGGGCACCTCGCTGGTCAGCTTAATGTAACGAATCGGACGGACCTCACCCGAGGCGGTCACGGTTTGCTTCAATTCCGGCCGGGCAGAGACCTTGATCGTGATGACTTCCGGCTCTTCCCTGCGCGTTGCGATTACGCTGATGACAACGACGATTGCGACCACGAAAATCACAACCACGCCGATGATTATCTTCTTTCTGCGACTCAATGCCATCGTTAAGTTCCTTCGATTCGGGGTAAAAACAGTTGAATGAAAACGAGGAGCGGCCTCTAAACGGGACCGCCTGCGCCAAACCGGTAGCTTCTACGTGAAAACTTATCAAACTGTTTCATTTAAGCCAACCAGAGGGCCCGTTCTTAGACACCAATTCCCGTGAAAAGGTTCGCAAGTAATAGGACGTTTTAAACCAGCCTGGTCTTAACAGTTTCATTTGTTAAATCTGCTTTCCGCCTCGATTGTGCCGCGGAATGAGATGTTGGCGCATTGAACGGCTTTCGCGCTAGAATGTGTTGCTTTTGGGGTAACTGATGATTACCTGCGACAGGTGCAAAACAGAAAACTTGGACGGCTCGCAGTACTGCGACGAGTGTGGTGCGCCTTTGAGACCCAACGGCCGGCCGAATGGCAGAAACACCGTGTACGGACAGCAACCGGGCCAGAACGGGTCGCATGCAGCATCACCCAACGCGCATCCGCAACCCGCCGGTGGCACAGGCCATGTCTCTGCGGGATTGAGTTTCTCGTCGATTCGCGCGGGCGCAAAACCACACGCGAGGTTAGTCATCGAACGCGGTCGATCGAGCGGCAAGCAGTTCATGTTGAGTGAAGTTGAAGCTCAGATCGGAAGATGGGACGCTGACGGCGGCATCTTCCCGGACGTCGACCTCGATACGGACGATCCGGAAGCCAAAGTCTCGCGTCGTCACGCGCGAATCACTCTAAGCAACGGGCAATATTTTCTCGAGGATCTAGGTTCCACGAACGGCACATTCATCAATCGCGGCAAGAGGTTGCCCCCAGGCCAGCGTCAGGCGTTGTGCGACGGTGATGAGATTATCGTCGGCAAAACGTTTCTGCGCTTCCACATCGTGAAATAGATGTCTACCCCGAGCGTCTTCATCCGGGGAAGCTGCGGCATCACCTGCCGGCGGCAACTCAGGAAGAAAGACGATGGCGCGATAGCGCACAGTACGAATCAAGATGGCTGAGTGTAGTGAATGCGGTGCCCGCTACTCCCCCGGTGAACATTTCTGCGGTAATTGCGGCGCCCAACTAATTCCGAATTCTCCAGAATTGAGGACCATGGCCGCGACTCTCGGCGACGAGATCGACGCGCCGGAGATGACCTCTGCCCAGTTGGCGTCGACGCTCGAAGACGCTCAAACACGCGAGACTCCCGCTTCCGAAACCAGTCAGACGCCAGGCAATGAAGAGCCGGCCGATGAACAACCGGCGGAAGAAGATCACGCCGCAGCGAAGTCTGACAGTTTTCACGACTCAGCCGCGGCAGTTGCGAAACAAGTCGAAGAAGAACCGAAGCCGATCTCTTCGGCCTCCCTCGGCGGCTCGTACACCGACAACAACCTGGCGGCGACGAGCGCGACGTCACATCATCGCGGCACGACCGGCGGACACTCTCCCGCAGTCAAACAACTCGCTTCGAACACAGTTCTGAACGCCCGTTATGAGATCGTCCGCCGGATCGGCGGCGGCGGCATGGGCGCCGTTTATCTCGCGAAGGACCGCAACCTCGGCGATGCACCGCGCGCAGTGAAAGAGATGATCGAGTCGCATCTCGATCCCACGCAGCACGAGAAAGCGATCGGCGACTTCAAACGCGAGTCGTTGCTGCTGACGTCGCTCGAACACCCGTCGATTCCAACCATCTACGACTATTTCTACGATAGCGACCGCAGTCGCTTCTACCTCGTGATGAAGTACATCTCTGGCGGCGATCTCTCATCGCGCATGCGCGCCGCGATCGGTGGACGACTCGACGAGAGGACCGTCACCGATTGGGGAATGCAGGTCGCCGACGTGCTCGACTATCTCCACTCGCGTCCCAAGCCAATCATCTACCGCGACCTGAAACCCGCGAACCTGATGATCGACGGCAATACCGGTCGCGTCATGCTGATCGACTTCGGTATCGCGCGCTGGGTCTCGCAACAGGAGAAGGGCGTCACCGCGGTCGGCACGATGGGTTACGCACCGCCGGAGTTATTTAGCGGACGCGTCCAGCCGGCCTCAGACGTCTACAGTCTTGGCGCGACGATGTTTCACCTCCTGACCGGATCGGACCCGCAGGACAATCCGCTGCTGATTTTCGACTTCGCGAAGAACCCGCGGCCGCGCCAGATCGCGCCTTCAATCTCGACCGAGATGGAGCACATTCTGATGCGCTGCGTCGAGTACCGGCCGGACGATCGGTTCCGCTCCGCAGGTGAGTTGCGAAACTCGCTCGCGGTGCATCTCGAGAAGCTGATGAAGGGCGAGGTGAGTTACGGCATGCCCGCTCCGGTGCTCGGCGGCGAGACCGTTCAGGTTGCGACCGTCTACTGCGGCTTTTGCGGTGGCCGCATCGCGGCGGACGACGTTTTCTGCGCACACTGCGGCGCCCGGCAGCCGCTCGTCCCGGTGGGCCAGAGCGCGATGTTGCACACTGCGCGACCGACCGCGAAGCTGGTCGTTACCGGAACCACCGAACTGGACGCGTCGTTCATCCTTCAGAAAGACAGCAACTTGCTGGGACGCACCGACCCGCATTCAAACATCTTTCCCGAGATCGACCTCTCGCGGTTCGATCCGGAAACGAAGGTGTCGCGGCGTCATGCGCGCATCTGGCTCGAGGGTGAGACGTATCTCGTCGAGGATCTCGGATCGGTGAATGGCACCGTGATTAACGATTCGGTGAGACTTGCGCCGCGCCAACCGCGCGTATTAGATAGCGGAGACAAGTTGCGCGTTGGCGAGACGACGCTGCACTTTTTAGTTGGTTAACGTTGGTCTTTGGTTTTTGGTCTTGGGCCTTTGTTAACTCAAGGCCAAAGACCTAAGACCAGAGTCCTAAGACGAAGTTTTAAGTTCCCAAACGATGACTGCTGCCCAGGGTTTGCCCCACTCCCAACCACGAAGTCGTACTGCCAGACAAGCTGGTAAAAGGCTTCGGGCCCCGTTTCCACTTCGTTGTGGCGCGATTCTGATCGATTACATCGTGCTGATCGCGGTGCTGGTGATGACCACGCTGCTCGCGCGCATGCTCGGCGGCGGCGCTCGTGCGGCGGGAAGTTCTGCTGAGACTGCCGGAATTCTGATGACCATCGCGCTGGCCGTGCTGAACCTCGGACTGTTGCCCGGTCTGTTCGGCGTTACTCTCGGGAAATGGGCCACCGGTTTGCGAATCGAGAAGAACGATGGCGGCGACGTGGGAATCGGGCGAGCTTTTTTGCGTCACTTTGTGGGTTATCCGCTCTCGTTTGCGCTATTAGGTTTAGGTTTTTTGCTGGCGGCTGTGTCTGTGCACGGCAGGGGCTTGCACGATATGATTGCCGGCACCATTGTAGTTCGCGAAGGTTCTTTATAGGTCTCTTGATGCTCCGCTGCGCGCCGTAATCTGCTGAACAATGTCAGAGCTCATAGTTAAGTACCCCGATCGCACTCCCGACCACTTTCCGTTGGGCCGTCTACGTATCACCATCGGCCGCTCGGCGAGGAACGACCTCTGTATCCCTGACCCGTTTGCCTCGCGCGTGCACGCGGAAGTGCGACGCGAGGGTGACGAGTATGTGTTGCAGGATCTCGGTTCGGCGAATGGCACGCTTTACAACGGAGCGACGGTCGACGGCGTCATTCACCTCCGCGCCGGCGGGCGGATTCAGATCGGTGAGACGGAGATCATCTTTGACGATGGCACCTATAACTCCGGTATGGGCGCCACGATGATCACTGACAACTCGGGTACGTCGCTGCCGGAAGCGACGATTGCGCTTGCTTCCGGTGATCGGACCACGTCCGGACTACTGGAAGCGATCGAAGGCGCGCGGACCAAGCCCGAGGAGATCGCGTCTGTGGCGACGGCAGTTGCTCCGAAAGCAAAACAAGGCGACCTGCTCGCGCTGATCAGTAAAGTGGGTATCACGTTGCTCGCGTCGGCGACGTTGAATGAAACCCTCGAACAGATCGTGGCGCTCGTGTTTGAAGCAGTGCCCGCGGATCGTTGCGTGATCATGATGCGCGACGAGGGTAGCGAGGAATTGCGTGTCGCGGTCGCGCGTTTGCGAGATCGCGTTGGCGAAGTTGGCGAGATTCGCGTTAGTCGCAACGTGTTGGACGAAGTTGTGATTCGTGGGAAGTCGGTGTTGACGTCCGACGCGCAACACGATCCGCGCTTCGCGAGCGGGACGATGGTCTTGCAGGGCGTGCGCGCGGTGCTGGCGGTGCCGCTTGGCGTTGCCGACAAAGTGTTTGGAATCATCTATGCCGACTCGCCGATCGCGGAAGGCCGGTTTACGGAAGACCATCTCAAGGTTTTGACGACGCTGGCTTCAGTCGCGGCGATTCGCGTTGAGAATGCGCGGTTGGTGGAAGCGCGGCTCGAACGCGAGCGTTTGGAACGCGAGTTGGCGTTGGCTAGTGAGATTCAGCAACGGTTTCAGCCGACAGCGCCGCCGCATATCAGCGGTTACGAGTTGCAGGGGATCAGTTTTCCCTGTTACGAGATCGGCGGCGACTATTACGACTTCATCGAGCGTGAAGACGGTCGGTTGGTGATAGCGCTAGGCGACGTGTCGGGTAAGGGAACTGCGGCGGCGTTGTTGATGTCGTCGCTGCACGCGGCGATTCACGCGCAGTCTGCGTCGCACGATTCGCTCGTCGCCACGATTTCGGCCGTCAATCGATATCTTGCGGACAACATTCCTGCTAATCGTTTCGTGACGCTGTTCTATGCTGAGCTGGATCCCGATTCAGGCTCGTTGGCGTTTCTCAATGCCGGGCACAACCCGCCGCTGATCGTCCACGCCGCTGGCACCGTCGAACAACTCGCCTCGGGTGGTTTACCTTTGGGCATCCAGCGCGATGCGGAGTATCGCGAGGGACGTACGCAAATGCAGCCTGGTGATGTTTTATGCATCTACTCCGACGGCGTAACCGAAGCCGTCAGTCCGAGCGGCGAGGAGTTTGGCCCAACGCGTCTCTATGAAGTGGTCTCACGCAACGTCGAAGCCTCGGCCGCGGGCATCAGGGATCGCATCGAATCCTCCCTGACAAAGTTCTCCCAGGGCACCAGCGCCGCCGACGACATCACCCTCGTCATCGTGAAGCGGCAGGCTTGAGATTGTCGCACCTGCTTCACCGTAAGCCAGGCTGGCCGGCCCTAAACTAATAGGTTCGGTCGTCTTAACTCAAAGATCCTTGCACTCCTTCTCTGATCGATCAACATGGCGCTTCCTGAAAATACGATCGAACGGGCAATTGAAGGCCTCAAGAAATCGCCTGCTACATTCCAACGATTAGTAGAGAGCTATGTCTTTCTGACCTATCCCCACCAATTCAATCGGATAATTCCCCAGGGCAGGAACTCAAGCGACGTCACGGTAAAAGGGTGGCCCGATATTTATTCGCTTAATCCGAGCTTCAAGTTAAATGTTGTGGAAGTCACTCACAGCCCCAAGTGGTCCGTTCATCTCGAGGAGGATCTCGCAAAAGCAGAAGCTTTGGGTAGTGGACAATTGTCAGGCTTCGTATTCGTGGCGTGGGCCAATGAGCCAAGCCCCTTGGCGGACAACAAACGAAAGACTAAGCAGAAGGGTAAACAGAAGGATAGACAGAAGAACCCCAAACACGAGCAACTAGTCAGTTACAGTAAACGACTTCTTGCGTTAGGAATCCCGCCGGAAAACATCAAATTCGTCTTCAAGAAACAACTCGTCCGCGAATTATCGCAACCTCGTTTCACTCGTGTATTGACGGACATCTTAGAGTTGCCAAGTTCCAGCACTCCCTTTCTCTTGCTTAGCCGTACAACTGAAATCTTTGGCACGTCATCACGCGACTATCTTTTTGCACCCTCCAAAGAAGAATACCAGCACAACTTGGTTCATCGCTCAGCTATAACAGACGACGTTGAGAAGCGCCTGAATACCGTGGGGTGGGCTTACCTTCGCGGCCGCGGGGCCGCCGGCAAAACCGTTCTTGCCATCCACATTGGACTGGCCTATGAATCTCGATCTCTTCCCGCCTATTACCTGAATTTGGTCAAGACGGACGTGAGCGAGTCTGAGGCGCTGAAAGCCATCACGACCTACGGCGATGACGGAGTGCTGTTCATAATTGATAACGTCCACCTCAACGAGGCTTTCGCTCGCAACTGTTACGAACATTGGATGTCTGTTGCGTCCGGAAGCCATCTGCTACTAATAGGTCGAGACACGACTGTTATTGATTACCGGGGTACCGCATTACCACTTGATGAAATTAAAGGCGAAGCCTTGATCCTGACAGTTACGCAGGAGGATCTTGAAGGAGTTCTTCTTCGGCTACTGCACAGGGATCGTAACTCACTAGATTCGGTTTCGCGTCCGCCGCAGAATGCTCTGCAACTTTGGCACAAACTCTTTGGAGGAGATCTGATTGCCTTCAGCGCCGCAGCCGCGCATAGATTGGAACAGTTCAGACAAAATGACTGGACCATTCAGGCGAGAGACGCAACGCGATACGTCCAACTCGCATATCTGGGCAACGCGACTGACGACGAGCGATTGATTCTGTTACGTCTGGCCGCATCAGCACAACTGGAAGTTGATGTGCCGGAGAAGGCGCTCGATCTAACGAAGATAGGACCGTTTTTGCAGAACGGCCTGGTCCATGCCGTCGGACGTGGATCGCATAAAACGTATGGATATTATCGCCTGGTCCATCCCGGTTTTGGCGACTTGCTTCTGACGGCGGCCAACTATTCAGATGATGATTTGAAGCGGTTTATTTCAGAGCAATATGGATACATTGCATATAAGGATCCGCCCACCGGCCTGTCTATCGCGATCCGACTCGAATCCAGATCCCGAATTCAAGAAGCCGCTCTAATCCTAAAGGGCATCGTTGAGCTGGAAGACGGTTTAGAGCGGATGTTGGCTGGGTCCGGAATTCAATCCTTTCCCGTCCAGTTTGAACGTCTGACTCGTTTGGGGATTCTTTCAGCAGCCGAGATTGACGATAAACTCACTTCCTTAGATTCGCTAATTACCAGTGCAGTCCTAAACATTCCGCTGCATTTCTTAGCAGGCTTCCTGGAGTATGCTGACGAGAAGCTGCCCGCGTTGTACTCCTCACTCATGGCAATCCTTCAGAGGCCGGAGAGCGCCAAGAAAATAACTGAGAGCGCCCTGGTTACTCCGTTGGGTGACTTAGTTACGTTCTTCAAGTGCGTGGAGCGAAAGCTGCCCAGACTGTTTACCTCGTTGGTGTCCGGGCTAGAGGCACCGGAGAGTGTGAGAGGTGTGACTGAGTCGATGTTGAGTACCCCAGTTTATTACTTGCCGACTTTCTTCGAATACGCCAAGCGAAAGATGCCAAAGTTGTACACCTCGCTTGTGGCCGGATTCGAGCAGCCGGAAATTGTTAGAAGGTTGACTGAGTCAATGCTCCGCACCTCGGCCCATTTCGTAGCCGATTTTTTCGAATACGCCGAGGAGAAGCTTCCCAAATTGTACACCTTGCTCGTGGACATGACCGACGAGCCGCGAACCGTTGCCGGGTTGATCGACTTAACATTACGGTCGTCATTGGATTCCCTACCAGCCTTCTTAGATTATACGGAGAAGAAATTGCCCAAAGTGTATTCCTCGATCGTGGCGGTGCTGGAGCAGCCTGAGGGCACCAGGAGATTGAGTGAAAGAGCGCTTCAGACTAAGCTCAACCAACTTGCCTTCTTCCTGGAATACGCTAATCGCAAGCTGCCGTTATGTAATGAAGCCTTGGGAAGGAAACTAACTGAGCCGGCAAATATCGATTACCTTGCTGATCGAGCCTGCCATACACCTTTAGATGGTCTTGGGTATTTTTTGCAGACGGTAACGTTCGCTTCGGCGGTAGTGGCGGCAATCGATAAAGAGAAATGGGATAAGTCTCGACTCGAGTTTGGATCTGAGCAGCTCGAGAGCTTTCCGGCGACAGCTGGAGTCTTTCACTCCCTTGCTAGACCAGACTTGGCCGAAGCGCCGGCAATCGCTCTCGTAAGGCATGCTCAACAACAGCAATGGAGCGCAGCCAACGTTGGGCTTCGTCATCTCGCGTACGTCATGCGTTGGGGGCGAGGAGCAGGACAGGACAATGTTAATAGATTCATCTCACGTATCGTTACGCCATCCTGGCTCAAAGCCAACTATGAAAATGCGCCGACGTATGGCATCGCCTCTTCCCTATTCAACATACGGGGATATTACGACGATCCCATTTTGAGTCGCTTCAATACCGCGACTCTAAAGTCCCGCGTGAGGAGGGAGTTGAACTATCTTGATAAATCGACTCCTGAACAATTGTTGCCCGCTCTGCAATTAATCGGCGTTTCGGCATTAATTGGAACTCGCGTCGGTTCGATAAGTACAAACTGGCCGAATGAGGATTGTATTAATGAGGCGATCCGACTCGCGAACCCGGACGAAAAGACAACGATTAGCTCTCTCACGATTCAGCTGTGGTTGGGATTACGGGTTATGGCCGGGTTGCGAACTGATCAAATATCCATTCAGGCTGATCAGGGAGAGCTTGTGCTTCTTAGGTGGAAGAACTCAACCGGTTCCACCGACAAGCAGAATGCACTCAATAGATCAATGATTGATTGGATGGAACGGTGCGCTCAGTCTGAATGGAAATTAATTGCCGATCGCCAAAGGGACAGCTCAAACCATGAAGAACATTGAAAAGTCTAAGCGTTCGCCTCACCTCTTCCAACTCCACTGAATAGATGCAGCAGAGTACCAACCGCGATCATGATCGTTCCCGCAAGCGAGAGCGGAGTGTGCAGTTCCTCGAGATGGGGTTCGTAGAAGAAGGCGATGGTGAATATCACCGGGGCTATCGTGATGAGGATCGAGCCGGTGATTTGTAAGGCGCGGCGTATGCGGGTCGGACGCGAGGTGAAGTAAGAACCAATCCCCACGTGGACCAGTCCTGCCATTAAGATGAAGATGTGCCGCGTCCGGTACAGCATCCGTGGTCCATCCGACATGTACATCAGATGATAGTGAAACCGGTCCATGTACTGTCCGGTCAGCAGAAACACGACCAGCACCGTCAGGCCGAAGATCAGGTGGAAGCGCTTCATATTCTTCTAATCCGTGTTACGTTATGGGTCGCCGAAAGGAAAAATATCACGGATCGCGAAGATGGACCCGGATACCGACATCGGCGGCGCGCAGCAGCGCTTCCCAGTCACCAACCAGTCAGCAATCGCAGCCGCGCGCAGTGACGACCACGTGGTGCGCCAACGCGCGTTCGACACCATCCTCACGAGCTACTGGAAACCCGCGTATAAATACATTCGACTCAAGTGGCAGGCAAACAACGAAGACGCCAAAGATCTGACGCAGGGCTTCTTCGCGAACGCCTTCGAGAAGAACCATTTTGCCAACTACGATGCCCGCAAAGCCAGGTTTCAAACGTTCCTGCGCACGTGTCTCGACGGCTTTGTCGCCAATGAAAGGAAAGCAGGCAAGCGTTTGAAACGCGGCGGCGACGCGAACCATTTCCAACTCGACTTCCTCAGCGCCGAAGACGAGCTCGCGATGCAAGCGACGCAGGCAAACGATCTAAATCCCGAAGATTATTTTCATCGCGAGTGGGTGCGCTGGATGTTCACGATGTCTGTCGAGATGTTGCGCGAACGATGTCAGTCGTCGGGACGTAATGTTCACTTTCAGTTGTTCGAAGCCTACGATCTGAACGACGACGACGCGACGACGGTTTCGTACGCTTCGCTGGCAAAAACATTCAATCTCGACGCGACGACAGTGAACAACTATCTCGCCGCCACACGCCGCGACTTCCGCCGCATCGTCTTAGACAAGTTGCGCGAGATCACCGCCACCGACGAGGAGTTTCGCACTGAAGCACGTTCGCTGCTCGGAGTCGACGTGAAATGAAGTGGCTGTCAGACAGCAAGGTGAGTCACTTGCGAGCCGTTGTCGGCAATCCCGACTTCAGCGGCACGAAGTACACGTTCGTCAAAGAGCTTGCGCGCGGCGGCATGGGCACGGTCTATCTCGCCGAAGACACGGAACTGAATCGACAGGTGGCGATCAAGGTGCTCAGCACGCCGGAGATAACCGAAGATCTGCGACGCCGCATGATTCGTGAAGCGCAGATCATCGCGCGACTCGAACATCCCGGCCTTGTTCCCGTCCACGACGTCGGCGTGTTGCCGGACGGACGCGTGTTCTATGCGATGAAGTTTGTGCGCGGCGTTCGTCTGGATGAATACGCCGCGAACACAACGTCGACGAGAGAGCGGTTGCGAAAGTTTCAGGCGGTCTGTGACGCCGTCGCGTTCGCGCACGCGCACGGAGTGATTCATCGCGATCTGAAACCGCAGAACATCATGATCGGATCGTTTGGCGAGGTGTTGGTGCTCGACTGGGGCGTCGCGAAGATCCTGCGTGCTGAAGTTTCATCCGAGGCAGACACGTTGATGCTACCCGCCGCGGGCACGAACAAAGCCGGCGACACCGCGCACGGGACCGTCATCGGCACACGCCAGTACATGTCGCCGGAACAGGCGCGCGGCGAGATCGATCAACTCGACGAACGTTCCGACATTTATTCACTCGGCGCGGTGTTCTATTTCCTGCTGACCGACCAGGCGCCAAACGACGAACGACCGCGCACACTAAACCCGAAAGTAAGCAAGCCTGCCGAGGCGATCTGTCTGAAAGCAATGGCCCGAGATCGAGCGAGTCGTTACGCCGGCGCCGGGGAAATGTCGGCGGACGTGAGCCGGTTGTTGGACGCGGAACCAGTTTCCGCGTATCGCGAAAATGCCTACGAGAAGGTCAGCCGGTGGGTCGGCAAGAACCGTTTTCTCGTGCTGTTGGTGCTCGCGTACCTGCTGATGAGAATTTTTTTCATTTTCACCTCGCGCAGTTAAAGAAGTCGCCCGCGACGTTTAATAGAAGGATAGGAACAACCCCCAAAGGAGAGATACACATGTCGAAACCGCTTATTGGAGTAATACTCGGCGCCATCCTTGGCGCGATCGACGGCCTCACGGCATGGTTCACGCCCGCCGTCCGCGATCAACTCGCGGGTATCGTGTTTGGTTCGACCGTGAAGGGAATCATTGCCGGTATCGCGATCGGGTTCTTTGCGAAGAAGTTTCATTCGCTGCCGCTCGGAATACTGTTTGGTCTGCTCGTCGGCGCGTTTCTCGCGTTTCTGATCGCGTTGATGCAGGGCGGCTACTACTTCGAGATCGTACTGCCGGGCACGCTGGTCGGATTGATCGTCGGGTTTGCCACGCAGAAGTACGGCAAGTCGCCGTCGCCTGCGAGCAGCTAAGTTATTTTCCTGGTCCAATAATTTTTAAAGGAGAGATGGATAATGCCTAGAGTTGTGCATTTTGAGATTCATGCGTCCGAACCGGAACGCGCCGTGAATTTTTACAAGACTGTGTTTGACTGGCAGTTTCAGAAATGGGAAGGGCCGATGGACTACTGGCTCATTACGACTGGTCCAAACGAACAGCCCGGGATCAACGGCGGGCTCGTGCGAAGGCAGGGCGAGCTCGATGGACAAGCTGTGATCGCTTACGTCTGCACGATCGACGTCGCCGATGTTGATGCGTCGACGAACACGGCCACGTCAAACGGCGCGCAGGTGGTGTTGCCGAAGATGCCGATCCCCGGAGTGGGATGGTTGGTCTACTGCAAAGACACCGAAGGCAACATTTTCGGGATGATGCAAGCCGATCCGAACGCTCACTAAAATCGGTGGTTCTTAATCGCTGGGACGGCCCGTTAACAGTGCGTCGCACTTCAATGTTTGCGGGCCGTTTTCATTGCAGATAGCGAATGACCCACCCTCGTACATCGTTACGCCCGCGAACTCACCCTTTGCATTGAGAATGTAGAAATTGATCCCGAAGTTTGGCAGGCCGCGACTGTTGAGCAGTCGCTTCTCGACGGTGTTGTTCTTAATCCTGTTCAAGACCTCCATGCCGGCGTCTTTCGGATGAGCGCCGCGACGCATTTCCTCGACGATCACAAACGAGCACAGATTGTAGAGATTCGCTTCGCCGCGACCAGTCGAACCGGCAGCTCCGACAGCACCATCGACGTAAAGGCCCGCGCCGAGTATCGGCGAGTCGCCGAGGCGTCCGGGTATCTTCCACGCGAGACCGCTCGTCGTCGTCACACCGCAGATCTCGCCTTTCGAGTTGATGCCGTCGCAGTTGATCGTGCCGTGCATGTTCTCTTCGCGGAGCATTCCGAGGGCCAACATATCCAACGCCGCTTTGTGTCCCGCTTCGGCACGCTTCTTCGGATCCAGATAGTGTTCGGGGTCACTCCGGCGCTTCCACTCGAGCCACTTCCGACGCGAGTTTTCCGTGTTCAGATCGTCTTCGATCTTGAATCCCATGTTGCGCGCGAACTCCTGGGCGCCCTTGCCGACGATGAGATGATGGTCCGTGTTCTCCAACACCGCTTTCGCGACGAGCGACGGTGTGCGCACGCCTTCAAGCGCACCCACCGCACCCGCCCGCTTCTTCGGACCATGCATCGCGGAGGAGTCGAGTTGCACCACGCCGTCAGCATTCGGTAAACCGCCGTAACCAACACTGTCGTCAAGCGGATCGAGTTCGACGATGTTGACGCCCGCAATCACCGCGTCGAGCACGTCGGCGCCGCCGGTGATCATCGTAAACGCCTTCGCGACCGCAGTGACGTCGCCGCCGTTCTTGAACCGGTTGCCATTCGCCGACGAAATGACGAGCGGCTTGACGGCGCTCTGGTTGAGGATCATCGGGAACCCGGCGGCCTCATTTTTGGTCGTTGCCAGGTTTTTGGTGGCCGCCACCGTTAATCCTGCGACTGCACCCGTGCGCATGAAATCACGACGTTTCATTTTTTTAGACATGGTGGCCCATTCAATCACGATGTCGAACCACAGATCAATACGGATCTGTGTTTCACCTTTTTAATAGAACTCGAGCGTCTCTTTGATCTTCTCCGCGGTCTTCGCACCGATGCCGTCGACCATGTCGAGACCACCGCCGGCGACGAACGTTTTCAACTCGGCGATCGATGAGACTTTGAAACGCTGATGGAGAAGCGCGGCGGTTTTTGGACCGATGCCGGGGAGATCCATCAGGTCGAGGACGCTCTCGGGCGTCTCGGCGGTGAGCCGTTCCCACGCGTCAAACGTTCCTCGGGTCAAAAGCTCGATTACTTTGCCGGCGATTGCTTTGCCTACGCCGGGGATTTCCTGCAAGCCCGTGACGCCGTCCTTTTCTGCTATCTCTTTCAAAGGCGTGGGCCAGACCTCGATGGCTTCGGCGGCGTTGCGGTACGAGCGCCAGCGAAACGGATCGTCGCCGCGCAGCTCCATCAAGGCGGCGAGACGATAGAACCGGCGAGCGATGAGTTCGTTGTTCATGGAGATTTTGCTTAGTCTAACTTCGCAGTCAGAGTAATATCAAAGCCGCACTAAGAACACGGATCAGGAGAACAGAATTTGATCAAGACACGACGAGAACTGCTGATGGGGATTTCGCTTGCCGGCGCAGGGGCTTTGCTGGTCGGTTGCCGCCGGGGATCGAACCAGGCAAGCAGTGGCGGCAATCAGAGTGAACCGACATCCGGCGAACTCGGTCCGCCGGACGTGACGGCCACCGAAGATCTCATGCGCGAACATGGTGTTTTGCGTCGCGCGTTGCTCGTCTATCGCGAGGCAGCGACGCGACTGCGTCAGGATCCCAACTCAATAACGCCGGACATTCTCGAGAAAACGGCGTTGCTGTTCCGTGTTTTCGGCGAGGACTATCACGAGAAAAAACTGGAAGAAGCATTCATCCTGCCGCTGGTGAAGAAGTTTCGCAGCGCGGCGGACGCCTACGTCGACGTGCTCATCCTGCAGCACGCGCGGGGCCGTGAGATCACCGATTACATCCTGTCGGTGACCAAGGGAGATCGCCTCCCGTCCAATGCGACGTCCACTTTAATCACGGCTTTGGAATCGTTCGCGCGCATGTACGACCATCACGCCGCCATTGAAGACACCATCGTGTTTCCGGCGTGGAAGTCGTCGCTCGGTGAATCGGAGCTCGACGAAATGGGCGCGAAGTTTGAAGAGATCGAAATGGAACACTTTGGCGACAGCCAGGGTTTCGAATCCGCCGTCACACGAATGCAGGAGATCGAAGCGAGCATGGGTTTGAGTGATCTCGCAACGTTCACGGCGCCATCTCTGGTAAGCACGTCTCAATAAGTGCGCTTTACTTTTTGACGGACTTGCGCTTCAATGCGCGCTCACCCACAGAAAACATAAGCGGACGGAGGCACATCGCCTCCCTGCTCCTGTCCTTAACCTCTCGAATTCTAAGGAGCCAGGAATGACTACGATTCAATTCGCCGACGAACCCGATCAGGAAGAACGCATCGCCAAACTGCGTCAGGAACTGGAGAAACTTGGCGGCAGCGCCATGTCGCTCGAGTCGATGCCCGCCGACATGGAGGAAGAATTTCTGCGGCAGGTGCTGGAGTATGAAACGGCTGAACCAATCAGTCTCTTTCGTCTAATCGAAAACTCGGGACTCGACATACCGCCGCCCGACACCTTCACCGAACTCGACGACGGGTCGCTCGCGGTCAAGTTAAGGGAGATCATCGAGCGCATGGCCTCGCTCGGCGCGTACGTGCTGCACACGAACCACCTGACGGATCGCGAACTCTATCTCTATCTGTATACGGACGGTTTGCGTGAGGAAGCAGTGCTCTTTCCCGAGAACCCGAGCTACGCGTACATGATCGATCTCACCGGCAGCGGCAGCGCCTCGGATAACCAAACATATCTGAAGTACTATGCCGACGAAGAGCACCGTAAACGCTGGTCGCAGGACTGGCCTGACGATCCAATGCCCGATCACGAAGAGCCGCCGTTCGATCGCGATCGGCATTTACCTCAGTCGCCGGTTGGGTAAATCCGTGTTTTGGGAACACGGATTAAGCGACGATCATCGTGCCGGTGCCTTTGTCAGTGAAGACTTCGGACAGGAGCGCGTTGCGTTTGGAGCCGCTGATGATGTGAGCGCTGTGCACGCCGCGGCGTAAGAGCATGGCTATGTTCTGAAGTTTCGGAATCATCCCGCCGGTTGCGGCGCCGCTGTCGATCAGTTCGTCCGTGTCGGCGGCCGTCAGGCGGGAGAGCTTTGTCTGCGCGTCGCCAGGCTTCAGGTAGATGCCGTCGACGTCGCTGAGCAGGATCAACTTCTCGGCCTGAAGTTGGACCGCGATCTCGGCGGCGATCGTGTCGGCGTTGATGTTGAAGACCATGCCCTCGTCGTCGGCGCCGAGTGAAGAGATGACGGGCAGGTAGCCGTGATCGAGCAGGACGGTGAGCAGTCGTGCGTTGATCTGCACGACGTCGCCGACGTGTCCGAAATCGACTTTGTCGCGCGCGCCTGTCTCGCGATTGAGGATCTCTTTCGGCGGACGTCGTTCGGCGTGAACGATGTTGCCGTCGACGCCGGACAAGCCGACGGCCTCAATGCCGCGATGGCGGAGCGCCGCCAGAATGTCGGTGTTGATCTTGCCGGCGAAGATCATCTTCGCCATTTCGAGTGTGGCGTCGTCAGTCACGCGACGTCCTTCGATGATCGTCTGTTCGATGCCAAGCTTCGTGGCGAGCTCACTTAGTTGTTTGCCGCCGCCGTGAACGACGCAGATGCGAATGCCGACCTGATGGAGCAGCGCGAGTTCTTCGGCGAGTGACGTCAGGTTTTCCTGAGCGTCCGTGACCTTGCCCGAAAGCTTGACGACAAACGTCTGCCCTTTGAAACGCTGAATGTACGGCAGCGCTTCACGCAAGAGATCGAGTTTTATTTGATTATCGATCATTAAACACAGATCTTACTGATAATTGCCTTTTGCACGTGCAACCGGTTCTCCGCTTCGTCGATGACCACCGACGCGCGCGAATCGATCACGCCGTCGGTGACGATCACGTTGCGACGCACGGGCAGACAATGCATGAAGATCGCATCGTCCGTTTGGCCCATGCGCCGTTCGTTGACGATCCACTTGTTGCGATACTGCGCGCGCGTGATCGTGTCCTGTTCGTCGCGTCCGTAAAACTGTTTGCCGCCCCAACTCTTGGCGTAAATCACTTCGGCGCCGGTGAAAGCCGCGTCCATGTCGTTGGTGATCTTCACACTGCCACCGGCGTCGGCAGCCAGTGCGCGCGAAGTTGCAATCAGCTCTTCATCGAGCTCGTATCCGGGCGGGTGCGCGATCACGAGGTCGTGGCCCATCTGCGACGCCGCGAGCGCGAAACTGTTTGGCACCGCCATCGGGAGCAGCTTCGGGTGCCACGCCCAGGTCAGCACGACGCGCTTGCGTCCCTCGCCCAGTTTCTCGCGAATCGTCATCATGTCCGCGAGCGACTGGCAGGGATGATGCATTGCCGATTCGAGATTGATAATCGGCACCGACGCATACTTCGCAAACGAACTCAGAATCGGATCGGTGCGTTCTTCCGGCCAGTCTTTCAACGCCGCGAACGTCCGCACTCCGATAGCTACGCAGTATCGTTCGAGCACGCGAACAAACTCGGCCACGTGTTCAGTTTTGTCGCCGTCCATAACGGCGCCCGCGCGATGCTCGAGCGTCCAACTCGTGCCGCCGGGTTCCAGCACGACTGCATTTCCGCCAAGCTCGTAGATGCCGACCTGCATCGACGCGCGCGTCCGCAGGCTGGGATTGAAAAACACCAGCGCCACTGACTTTCCGGCGAGCGGCTGCGAACGATCGTCGCCACGTTTGAAGCGCAACGCCGAGTCGATCAACGCGTTTAGATCAAAATCCGTGGTCTTCAGAAAGTTCATTTCTGTTCGATCCGTGTTACGAAATGCATATCGCTCTCAGTTCGTTTACAAACAGGTCCACGTGATCCGTGCCGAGGCACAACGGCGGCAGCAACCGCAGAACTTTCGCGTCGCTTGACGTTCCAGTAATGATCTTTCGTTCGAGCAGTGCTTTGTGAACGGGCGCGGCTTTGTCGCTGAACTCAATCCCCAGCAGGAACCCGACACCACGCACCGCGACGACTTCTTCGATCTCGCGCAACCGCTCGCGCAGGTGCGCTTCGACTGCTTTGACGTTCGCAAGCATGCGGTCGTTTTGGATCGCTTCCAGGGTAGCCGTGACCGCGGCCATCGCCAACATGCCACCGCCGAAAGTCGTGCCGAGATCGTTCTCCTTGATGTGTGAACTGATCGACTCCGTAACCAGACAAGCCCCGACCGGCACGCCGCTCCCAAGCGCCTTCGCAAGCGTGACGATGTCAGGCACGACGCCGTCACCGGCTGTGCTGCCCGCGAAGAACCATTCGCCGGTGCGGCCAACGCCCGTCTGCACTTCGTCGTAAATAAGCACGACGCCGTGCGCGTCGCACAGCTGGCGCAGCTCGCGATAAAACTCCGGTTGGGCCATGCGCACGCCGGCCATCGACTGAACTGGTTCGAGCATGATCGCCGCGACGTTTTCGTCAATTAATTCGCGCACCGATTCGATGTCGCCAAACGTCGCTTCCAGATGTCCCGGAACGTTTGGTTTTCCGAGTTCGCGATATTTGCCGAGAAATGTAGCGCTAATCGCATCAGCCGTACGCCCGTGAAATCCGCCGCTGAAGGTGATTACGTTTTCGCGGCCAGTCGCCATGCGCGCCATGCGCATCGCGTTCTCATTCGCTTCCGTGCCGGAGTTGCAGAAGAACGCTTTCGTCAACGCCCGGGGCGCAATCGAGGTCAGTTGTTCGGCGGCACGCGCCCGCGCGTCTGAGTAGACGAGATTGGAATAGAACAACAGCTTCTCCGATTGCGCGCGAATGGCCTGGACCACGTGCGGATGGCAATGTCCGGTGCCCGCGACGGCGTGCCCGCCGTACAGATCGAGATACCGTGCGCCGTCGCTGCTGTAGAGCCAGACGCCGTCGCCACGTTCAGCCGCGATCGGCATCTTCTTGTAGGTGGCGAGTTGATATTGATCTTCGATTGCGAACACGGATTTCACGGATTTGTACCCACTAACAACAAACCGGTCTTTTCGTCGAGACCGAACATCAGGTTCATGTTCTGCACCGCTTGTCCGGCGGCGCCCTTCACGAGATTGTCGATCGCGGAGAAGACGACGATCTGTCGCCCGCGCGCGGCAAATCCGAGGTCGCAGAAGTTCGTGGTCTTCACCCAGTTGATGTCGGGTGAACCACTCACAAGACGGATGAAAAAGCAGTCGCGGTAATACTCGGCGAACATCGTGCGCAGCTCATCTTCGCTCAGGTCGCGTTTGCCCTCGGCATAGATCGACGCGAAGATACCGCGCGACACCGGCAGTGAATGCGTCATGAAGACGAGCTCGTTGGTCCAATCGCCGACGTGTTCGAGCTCCTGTTCGATCTCGGGCACGTGCTGATGCGTGAACGGCTTGTACGCGTAGAACGAATTCATCCGCTGCGGGTGATGCGTGTTTGCCGCGGCTTTTGCACCGGATCCGGACGAGCCGGTCTTGGCATCGACGATCACGCGGCCGTTAAGCACTCCATTCGCTACGAGTGGCGCCAGCCCCAGCAAGGTCGCCGTCGCAAAGCAACCCGGGTTCGCAATCAGCCGCGCGTCTCTGATCGCTGAGCGGTTCGTTTCGGTCAAACCGTAAACAAACCCGGCCTGCGCCTGCATCGCCGTGTGCGGTTGCTTGTAGTGCTTTTCAAATGACGCTTGATCGCGCAGTCGAAAATCGCCCGACAGATCGATCGCTTTGATTTCACCGGGCAGGCGCGGGACGATGTCCATCGCCTGCCCGTGCGGGAGCGCGAGGAAAACGCAATCGACGTTGTCGATGGTTTCCGGCGCCGTCACAAAACTCAGGTCAGTCAGACCATTCAGATTCCGGTGCACTTCGCCGACCGGTTTCCCGGCTTGTTCGTTCGCGGTGACGAAGACCAGCTCGACGTGCGGATGAAACAGCAGTAGCCGCAGCAACTCCGAGCCGCCGTAACCTGAACCGCCATAGATCGCAACACGGATTCTATTCATCATTAAACAACTACAGTCGCCTGGACCTTCTTCATCACCAGCTCAAACAACGCCTCACCTTCGCGACGCGCGTTTGCCGCCGGCACGTTGAACTGCGACGTGATGTACTCGCCGCCCATCCGCGAGTCCGTTACCGAGCCCGAAACCACGTCGACCTCCACACCGCGCTGCCGCAACAACTCGATTCCGCCCCACGCACCGACGTAATCAGACGCACAGAACACCAGCGCCGCCGTCGCCTCGAGCAACTCCGCATCGGCGAACACAGTGTCGACTGAATAGCCACCGAGAATTCCGTCGCCCAACTCGATCACGATCAAGTCCGGCGAGACCTCGTTCAAGCGCGCGATGATGGCTTTCGCCATCGGCGCGAGATCTTCGACGTCGACGGTCGACGGCAAACCACAATCAAGAAAACTCGCAGTCGCGACTGCGCCATGGTCCGCCATGTTCAGCGTGTCGCGCAGGCAAGCAACGCCCGACAGCTTCGCCGCCGCCACCTTCAACCCGGCTCGCGTTGCTTGTTTGATCAACTCGGTGGCGGCGTACGTCTTGCCGCTGTTCATGCTGGTGCCGGCGATCATGACGATGGGCGCAGTCTCACCAAGCCGGGAAAGCAACGGCAACGCGGCATCGGCGATGTTCAGCACGCGACCGTCTTCGTCGCAAACGAGTCCTTTCACTTCGAGCTTGATCGCATCGCCGAGACTCGAATGATGTCCGGTGCAACAGCCAATCACCCCGCCCATGTTGAGCAGATGCAATTCATCCCCACTCTGAACCGCAGCAGGAATGTCGCCCACAAATCCCTTCAATGCACGACGCCGTCCCAGCACTCCAATCAATAAGTCGCCGGGATTGATCTTGGCCAGGCGTCCGGTTGGCAACTCGAGCATGTTGTAGGTCGCACTGTCCGTCAGCGCGCGCACGACGACAACATCCCCGGCCTGCGGCGACGACGAAGAACTCACCATGCCGACAGTCTTCGATAAACCGAGCGGCGACGTGGCCGACCCGATCTTGTCGACGTCAACGACCGTTATCTGCTTAGTCACCTTTGCCACCTCCCAATCTCAGTCGTAACGCGTTGAGCTTGATGAACCCTTCGGCATCGCGCTGGTTGTAAACCGTGTCGGCCTCAAACGTCGCGATGTTCTCGTCGTATAACGAGTTTGGCGAACGACGTCCGACGACGATGGCATTGCCGCGATACAGCTTGAGACGAACGTCGCCGCTGACCCTGACTTGCGTCTCGTCGATCATCTTCCGCATCAGCTTGAACTCCGGCGCAAACCAGAAACCGTAGTAAACGCTTTCGGCAAACTTCACGCCGAGCGAATCACGCAAGTGCATCACTTCGCGGTCCAGCGTGATCGACTCGAGCGCGCGATGCGCCGCGTGCAGGATCGTGACGCCGGGAGTTTCATAAACGCCGCGCGACTTCATCCCGACGAAACGGTTCTCGACGAGATCGACACGGCCGATGCCGTGCATGCCGCCGATTCGATTCAACGTTTCGAGCAGCGCGACCGGGTCGAGTCGACGTCCGTCGATCGCCACCGGCTCGCCCTTGTCAAAAGAGATCTCGACGTATTGCGCTTCGGCACTCGCGTTCTCCGGCGTGCGCGTCAGTTGAAAAATGTTCTCCGGCGGCTCAGCCCACGGGTCTTCGAGAATGCCGCCCTCGTACGAGATGTGCATCAAGTTCGCATCGGTCGAATACGGTTTCTCTGCCGTCGCGGTAACCGGAATGCCGTGCTCTTTCGCGTAAGCGATTAAGTCAGCCCGTCCTTTGTACTCCCACTCGCGCCACGGCGCGATCACCTTGATGTCCGGCTGCAACGCATAGTAGGTCAGCTCAAACCGGACCTGATCGTTGCCCTTGCCGGTTGCGCCATGGGCCACCGCATCGGCGCCTTCTTTTTGCGCGATCTCGATCTGTCGCTTCGCAATCACGGGACGGGCAAGGGAAGTGCCCATCAGGTAAACGCCTTCGTAAACCGCGTTCGCTTTCACGGCGGTCCAAACGTAATCGCGCACGAACTCCTCGCGCAGATCTTCGACGTATAGTTTCGACGCGCCTGTCGCGTGCGCCTTTTCTTCCAGACCCGACAGCTCCGCGCCCTGGCCCACGTCGGCGCAGTAGCAAACGACCTCGCAGTCGTAGTGCGACTTTAGCCAGCGAAGCATGACGGACGTGTCGAGCCCGCCGGAGTATGCAAGAACGATTTTGTTAATTTTGGTCATCCGTGTTCCCGAATAATTTCCAAACCTTCTTGATTACCGACTTTTGATCTCTTACAGCAATGAAGATCGTGTCTTCACCCGCGATCGTTCCGACGATCTCCGGAAGCGCCGCCGCATCAATTTCGACGGCGACAGCCGACGCCAATCCCGGGACAGTGCGTGCGATTACCAAACTCTCGCCGGCGTGGTCTAAACTCAGCAGGCCGCGCGCGGCGGTTCCGTTTGTTCGCGGCAGCGTGTAATGGCCGTGGTGCTTGACGACGCCCAGTTCTTCGAGATCGCGAGACACGCTCGACTGCGTGGCCGGCACCCCGGTTTTTTCAAGCAACGCACGCAGATCTTCCTGCGTGCCGATGGGCCGGGCCTGAATCAGGCTCAAGATCTTCTGCTGCCGGTCGCGCTTATTCATACATCAGTTATGCAGCTTACTTGCATAATCGCTGCATAGATGCATAAACTAGCATGCGAGTTGGACATGGTCAAGGAGACCTTTGATTTATGTGGGGTGGGAGATTCACCGGCAAAACTGATCCGGGCTTCGCGGCCTTCAACAATTCGTTTCGCTTCGATCGGCGGCTGTTCGAGGCCGACGTCAGGGCAAGCATCGCGTACAGTCAGGCACTCGAAAACGCGCGTGTAATCAGCGCGGGCGAAGGAACTCAAATCCGTGACGCCCTGAAAACCATCCTCGATCAAGGTTGCAGCGATGATGCGCAGGTCGAGGACGTCCACTCTTTTGTCGAAGCGCGACTGGTCGAGTTGATTGGCGACGCGGGTCGCAAGCTGCACACCGGACGCAGTCGCAACGATCAAGTGGCAACCGATTTTCGACTCTGGCTACGCGAGGCGATCGATCATCTCGACGCGATAGTTCGTCTCACGCAATCAGCATTACTCGACTTCGCCGAATCGAACCGGGAGGTTGTGATTCCCGGCTACACGCACCTGCAACGCGCGCAGCCGGTGCTGCTGGCCCACTGGTGTCTGGCTTACGGCGAAATGCTCACGCGCGATCGCGAGCGGCTGGCCGACACGCGACGGCGCGCGAACGTCATGCCGTTGGGATCCGCGGCGCTGGCGGGCACGTCGTTTCCGATCGATCGCGAGGCGTTGGCGACGTCGCTCGGTTTTGACGGTGTGTCGAGAAACAGTCTCGACGCGGTCAGCGATCGTGATTTCTGTATCGAGTTTCTGAATGCGTGTGCGTTGGTCATGGTTCACCTGTCGCGACTTGCCGAAGACATAATTCTGTACGCGACGAGCGAGTTTGGATTCTTCGAGTTGGGCGACGCGATCGCGACCGGATCGAGCCTGATGCCGCAGAAGAAGAACCCTGATTCTATGGAACTCGTTCGCGGAAAAGCGGGACGGGTATTCGGCGACTTGATCGGACTGCTGACGACGATGAAAGGCCTGTCGCTCGCTTACAACAAAGATATGCAGGAAGACAAGGAAGCGGTGTTTGACGCGTTTGACACTGTCACTTCGAGTCTGCAAGTGACGAGTACGGTGTTGATGAACATCCGGGTGAACGAAGTGGCGTTAGACGGCCACATGAACGCAACTGAACTTGCCGACTACCTAGTTCGCAAAGGAATGCCGTTTCGCGATGCGCACGAAGTCGTCGGCAAAGTGGTGATGCGGGCTATCGATTTAAAAACACAGATCGAAGACTTGAAAATCGAGGAGTTACAGAAGTTTTCCTCACTAATTGAGACGGATGTTTACGAAGCGCTTTCGGTCGAACAAACAATCAACGCGAAGTCGCAGACCGGCGGGACGGCGAGGGCGTCGGTGATGGAGTCGTTGGCGAGGGCACGTCACGCGTTGGCTGAATCGTCTCCTGATAGATAAATCTCACATCCATCAACTTCAAAACCACCGCGGGTTTCACGGCGTTGCGGTGCGCATCCATGCTGATCGTACCAGTCACGCCGTTGAAATCTTTGGTCTGTGCGAGTGCGTCGCGCAGCTTCGGGCCATCAGTCGTGCCTGCGCGAGTAATCGCATCGAACAGGATTCGCGCCGCGTCGTAAGCGAGCGCCGCGTGCGCATCAGGCGTCAGGTTGCCGTAACGCCGCATGTACTCCTCGACGAACGATTTAATCCCGGGCGACGGATCGTCAACTGAATAGTGCGTGGAGATGTAAGCGCCGTTCAGCGCATCGCCGCCCAACTGCCATAGTTCCGGCGCGTCCCAACCATCACCTCCGAGCAAGGTCTGCGTCAGTCCAAGTTGGCGCGCTTGTTTAGCGATCAGTGTGACGTCGCCGTAGTAACCGGGAATGTAGATCACGTCAGGTTCAGCTGAGCGAATCGAGCTCAACTGCCCTTTGAACTCTCCGTCGCCCTGCATGTACGACTGTTCGCTGACGATCTGCCCGCCGAGCCGTTTAAAACTGGTTTCGAAGAAATTTGTGAGACCGCGTCCGTACGGCGAGTTGAAGTCGAAAAGAACCGCGGCCTTCGTCGCCTTCAACGTGTTGAAAGCGAACGTCGCCATCACCTCGCCCTGAAACTCGTCGACAAAACACGCGCGAAAGATGTAGTCGCCGACGAGCGTCACCGCCGGATCAGTCGCAGATGGCGAGATCAACGGCACGTGAGACGATTGCGCGCGGGGTGCTGCGGCGCGGCTGTTTCCCGACGTCCCGCCCGCGACGATCGCAACTACTTTGTCCTTATCGATCAGTTGCGCGGTCAGTCGCGCTGCTTCCTCCGGACTGCCTTTGTCGTCATTGATCACGACGTCGATACGGCGGCCGTTGATGCCGCCGGCCTGGTTGATCTGGTCCGCCGCCATGAGGACACCGTTCATGGCTGACTGTCCGAAGTTGAAGGTTGGACCACTGAGATCGCCGAAGTATCCGATCTTGATGCGGCTGCGGTCTGGCTGATTTGCGTTGTTGTCGTTGCTCTCCCGCGAGCAGGAAAACGCCAGTGCCAACAGCACGAGCACGAACGGGAGAATTAACACAGAGGTCACCGAGGCACGCAGAGACCGCACCCCACGCAGAGAACGCAGTGTAAGGCTGTTCAAATTAAGCCAGCACGAAATTGAGTGGCTACTGACGCGTGATCTACTCACCGAGATAGGCTTCTTTGATCCGGGGGTCGTTGGCGAGGTCCTTCGAGGGGCCTTCCATAACTATTCTTCCAGTTTCGAGAACGTAAGCGCGATCGGAATGGCCCAACGCGGCGTGGGCGTTCTGCTCGACCAGCAGAATGGTTGTTCCTTTGCTCTTGATCTCGTCGATCGCTTCAAAAATCGTGTGCACTACGAGCGGCGCGAGACCGAGCGACGGTTCGTCGAGCAGTAACAGGCGCGGGTTCGACATGAGTGCGCGTCCGATCGCGAGCATCTGTTGTTCGCCGCCGGAAAGCGTTCCGGCCTTTTGCGCCTCGCGTTCCTTCAAACGCGGAAACATCCTGAACGCGTGTTCCATGTCGGCAGCGATCTGCGTCTTGTTTTTCTTCAGGTACGCGCCCATCTGCAGGTTCTCGCGGACGGACAGGTTCGCGAACACGCCGCGTCCTTCGGGTGACATCGAGATCCCGCGCGCGACCAGTTTATGCGTCGGTTTCGCGCTTATGTCTTCGCCTTCGAAAACTACTCGGCCTTGCCGGGGTTGCAGCAGTCCGGTGATCGTGCGGAGCGTCGTCGTCTTGCCGGCGCCGTTCGCACCGATCAACGTGACGACTTCGCCTTGTTCGACGCGCATCGAGACGCCTGTTAGAGCTTCAATCGCGCCGTAGTTTACTGAGACGTTTTCGAGTGAAAGCATTGTGTTTTGTTCTTTGTACTTAGTGCTTTGTGCTTTGTACTGACAAAGTACTAAGGACAAAGTACAAAGCTCTAATCACCCAGGTACGCTTCAATCACCTTCGGGTTGTTTTTGATTTCTTCGGGCAGCCCGAGCGCGATGGACTTGCCGTAATCGACGACCTGGATTCTTTCGCACACGCCCATCACGACCTTCATGTTGTGTTCGACGAGCAGGATCGTCAGTCCAAAGCGATCGCGGATCTGTTTGATCAAATTCATCAGGTCTTCCTGCTCCGACGGGTTCATACCCGCGGCAGGTTCGTCGAGCAGCAGCAGCTTGGGTCTCGTCGCCAGGGCGCGCACGATCTCGAGCCGCCTTTGCGAGCCGTACGGCAAACTCGTTCCGCCTTCATCTGCCACACGCGCAAGGTCGAATATTTCCAGCAACTCCATCGCAAACTCACGATGCTCGCGTTCGTCGCGTTCGAATCGCGGCAGTCGCAGGACAGCGTCAAGCAGATTTTGTTTCGCGTGTCGATGACAGGCAGTCATGACGTTCTCGAGCACCGACATGCTCGGAAACAGTCTGATGTTTTGGAAAGTACGCGACACGCCGCGGCGCGAGATCTCGTAAGGCTTCAGCCCGTCGATGCGTTCGCCCTGGAAGTAAAGCTCGCCGGAAGTCGGCGTGTAGACGCCGGTCAGCAGATTGAAGATCGTCGTTTTTCCGGCGCCGTTCGGACCGATCAGACCGTAGATCTCGCCCTCGCGCACGTTCATGTCGAGCTCGTTTACGGCGACGAGTCCGCCGAAACGGATCGTGCACTTCCTGGTCCTGAGTGGATGTTCCTCGCCGTTTGTTGTCGTGTTCACTTCCGCCATCTAAATACCTGCCACAGGTTGACTGCTTCTTTGTGCCTTTTTCGAGTCTTACTTTTGTGCCTCTTGTGTTATCGGCACACCCTTCTCGCCAGCCGGTTTATCGCCTTCAGGTCGCTTCTGTGCTCGCTTCAGCCACGGAATGCCAAACTCTCTCGCGCCCATCACGCCCTGCGGCCGCGTCAACATGATCACGATCAGCAACGCTGAATAGATGACCAGTCGATATTCGATCAGGTTACCCGGCAATTTGCGCAGCAACTCAGGCAGGATCGTGATCACGATCGCGCCCAGCACCGCGCCCGTAATGGATCCCATACCGCCCAGCACGATCATGATGAGGATCTCGATCGATCGGATGAACTGAAAATCGTTTGTGTGCAGAAACTGACGGTAATGACCAAACAGCGCGCCCGCAATGCCCGCGAATGCCGAGCTGATGACAAAAGCTATTACTTTGTAACGCGTCGTATTAACGCCCATTGCTTCGGCGGCGAGCTCGTCTTCACGAATCGAGATCAACGCGCGGCCGACGTCGGAACGGACGATGTTATAGACCACGACGATCGTGATGACGGCAAAGCCGCCAATCCAGATGAAGTTTGCGTACTGCGGAATGATCGGACGGCCTTCCCACGGTGCAACCGCGCCGCGAAAACCGGTCGCGCCGCCGACGCGATCGATGTTCAGAATGATGATGCGAATGATTTCGGCGAAACCAAGCGTGACGATCGCGAGGTAATCACCGCGTAGTCGCAAGCTTGGAATGCCTACCACCAAACCAGCCAACGCCGCGATCAACGCGCCGAAGATAATGATGCCAAGAAAAACCAGCGCCTGCGCCGCGGGCGCGCCGACTACACCCGTCAACAGTTTCTCGACCGCCTGCGAGTAGTAGACCGTCATGAACACCGACGAGTATGCGCCGACTGCCATGAAGCCCGCGTGTCCGATCGAAAACTGTCCGGTGAAGCCGGTGATCAGGTTTAGCGAGACGGCGAGAATGATGCTGATGCCCGTGAGATTAAGAAGTTCCGCGTAGTAGAAGGGGAGTCCAAAACCGAAAAGTCCGTCCCGGCTCATCCACGCGTTAACGCCGACGAGCAGTACGACGATGATGACTAAACCCAGAATCCGTTTAATGAAGGTTGGCATTCAGTGGATGTCGATCTGCGATTCCGTCAGACTTTCTCCTGTACGGTTGATCCGAGTAGACCTGAGGGACGAAGCAAAAGAACCAGAATCAAGATCGCGAAAGCCACTGCATCACGATAAGTGGAAGCGATGCCGATGTGTTGTCCGTAACCCACGACAAAAGTTTCCGCGGCGCCGATCAGCAAACCGCCGAGTACTGCGCCGGGAATGTTTCCAATGCCGCCGAGTACAGCGGCGACGAAAGCTTTCAATCCCGTCAGGATTCCCATCAACGGATCGATGTTTGGATTGTACTGGGCGGTCAAGACGCCGCCGGCTGCCGCCAACGCCGAACCGATAGCGAATGTCAGGCTGATGATGGCGTCGGTATTGATGCCCATCAGCTTCGCAGAGTTCAGGTTGAATGACACCGCGCGCATCGCCGTGCCGACCTTCGTCTTGAACACAATCCACTGCAACAGCAGCATCAACGCAATTGATACAAGAAAGATGACGATCTGCGCCTTGGAGATAGCAGCGTTGCCGAAGAGGTGATACGGCATCTGACTCTGCGATCCGAGGAAATCGGGAAACGCTCGCGGCGTCGCGCCGATTTGGGCGATGAACAGGTTCTCGATCAAAAGCGAGACACCGATCGCCATGATCAGCGTCGTCATGCGCGAGTATTTACGCACCGGACGATACGCGAATCGTTCAATGATCATGCCGACGATCGCCGCGATGAGCATCGCGCCCAACAGCACGACCATCAGTGACAGCAGCGACGGTCCGCCGACAGCTAAACCCGTGTAGAGTGCGATGTAGAAACCGGCAAACGCACCGACCATGTACACGTCGCCATGCGCGAAGTTGATTAGACGGAGAATGCCGTACACCATCGTGTAGCCCAGAGCGATCAAGGCATAGATGGCGCCGACATTAAGACCGTTGATTAATTGCTGAACGAAGGTATCCATCGATTAGGTGCTCACCTGTTGGTTCCGGAACCGGGGCTGGCTCCTGCTTTTGACGGCGACGCCGGTGCTCCAGCGGCCGCTGGCGAAGTCGCCGGGGATGCGGCGCCGGCCGCGGGTGATGCGCCTGATGTGGGCGCCGGCGGTGTCATGCCTTCCGGATAAAT
>DATANW010000112.1:0-3665 GCA_036266055.1 Pyrinomonadaceae bacterium | reverse complement strand
TTTCGTCTCTGAGCAATAATTCGCTATTCTTAGACCAAACAGGGATCTTCGTTGGGAGACGGTTCAATGGACACCACCTTCGCATTGTTGCCGCCTGCGCCTGCACACAATCCGGTCAAGCAGGCCACCGACCGCGCCAATGAGCTCGGCGAGAAGTCGATCGCGACAACACTGGGTTACTTTGCCACCATGCCGGCATCAACCGGAATCATCGCGAATCCGGTCTTATATCATCAACCCGTTGACTGCAACGGCACCACGATCACACTCGACATCAGATCATTCACGATCCGCGGAGTCGTACCCGAAGCCGACATCGTGCGGGGCGCGGCCGGACCGATGGACGTGATTTTCACTGGTCTTTTCAGCGGCGCGCCTGCTGACGCTGAGACCGCGGCCAGCGGCAAAGAAAAACTCGCCACGTTTATCGATCAGAAGTTTTTTGAAAATCTGGGATATCGCGACGGGAGTTTTGGCGGCGCACCGCTGGTCGAAGAAACGGCTAGTTTTGTCAGGAACTATCCCGGCAATGGTCCGGAAGTCGCGATCCAACATGCGGCTTCGGTCGAGAAAGCGCGGCTGGCTCTTGGTGAACCGTCGGACCACGGCGTGCACGACGATCGCGATCCGGTTTCGCTGTTGATGGAGATGATCAGTCTGCACATGCGGAACGTTGCGGTTGGGGGCATCTCCGCGTATCTGAATTACCTGCTCGTCGCGAATCCCCAAGCAACCGATCGAGATCTCGCCGCTGCGGCGAACAAGTTTATCGCCGAGGAAGTTGCTGACGGACGGAATGCATTTCAGATTTCGTACAGCTTGATCCTAGGTCGTCATGCGAACGAGCACGAGCGATTGATCCTCGAGCGCATGGGCACGATTCAAATCCATCACGGTTCTGCCGGGTCGAGCATGGTCGCGCGCTACATGGCGACGTTGCACACGCTTTCGGTGTCTGACTTTTTCATAGCGTCACAAATGGCGCTCGATGGCGCGCGACACTTCGGCGCGATTCACGACATGTCCGACTTCGTCCAGGAGTTGGAAGCGTTGCCGGCGGAGCAACGGGCGGATCGCATTCGGCAGAAAATGTTGGGTGGTGGACTGCCGACCTTTGGTCATCCCGAGATCTCGGCTGCCGGAAGAGGAAACCAGGTCCAACAAGATCCGCGGCCGGCGATCTATATCGATCCGGTTTTCAAAGCGATAGACGCGGGCCAGTTGACGATCTCGCCGCGCCAAAGGGAGCGCTTAGCGATTGCGCGACTGATTTATCTCACTGCCTTCGTCAACGGAGTTTTGAAGGCGGATAGACAAAATGAGCCGCCGTTGCGACTCACCGCAAACACCGATTTTGGCGCGTGGTGTGTGCAGGAAGCGCTGGGAATCGAAGAGGAAGATCGCACGCTGTTGACTTACATCTTCCGTGGTTTTGGGTGGATGATGGACGCGCGCGAACAACTGCAACAGAAAATGATCCGTCCGGTGATTGCTCCCGATCCGCAGATCATTCCCAGGCCGAACGATGATTCGACGATCCCGAGTGTGGTTGAGCGTGTTCACCGCCGACTGACGACTGATGAACCGTTCAGCGCGCAATCACAGGGTTAACGCGGATTTACATCCCGATCCCTTTGAGGTGGTAACGATCGGTGTCGTAGTAGCGTTCGACGTCGACCAGGTTGATTTTGCCCTGGACCATTGAGACGTCGACCAGCGAAAGTTCACAAGCGGGCGCAACGCCACGCGCCGAAACCATCGTGCCGAACTGTTTCGCCGCCACCGCTTCCGCCGCTCGTGCGCCAAACATCATGCCCATAATCCGGTCGATCGGACTCGGTGGCCCGCCCCGTTGCGGATGACCCAACACGACGGCGCGCGCCTCGTACGGCGTTTCGCTCGCAATTCGTCTCGCCAAAACTTCGCCAATCCCACCGAGTCGCACGTGTCCAAACGCATCGTGCCGATCGTCGATCGTGACGATCTCACCGTCTTCAGCACGCGCGCCTTCGGCAACGACGATCACCGAATACCGCGGGCGCTGCCCGAGACCGCGCGGAAGTTCCGATTCGCCTAAACGTTCCCGCAGCAAGTGAAACACGCGTTCATAACGAAACGGATGCTCGGGAATCAGGATCAAATGCGACTGTCCGGCAACTCCCGACCATAACGCCAAATGCCCGGCATGCCGGCCCATCACTTCGACGATCTGCACCCAACCATGCGAACCGGCCGGCGTCCGTGAACGCTCGATCACTTCCGCAACGTTTTTGAGCGCGGTGTCGAAACCGAGCGTGTAGTCGGTCCCGTTGAGATCCTTGTCGATCGTCTTCGGAATACCGACGATCTTCACGCCCTGCGGTGACAGTTTTGACGCCACGCCGAGCGTATCTTCACCGCCGCAAACGACCAGCGCATCAAGTTGAAGTTTCTCGATGTTGTCGAGCACTTCCGCCGAACGATCGATCGTTTCGCCTTCTTCATTCACCTGGCGAAACGGATTGGTCCGCGACGAACCGAGATTGGTTCCGCCGTCGCGGTCCCAGCGACGCACCGTTTCGCGATCGAGTTTCAGCACTTCAGGCGCAGGATTCATCAGGCTGCGCCAGCCATCAAATAAACCAACTACTTCGAGTCCAAGCTCCGAGCCGCGATAGACCAAACCTTTTATAGCGGGGTTCAATCCGGGCGCATCTCCGCCTCCGGTTAAGACCCCAACGCGCATGTCAGCCATCTTTTCTGGTTTTTTCCTCTTGATTTAAATGAACTCTGCATTCAGAGTATGACGCGATAGCAGAACCCGCAACTCCACATTCAAAAATTTTTGAGGATGACGCTTATGAAACGTTGGCAAAAGCATGTTTTTGTGACCGCGACCCTCCTGGTCTTCGCGGGCTCGATCTCATTCGCAAGTGTGATTCAGGATAAACCTGTGGTGGTCACCGGCGCGGACCTGACGCGGCTCGTGCCGAGCAGTTTTTATTTCAAGGGCCAAAGCGCACCGACGCAGGTGCGCAACACGTCCGCCGCGAAACTCGGCGCTGAACGGTTTGTGATCGTCGGACTGGTTGATACTTCGGGTTACTCCGCGGATGTGCGTGCGAAATATGAGGGCTTCTTCATTACCGATTCGCCAATCAAGGTGAATGGTGAGGCGCTGCCAACAGGAGCCTACGGGTTTGGTTTTTCAAGTGACGGAAAGATGAGAGTGATGGACATCGCGGGCAACGACGTGCTCCTCGTCTCGTCGACGAACGACAAGGATCTCAAGCGGCCGCGACCGCTGATGATGACCGCTTCGGGTGAGGGAATTCGTTTTTACAGCCGGCGCGATTACGTCACGATCACGGCTAATTAATTTCAGTGGGTAGAACAAGCGGTATCCTGCTCCATCCAACTTCGTTGCCGAGCCCTTTCGGCATTGGCGACCTCGGACCGGAGGCTTACAAGTTCGTCGACTTTCTCGCCTCTGCCGGTCAGACTCTGTGGCAAGTGTTGCCGCTTGGTCCCACCGGCTACGGCGACTCGCCTTACGCTTCTTACTCCGCATTCGCGGGCAACACGCTGTTGATAAGTCCGGAAACGTTGGTTGACGACGGACTGCTCGGCGACGGGGATCTGGAAGAAACACCCATCGGACCAATTGACTTCGGTTATGCGCATCA
>DATANW010000111.1:0-22987 GCA_036266055.1 Pyrinomonadaceae bacterium | reverse complement strand
AATCGAGACTTCATGCTCACCGGATCGCCCCCCGAAGATCACACCGACGCGCAGCTTTTTTGGCACTCTCGTTGGTCCAGCCTTTTACAGAATGGTCTTGCCTAACGCCGACAGAATCAGTTCCACGCCGAGCTCAGCCGTCTTGTTGTTGACGTCGAGGGCCGTGTTGATCTCGACGATTTCGAGATAACGCATGCCGCCGGCTTCAGCGATCTTCTCCATGCCGAGATGTGATTCGCGATACGTGAGTCCGCCGCGAACGAGCGTGCCCGAACCTGGCGCATCGCCGGGATCCAGCGCGTCGACGTCGAAGGTCACACCGTAACCGCCACTTCCTCGCGACGCGATCTTGATCGCCTCGTCCATACACGCCGACATTCCGCGCTCGTCGATCTCGCGCATCGTGAAGAAGCGCATTCCGAGCTTACGGATCAGTTCCCGCTCGCCAGGATCGATGTCACGCGCGCCGATGTGAACACACAGACTCGGATCGAGTTTGGGAGCAAAGCCGGCGACGTTCGTGAGTTCAGGTGCGCCGTAACCGAGGAGCGCAGCCAGCGGCATTCCGTGAATGTTTCCGGACGGAGTTGTCTCGGGCGTGTTCATGTCGGCGTGAGCGTCAAACCAGATCAGTCCGAGTGTTTCTTCGCGCTTCTTACAATACGACGCTGCTCCGGCAAACGAACCGATCGCGATTGAATGATCACCGCCCACAACCAGCGGCAACTCGTCCGCTTGAAGTATTCCTTCAACTTCGCGCGCAAGCTCTTCGCAGGCGTTGCTGATCTCGCGCATGTACTTGAGCTTCTCTTCGACAAGCGGAATCGATTTCGGCCGTTCGAGACGCATGTCGCCGAGGTCGCGCACCGGATAGCCGAGACCTTCGATTCGCTGCTGCAAACGCGCGACCCGCAACGCCGCCGGACCGATGTCGACGCCGGCCATGCTCGCTCCGTATCCCAGCGGAACGCCGAGAATCGCGACTGTCTTGTTCCCGATTGCACTCACCGTCAAAACTCAACCACCCAGATTGAAATTAAAACCGCCGCCGCCGCTACCCTGACTCGGGAAGAAGGGTTTGAGCAAACCTGCCAGCGCCGCGAGATTGCGCGTTTGAATCAACAGCTCGCCGGGTCCGCTGAACTCCGCGACGATACCCTCGCCACTCATCATACTGCGGAAGAACCCGGACGCCGCCTTGCGCAACGTGTACTGCGTCGTTCCTTCCCACGCTACCAGGTGTCCGGTGTCCACCACGTAGCGCTCGCCCGGTCGAAGTCGCTTGCGATGAATCGCGCCGAACGACGACACCAACAGCAGTCCCTGTCCCTGGACCATGAGCACAAACAATCCTTCACCGGAGAAGAACGACTTCGCGCCGCCCCACTTCGTATCGACCGTCAGGCTCGAATCGCCCGCGAGATACGAGCTCGACTGCACAAAGAACGGCTGACCCGAGAGTTCAATCGCCGCCACGTCTCCCGGTGCACCCGGCGCAAGTGTCACTTCACCTGGACCACCGCGCGCAGTGAACGTCGAGATAAACGCCGACTCTCCGCCCGCCGCTCGTTTGATGGCGCCGAAGATACCGCCCTTCATCTGCGACTGAAGTTCTATGTTTGCCGACATCGAAACCATCGCGCCGGATTCGGCCTGGATTGACTGCTCGGCCTGAAGCTGCAGCACGGCGAGCGAGAACGACGGTTGATGAAGAACTTCATACGTGTAACCGCGTCCCTGTCCACGCGAGTCCTGGTCGATGTTAATGCTACTCATGAATCACTCCTTACGGTCCTGATGCGGTGAGGTCAAGCGTCTTACGCCGAAGGCGTACTCGCTTCAACGAATTACTTAACCTCACGGTCTGATGCGGTATAGCATGCGCGGAAACGGAATCGTTTCGCGGATGTGCTCGATGCCGCACATCCAGGCGGTGCAGCGCTCGATGCCCATTCCGAATCCGGCGTGTGGAACGCTGCCGTAACGCCGCAGATCGAGATACCACTGAAACGCCTCTTCCGGCAGCCCGTGCAACGCGATCTGCTCCTGTAGAAACTCGAGCGACGTCGCACGTTCACCACCGCCGATGACCTCGCCGTATCCCTCCGGCGCAAGCACGTCGACGCCCAACGCCAACTCCGGACGCTCCAGATCGCGCGCCATGTAAAAAGCCTTTACCGCGGCCGGATAATGATGGACCATCACCGGCTTCTCAAACTGGCTCGAGATGTAAACCTCGTCAGGCGCGCCAAAGTCACCGCCCCATTCAAACTTTGCTTCCAGCGCGCCCTTCTCGAACCCCTCGTGCAGGATCTTCACGGCCTCGTCGTAATGCAACCGCGGAAACGGCGCGACGATCGCTTCAAGCTTGCTCGTGTCACGCTCGAGCACTTTCAACTCTTCGCCCCGATCTTCGAGCACGCGGGCGGCGATATACGAAAGAAAGCGCTCCGACAAACTCATAACGTCTTCGAGCGTCGTGTAAGCCATCTCCGGTTCGACCATCCAAAACTCGGTCAAATGCCGCCGCGTTTTAGACTTTTCCGCCCTGAAAGTCGGACCGAAACAGTAAACCTTACCAAACGCTGCGGCGTTCGCTTCGTTATAAAGCTGACCCGATTGCGTGAGATACGCTTTCTCGCCGTCGAAGTAATCGACTTCAAACAGCGTCGTCGTACCTTCACACGCGGCGGGCGTGAAGATCGGCGAGTCGCATAACGTGAAGCCGTCGTTATCGAGAAAGTTCCGCACCGCCTGCACGACAGTATGTCGCACTTTCAGCACGGCATGTTGTCGCCGCGAGCGCAGCCAAAGGTGACGGTGATCCATCAGAAACTCGGTGCCGTGCTCTTTCGGTGTGATCGGATAGTCGTGCACCTGCTGTAACACTTCAGCGCCGCTGACGTCGATCTCGAAACCGCCCGGCGCGCGACTGTCTTCACGAACGGTGCCTTTGATCACCAGTGCGGACTCCTGGCCGAGTGGTTTCAACGCTTCCCACGTTTCCGGATCGATGGCGTTCTTCAACACCACACACTGAACGACGCCCGTGCCGTCGCGCAGTTGCGGAAACAGGATCTTGCCGCTCGAACGCATGTTGTAAAGCCAGCCTTTGAGCACAACCTCCTGGCCGACGTGTTTTGAAAGCTGGTTGATGTAAGCGTGATTGGTTGCGGTGCTTGCGAGTGATTGCGTCGTCATCTAGAAACCCGAAAGGAAGTCATAGTTAGTTGATCCGTTCCTTCAGCATGCGACGCAGGGTGGGGAATCTTTCGAGCCAATCGATGGCCTGCAAAACGATCTGAAGTGTTGGTTGAATGAAATGCTGATAAGCAGCGCCACGTCCGGCAACTGCTGTTTGGTAAGAGAAAGTTCCGGTCGCCTTCAACCCGCGCTGAATCGTCATTAACCGGAACTCCTGAGCGAAATCGTCAGGATCGATCACTCCGAGCCCCAACAGACGGCGCTCTTCGAGGAAGAACAGTCGATGAGCGCGCAATTCGGCGAGTGACGGCGGACAAGGCTGTCGATCCAGCAGAAACGAGACGAGGTCGTAACTCGCCGGCCCCATGCGCGCGTCCTGATGATCGACAATCCGCATGCGCTTGCGCTGATCGATCATCAGGTTGGCAGAGTGATAGTCGCGATGACAAAGCACGCGCGGCGCGGCGGCCAACTCCGCGGCCATGTCGTTGAGTTCCGCTTTTACTTCCGCGATCTCGGCATGACGCAGCGTCTCCTGACGCAGGCTGCCGAAGTAGTGATCGAAAAAGAAGTCGAGCTCCCAGGAAAGCTTGGCTTCGTCAAATGCCAGACGGCTCGCAATCGAGTTCATCTCGTGCGCCTTGGCGGTCGCGCTTTGAATCTTCGCGATTAGCCCAATCGCCTGCTCCTTGTACTCGTCGCACTTCTCGTCGGGCTCGTTCTCGTAGACGTGAAATAACTGCTCGTCGCCAAGGTCTTCCTGAACGATGATGCCGGCGTTGCCGTCGACGGCGTAGATCTCCGGCACCGGGATATCGCTTTCGAGAAACAGACGCGTTACGTCGAGGTACGGATGAAATTCCGGATCGAAAGGCTCCTGATACACGGCCGCGACCGCGGTGCGTTTGTTCCAGCCGATGCGGTAATACTTGCGAGTCGAAGCGTCGGGGGTGAGCGGAATGACTTCCCTGCCGGTTATTCCCTGCTGCGTGATGAATCTCGCAAGCCGATCTGACGCGGAAGATTCAAATGCGTTGGAAATCACCTGTTTAGCGGAACTCATCAGTGGACTCGAGAATTGCCGATTGCCAATTGCCGATTGCCAATTGCTGATTTGGGAACCGTGCTCCCGCAAAAACGGAGCTAGATGAATCGGCAATCGGCAATTGGAAATCGGCAATGCGCGCGCAGCGCGGCGATTGTATCACAGGGGAACGACAAAGTTTTCACCCCTAAAATCGCCGGGAAGCGCCTTATCAGGGCGCTTTTTGCCTTCCACCAAGTCGCGCCGAACGACGATCGAATTCTCGATGCGGTCACCCCTGGCGATGATCACGCTGTCGCCAATCACACAACGATACACGGATGCTCCGGCTCCGATTTCCACGTTGTCCCAAAGAATGCTGTCGGTCACCTCCGCCGTTTGTGAAATAACGTGGTTGGGGCCTGCAAAGTACGACTGCCCCGTTTCTGCCAGCATCTCGACGCTGATATCGAGGTAACGATCGAGCGTCGAAAGCTCGCGCCACTTTCCGGAGGCGACGTGCGCGGCGATCGTTTCACTGTTCGCCATGGCTTTCGGGTAAACGTGCGTGACCGAGTCCGAGAAGATGTCGCGCGGGATGTATTCGAAGATGCGCGGCTCCATGATGTGAATGCCCGTGAACATCAGCGGCGGTGGTCCAACGGCATTCCGGTCGGGCATGCCGGCGAAACCGGTGATAAGCCCTTGGTTTGTTTCGACAATGCTGAAACGTTCGCGTTGCGTGTTCGGAAGCAGAACCAGGGTCGCGAGCGCGTTCGCCTTGCGGTGTGTTTCCAGGGCGGCTTTCAGATCGATATCGGTGATGATCTTTCCGTTGACCACCAGAAACGTTTCGCGATCGAAGAACTCGCGCGTGTTGTCGAGGGCGCCGCTCGTGCCGAGAATCTCCGGTTCTTCGACGTAGTGCAGCTTCACTCCGAACCGGCTGCCGTCGCCCAGCGCCTTGCGCACCGACTCCGGCCGGTGATGCAAATTCACGACGATCTCGTCGAAACCATACGACGCGAGATACTCGGCGACGTAGCCGACGAGCGGTTTGCCAAGAATCGGAATGGCGGGCTTGGTGCGATCTTCGGTGAGTGGCCAGAGACGTGTGCCGTAACCGGCGGAAAGAATGATCGCGCGCATCGCCGGTATTCTACAACACGGATTCGATTAGGAAGCTTTCGACGAGGCGTCGCGCATGACGAGGTCGAACGTGCCGGGGGCGACTTTGCGGAAGCGGGAGTTGCGATTGAGTGAAACGGCGACGCTGATGGTCGGGTTCTGCCCGGTGAACTTAAAACCGCCTTCGAGTAAACGGTTGTAGATCTCGTTGACGTGCAGTGCGCCACCCTCTTCTCGCAACAGCAACGTGACGGCCTGCGGGATCGTGCGGTCCATGAAACGATCACTGAGCGCTTCGACATTGTTGCGAACGGTCGGAATTTGCGGACGGCGCTCGACGGGAATGTGACTACGCGTCGACGGAGTGGACTGGCGCATGGCCGCTTCGAGCTCCGCATCACTCGGCAGGCCTCCTCCCGAGAAATTGGCGGACCCAATCACGGTCGAGAGCAGCCGGTAAATCGCGGCTTCCGTCTGGGTGGTCAACAAATCCATCTCGGCGAGCTCTGCCCGCACGCTGTCAGCCTCGGCTTCCAACTCCCGCAGACGGGCAGCCAGATGCATTCGCGCAGACCGCGACTGTCGCAAGCTTTGCTCGAAGCGGGCCAGTAGATTTTCGTTATACGGCCGGTCCATCCGCGGGGATTATATCCGCGTTTCTGTGATTGTGGCGAAAAACTTAGCGATCGCGCTTTAACACATAGGTAGGGAGCGCACGCAGTGAATCGGCGTAGTCCGAATCGGGCAGGTCGTCGAGCGCGGCGCGCGCGTTTTCCGCGTACTGATCGGCCATGGCCCGCGCCTGTTCCAACGCGCCGGAGCGGTCGAGTGCGTCGCGCAGCTCTTCCTGGCTGACGTGGTCGTAGTTGCCGTCGTGCAGCACGCGTTGGATCATCGGCAAAACGCACGCATCCGCCGAGATGAGGTAAATCAACGGCAAGGTCACTTTTCCGCCGAGCAAGTCCGCGCCCGCGGCCTTGCCCAACGCCGCATCGCTGGAAGTGAAATCGAGCAGATCGTCGGTTAACTGAAACGCCGTCCCGAGATTCAGACCATAATCGCGCAGCGCCGTCTGCTGCTTCTCATCCGCGCCGCCCAGAATCGATCCGATCTCGCAACTCGCGCTGAACAGGTACGCGGTCTTGCGTTTCAAAACGTCCAGATACTGACCTTCCGAAATGTCCGCATGGCCCAACAACGTCAACTGCAACAACTCGCCTTCCGTCATCTTCCGGGTGACGCTGGTGAGGATGTCGAGAATCGGCAGCGACCTTTCCGCCAGACTCGTTTCGAACGCGGACATGTAAAGCCAATCGCCCATCAACACCGCGGTTTCGTTGCCATAAAGCGCGTTGACCGTCGGACGGTTCCGTCGCGTGTCGGCTTTGTCGATGATGTCGTCATGCACGAGCGTCGCCGTGTGCAGAAACTCCATCACGGTCGCCATGCGAATCGAGTTGTAACGCGCGCCATCGCCGCCGACGGCGTAGTTCGAAAGAATCGTGAGCGCGGGACGCACGCGTTTGCCGCCGGATGCGCGGAGGTACTCGCCGAGATATGCAATCACCTGCACGTTTGAACGCGCCTGCCGCTCAAACTCGATCTCGACCTGTTGCAGCTCGTTCGCGATCACACTGAAGATCCGGCGGGCCGACAGTGTCACCTGCGCGTCGATTGTCAGTGTGTTGCTGGAGATGGTCATGCTGGTCTTCGATAGTTGGTCTTCGGTCTTTGTCTTCGGTCTTCTACTTGTCTTGTGCCTTTTGTGTCAATTGGACCGGTAGTTTGTAAACTGCATGTGGATACCGAAATCTTTGTCCTTCAGTTTCGCGATGATGTCCTGCAGCGTGTCGCGGTCGCGTCCCGACACGCGCACGATGTCGCCTTGAATCGAGGCCTGCACCTTCACCTTGCTGTCTTTGATGAACTTCACGACCTCTTTGGCTTTGTCCTGCGGGATGCCCTGCTGAATCTGCGCGTGCTGGCGAACGGTGCCGCCGGCCGCGGGTTCGATCTTGCCGTAAGTGAACGCCTTCAACGGCACGCCGCGGCGCACCAGCTTCTGTTGCAGGATGTCGTTCATGTTGCGCAGCTTGGTTTCGTCTTCGGCGCTGAGGACCAGCTCGGTCTTCTCCAGGACCACGTTGGCCGCGCTGCCTTTGAAATCGAAACGCTGGCGTACTTCCTTGATCGTCTGGTTGAGCGCGTTGGCGATCTCCGCCGCGTCAACCTGCGAGACGATATCGAAAGAGTTCTGTTGAGCCATCGGCGTGTTTCAGTGTTTGGATTGCTTCGTTGGCACCGAGAATAACATCAAAGCTGCTGCATGTGAAACTTATCTCTTATTCGAAAACGCGAGCAAATTCATCGTTATTGCAAACTGAAAAACCGCATAAAGTTCTCTGTCGTGACGTGGGCCAACTCATCGATCTCCAGCCCGAGCAGACCAGCGAGACAACGCGCGACTTCCACTACGTAAGCAGGCTCGTTTCGCTTCCCACGATGCGGCACCGGCGTCAGGTACGGACAGTCAGTTTCGATCAGCAGACGGTCCAACGGGACCTGTCGCGCGATGCTGCGCAGTTCCTCGGCCTTCTTAAAAGTCACGATACCGGAAAACGAGATCATGAAGCCGAGATCGAGCGCACGTTTCGCGAGGTCCTCACTGCCGCTGAAACAGTGAAACACGCCGCGACGTTCGGCGCCATCGTAATCGGACTCGAGGATGTCGATCGTTTCAGTTTCCGCTTCGCGCGTGTGAATGATCACCGGAAGATTCAGATCGCGTGCGGCGCGCAGCTGCCGTTTGAAAACGTCGACCTGGACGTCCCGCGGTGAGTTGTCGTAATGAAAGTCGAGACCGATCTCGCCCCAGGCAACTACGCGTTCCCCGCTCGCGATCAGCGATCTGATTTTCTCTTCGGCGGCATCATCGTAAAGACGAGCGTCGTGAGGATGCGTGCCGATCGCTGTGTAGATCGCTGTGGAGATCGACTGGTGCGACCGACCCAGTTCGATCGCGCGTTCGAATGCGCCGCTATGCGGATCGCCGGTGCCGACGTTCAGGATCGCCGAGATGCCCGCCGCCTGCGCACGCTGAATGACATCTTCGCGATCGGCGTCAAACTCAGAACCGTCAATGTGCGCATGCGAGTCGACGAACATTCGATCCGTGATCCGTGCTCTACTTCAAACGCGCGCCGTTCGGCACGTCTTCCGTGAACGTAGCGATCACCGGCCGGCCTTCTTCGCCGTACGACGCCGCGACCACCATTCCCTGCGACTCATAGCCGCGCAGTTTGCGCGGTTTCAGGTTCGCAACCACAACCACCTTGCGGCCGATCAACTTCTCAGGCTCGTAGTACTGCGCGATCCCGGCAAGCACCTGGCGCGGTTGCTCTTCGTTCAGATCGATCTTCAACAGCAGGAGCTTGTCGGCTTTCGGAATACGTTCGGCGGACAAGACTGTGCCGGCGCGCAGATCGACTTTGGCGAAGTCGTCGATCTCGATGAAGTTCACGATCCCTTCAGATGGAGCTGGGGGAGCGGGGGCTGCTTCAGGTTCAATAACACGGATTCCATTAATATCAGCCATGATCTGAGTTTTATCCAGACGCGGAAATACCGGTTGCACGTCGCCGATCGGCGTCCCTTCACGAAGTTCACCCCACTTCAATCCGGCCGGATCGATCTGGTCCGGTGTTTGGTCCATACCGAGCTGCTTCGCGATCGCGCGGCTCGCATCCGGCATGACGGGATACAGCAACACGCTCAACCAGCGAAGCGTTTCCGCGGCGCGATAGAGCACGGCGCCGAGCGTATGCCGCTGGTTCTCATCTTTCGCGAGGTCCCACGGTTTCGCGTCGGTGATCATTTTGTCCACGCGCGCAACGACGGACCACGCGGTCTCTAGTGCACGGCTGAACGCGAGGTTGTCGAAGTGCAACAGAAACTGATCGCGCGCCGTTTCGATAAAACCGGCGACAGTCGTTTCGTCAGTATCGACGCCCGAACGCTTCGCCAGCAGCAACTTCTCTTCCGGAATCTGCCCCGACGGAATTCGCGAGTCGCAATAACGCGCGATCATCGTCAAGGTGCGGCTCGACAAATTGCCAAGGCCGCTCGCGAGGTCGCTATTCGATCGATCGATCAGTCCTTCATAACCGAAACGCCCGTCCTGCCCGAACACCATCTCACGCAGACAGAAGTAACGAATCGCGTCTATCGAGAAGTGTTTGTGCAGCACGTCGAGCTCGACAGTGTTGCCGAGCGTCTTCGACATCTTGCGGCCGTTCGGATCGACCCACATGCCGTGCGCCACGATCGCCCGCGGCAACTCGATGCCTGCGGCCATCAGGAACGACGGCCAGTAAACGGCATGAAAACGCAGAATGTCTTTCCCGACCATGTGCAACGCGGGCCAGTACTTCTCGAAACCCACGGCGCGCTCGCGTTCTTCATTACCGAAACCGATGGCCGTGATGTAGTTCGTCAACGCGTCGAACCAGACGTACATCGTGTGCGCGGGATCGTCCGGGACAGGTATGCCCCAACTCACGGACGTCTTCAATCGACTGACAGAAAGATCCTGAAGCCCGCCGCGCACAAAGCTCATCACTTCGTTTCGCCGCGACTCGGGCCTGACGAAATCGGGCCGCGTTTCGTTAAGTTCAAGGAGCGCGTCGCCGTAATCAGAGAGACGAAAGAAGTAACTCTCTTCGGAGACGCGGTCGAGCGGCGTCTCATGAATCAGACACGTCGGGACACCATTTGGGTCCGCGGGTTTTTTATACTCGTCTTCAGTCTTGTACTCGGCGCATGGCGCGCAGAACCAACCTTCGTAGTGGCCCTTGTAGATCGCGTCGTTACCTTTCGGCGTCTTTGCTTTAATGATCCGGCGCCACAACTCGCTCACGCCCTCCGCGTGAAACGGGGCGGTGGTGCGCATGAAGATGTCGTACCCGCCGTGTTCGGTGTCGAGACCAAACTCGCTCGTCATCTGCTTGAAATAAGCGACGACGTAATCGGCCTGCTGTTGCGGCGTGCGCCCTGCCTTCTCGGCCGCGCGTTCGATGTTGATGCCGTGTTCGTCCGTGCCGGTAAGAAAATACGTATCGATGCCGCGTTGTCGTTTCGAGCGCGCGATCGTGTCGCACACGATCATCGTGTAGAGATGACCGAGATGCGGCAGGCTATTGGCGTAGTAGATCGGTGTGGTTACGTAGAACGTTTTCATTTACTGGTAAGTCAGCAAGTCTCCCGCAAAGGCGCAAAGACGCAAAGGCAAACAGAAAACATCAGATCGCCTCTACCAAAACTCCTCTTTGCATCTTTGCGCCTTTGCGGGAAAACTCTTCCTCCTAAGGTCTCTTCGCGAATTCATCTCCCGGGTTGAAGTGCGGCTTCTCCGGCTCGTCGGAAATATGACGTCCGATGGCGAGCGCAATCTCCGCAGACTGGATCATGCCGTCAAAATTCCAGGAGTCGCGCATCTCATCCGAAGGTTGGTGATAGTGGGCCGTGTTGTAGGCCTTGAACTGTTCCTCGCCCCACTCTTTCGGATGGCCCACGTACTGGTTGCCTTCCTTCAAACTGATCGAGGGCACACCGGCTTTCGCGAATGGGAAGTGATCGGATCTAAAAAAGGATCCCTGTTCGGGACGAGCGTCGGGCGACACGGTCAAGCCCATTTCGCCGGCCACGTGGTCGACGATGGCTTTGAGTGTCGAACGGTCCGCGCCCAGGGGAATAAAGTCACTCGTCGGCCCGAGCACGTTCATTGAATCAAGGTTCACGTTGGCCGCGGTTTTTTCGAGTGGCACTACCGGATGCTTCGCGTACCACTCCGCTCCGAGCAGTCCCTGCTCTTCAGCGGTGGGAAATAAAAACAGGCTGGATCGCTTCGGACGTTGTTTAGCCAGCACGTCGGCGATGGCGAGCACGCACGCGACTCCGGAGGCATTGTCGAGCGCGCCGTTGTAGATGGTGTCGCCGTCCTTGTTTGGCGCGCCGATGCCGAGATGGTCCCAGTGCGCCGAGTAGACGACGTACTCGTTCTTCAAGGTCGGATCGCTGCCTTCGAGCACGCCGACGACATTAGGCGCCGCGACGCGTTTGACTTCGCTCTTGAGATCCAACTTGCCTTTCACGCCGAGATTGACGGATTGGAAGTCGCGCGTCGCCGCTTTCGCTCGCAGCGCTGAGAGATCCTGTCCGGCGAGTTTCATGAGACGTTGGGCGGAGGCGTCAGTCATCCACGAACGAAACTGTAGAAAAGGCGTGGTGTCTCCCGTCTTGCGCTCGATATCGAAGCGCCATGATCCGTTCGACGTTCGAATGACGTTCCAGCCATAACCGGCTGATTCGTCCGTGTGCAAGAGGATCGCGCCCGCCGCGCCGCGTCGTGCGGCTTCTTCATACTTGTAGGTCCAACGGCCGAAGTACGTCAGTGCCTTGCCCCCGAAGAGGTCCGGTTCGGCGGCTGTTGCAGGCGGATCGTTGACGAGCATCACGAGGATCTTGCCCTTGTAATCGAGGTCGCCTTTGTAGTCGTTCCACTTTTGCGCCGGCGCGTCGATGCCATAACCGACGAAGATCAGATCTGCGTCGACGTTAACTGATTCGGTTTGCGCGCCGGTGAACGCGACGAAGTCGTCGGCAAACTTGAAAGTTTCGCTACCGCTACCGCCGGAGATCGTCAGCGTCGTGTTCGGATCCGCTTTCACACCGACGAGCGACACAGGCTGAAAGTAACTGCCGTTATCCCCTGCGCCTTTGACGCCGGTTGCTTCGAGTTGCGCGGCGATGTACTTCGCCGCCAGCTCGCCGCCGTGAGCACCCGTACCGCGGCCCTCGAGCATGTCATCAGAAAGGAAACGGATGTGGCCTTTGAGTTTTTCCGCCGTGATGCCGGAGTTAGACGACTTGGGCGTCGCCGGTGGTTCTGCCACACAGCCGGTAAACACGATCGCTGCGAGCGTGATCAGCACTTTCAAGTGAAAACGTGGTGACATTAGTCCCTTCCTTTAATGAGCGACATGGCTTCGGCACGTGTGCGCGGGTCGCTCCGAAAACCACCGAGCACCGCTGAAGTCACCGTCTTCGCGTCGGCCTTGCGCACGCCGCGCAGCGTCATGCACGTGTGCTCTGCTTCGATCACGACCATCACGCCGAGCGGTTTCAGACCTTCGAAGAGCGTGTTTGCGATGTCGGTAGTCAGACGTTCCTGAAGCTGCAGACGGCGCGAGAACGTCTCCGCGAGCCGCGCCAGTTTCGAGATGCCGAGAATGCGTCCGCCTTTTGGGATGTAAGCGATGTGACACTTGCCGACAAACGGCGCCAGGTGATGCTCGCATAGCGACGCTATGGAAATGTCTTTCACGATCACCATCTCGTCGTGCTTGTCGCCGGGCAGCGGGATGACGTGCTGCTGCGGGTCTTCGCGCATCCCGGACGTCAGCTCCGCGTACATCTCGGCGACGCGTTGTGGCGTGCCTTGCAAGCCGGCCCGTTCCGGATCTTCGCCGATGCCTTCGATGATCATGCGCACGCCTTGCGCGATCAGGTCGAGATCTACGGACGGCGCCACATTTTGCTCTTTATTGTTAATCACGAATCTTCGCTAGCGCTATTCGCGCTGCCTCCTCGACCACTTTCAACGGCGCATCTGCACGGATGGCAGCCTTGCGGCACTGCTCAAACTCGGGCATTTCATTAACGACGCGGCCATTCAGGTGCGCTACTTTAACATCGATTGGCCCATACTGCGTTTCCACCTGTACGACGCTGCGCCGCAACGCGCGTCGCTCGACTTCGTAGCTACGAATACCGAGCGTCGTCGTCTCGGTAAACAGCAACTTCATCACCGCTTCTTTGTCTTCTCGCTTACACAACACCGACAACAACACGCCGGGACGGTTCTTCTTCATCTGCACCGGCGTGAAGTAGCAATCGAGCGCGCCGATTTCAAAGACTCGATCCATCACGTGCCCGATAATCTGCGGTGAAACGTCGTCGAGATTGGTTTCGACCATCCAGAGCCTATCCGATGCCTGATCGTGACGTGCGGGCGAAAAATCCGTGGTTCCAGTTTCGCCAATCAGCACGCGCAGCACGTTCGGAAAATTGTCGTACTGCCGAGTTCCTGCGCCGTACCCCGTGCAATCCGTTTTGATTCGCGGTATCGGTCCGTACTCCTGGCAAACCGTGGTAATGATCGCGGCGCCAGTCGGCGTCAATAGTTCGCCCTTTATTTCACCAGAATAAAACGGCACGCCACGCAGCAACTCTGCCACGGCCGGCGGCGGCACTGGGAAACGCCCGTGGTCCATCTCGATCATTCCGCTGCCGACCTGCAGCGGCGAACTCACAAACCGATCGATCTTCAACAGATCGAAACAGATCGCCGCGCCGACTACGTCGACGATGGCATCCAGCGCGCCAACCTCGTGAAAGTGCACCTTTTCGATCGGCTCGTTGTGCACCCGAGCTTCAGCTTCCGCCAGCCGTGTGAAGATCCGGATCGAAAGCTCCTTCACCGCCTGCGTCACGCCTGACGCCTCGATAATCCGCCGAATGTCTGATAGATGCCGGTGTTTCTTCTGATCGGTGGTTACGACTCGCGCATACGTCGCACTCAGCCCCGATCGATCCGTGGTCTCAAAGTCCACTTTGAACCCGTCGACATTCAGCAGCGAGAGTTGTTCGCGCAGCACCTCCGGATCGACACCCGCAGCGACCATCGCGCCGAGGATCATGTCGCCGCTCGCCCCAGCAAAACAATCAAAATAAAGAGTCTTCATCTAGAGCACCGATCCGTGGTACGACCTCGCCCGCCTTCCCCGTGATCACTTCATCGCACAGATCCGAAAGCGGTGTACGCTCCGGATTCACTTCACAAACATACGCACCCGCCGATCTCGCAATCCCCGGCAATCCCGCCGCAGGGTAGACCAGCGCCGAAGTCCCGATCACGAAACAGAGATCGCACCCCGCTGCTTTGCTCGACGCAAACTCAAACGCGCCCCTCGGCAACATCTCGCCAAACAACACCACGTCCGGTCGCAGCTGGTGTCCACACGACGCGCACGCTTCCGGCCGCGCGCTTTGCGCCATGTCGTGCGTCAACCCGCAAACAGTGCAGCGCGCCCGCCAAACGTTCCCATGCAACTCGACTACATCGCGCGACCCGGCCTTCTGATGTAGCCCGTCGACGTTCTGCGTCACCAGCGTGAAGTCGGGAAAGCGTTCCTGCCAGCGCGCGATCTCATAGTGCGCCGGGTTCGGCTCCAACGACGCGAGCACGCCGCGACGATAGTCAAACCATTCCCAAACCGCAGGCAGGTTCCGCTCGAGCATCTGTCCCGACGAGATGACGTCGAAAGGCATTCCCTTCCAGACCGCGGTATTCCCGCCGCCCCGAAACGTCGGCACGCCCGACTCGGCGGAAACACCCGCGCCAGTCAGCACCAACACCCGGCGCGCCTCCGCGAAACGACGCTGCAACTCGCCGGAGATCGATATTTGCATGACGACGGCGATGGTAGCATATCCGTGTTATCCGCTATACTCTGCGCTTTTGCACACATGACCCTAATCGAACTCCAACAAAAACTAAAAGATCTGATCCGTAGTTCGGCGAGCGAGATCTTCGGCGTCGAGCTGGATCAAATCAACGCCGACCAGCCGCCGAAACCCGAACTCGGCGATCTCGCGTTCCCCATTTCCTTCGAACTCGCCAAACTGGTCAAACAAAAAACCGGCGAGAAACAGAACCCTCGCGCAATCGCCGAACAACTGAAAGCGCGGCTCGAAAACGTCGAGGAAGTCGCGCGCGTCGACATCGCGGGCGCCGGTTACATCAACGTCTTCCTCGATCGCGCCAGGCTTCTGAGTCTGATCGCTAACCCCGATCTGCAGCAGCTCGCTACGGCAGCCGATGAGCGGCCGAAGAAGATGGTCGAGCACACGAGCATCAACCCGAACAAAGCCGCGCATATCGGCCACGTGCGCAACGCCGTGCTGGGCGATACGTTCGTGCGCATCCTGCAAGCCGCGGGCGATCGCGTCGAAGTTCAGAACTACATCGACAACACCGGGGTCCAGGTGGCCGACGTCGTCGTCGGGTTCATTCACCTCGAGCGGAAAGACCTCGATCAGATCAAGGCGCTCGACGCGTCGCTGTCAAAAGACTATCCGTTCGATTACTACTGCTGGGACCTTTACACCAAAGTCGGCCTCTTCTATCGCGACGGCAATTTGGGCGGCGATATCAATCCCGAGAAGGCGAAGCTCCGCACCGACGTGCTGCACGCGATCGAAGCCGGCGACAATGCGATCGCGGAACTCGCGGACTACGTCGCGACGCGTAACGTCGAGTGCATTCTCGACACGATGGAACGGCTCGGCATTCGTTACGACCTGCTAGCGCGCGAGTCAGACATCCTACACCTGCATTTCTGGGAACGCGCGTTCGAGCTGATGAAGCTGACGGGCGTTATCCGCTACGAAACCGAAGGACGTCACGCGGGTTGCTGGGTGATGCCTTTCGAATCGCACACCGGCACGGACGAACACGAGTCAGACAAGATCATCGTGCGCTCGAACGGCACCGTCACGTACACCGGCAAAGACATCGCATATCAACTCTGGAAACTCGGCAGACTCGGTCTCGATTTTCATTACAACGTCTTTCGCCGGTATCGCGATGGCCACGTGCTCTGGGTCACGACCACCGATCCGGAAGCTGAAACTAAAGCCAACGCCGCGCGTCCACAGTTCGGCGGCGGTGTCACGGTTTACAACGTGATCGATTCGCGACAGTCGTACCCGCAGGACATCGTCGCGCGCGGAGTCGCCGCCGTCGTGCCGGAGATCGGCGACGACGCGAGCGTGCACTTCAGTTACGAAATGGTGGCGCTGTCGCCGGCGGCGTGCGAAGAGCTCGGCATCGAATTGACTGAAGAAGACCGCGCCCGGCCGTACATCGAGATGAGCGGACGCAAGGGACTGGGCGTTAAAGCTGACGATCTGATCGATCAGCTTGAAGCCGGCGCACTCGCGGAGGTCGTGAAACGAAATCCGGAGCTTGCGCCGGAGGACAAGAAGTCGACGGCCCACGAGGTTGCGGTGGCGGCGCTACGTTATTTTCTGCTGAAGTTCACACGCAACACGGTGATCGCGTTTGATTTCAAAGAGGCGCTCTCGTTCGAGGGTGAGACCGGACCTTATTGCCAGTATGCGGCGGTGCGAACCAACTCGATCTTCCGCAAGCTAGGTCGTGAAACTATTCACGAAGCCGATACGTTAGTAGAAAGCTTGGCTGCGGATGTTGAGGCGCAGCAGAAAGTGACGGAGGTGCTGTCGGGCGAGCGCGGTACGGAAATCTGGTCTTTGCTAATGTTGACGCAACAACTCGATGATGTGATAGTACAGTGCCGTAAGTCCGCGGAGCCTGCCAACCTGGCGAAGTACACTTTTTCACTTGCGCGCACCTTTAGCAGGTTTTATCACGATCATCGAATTCTCACGGAGAAGGATGTTGTCCGGCGCGCAGTTTTGATTGCAGTGACGAAAGTGGTACGTGCTCGATTGACCGCTGCCCTCGGGGTCCTGGGAATCAACGTCCCCGACCAGATGTAGGTTGGATCTTTGTGCTTTGTGCTTTGTTCTTTGTTCTTGGTTCGCCGATGAACGAATGAGACGACTTGAGATGTGACTTGCTAGCGAACAAAGTACCAAGCTCAAAGCACAAAGAACAAAGTCTCATGGATCAACGCTGAAAGAGAACCGTCATGTTAATCGTAATGAAAGCCGACGCCACTGACAGCCAGGTCGACGCTGTCCTGCGCGTGATCGAAGAACTCGGATTCAAAGCCCACCCCATGCCGGGAACGACCCGCACGGCAATCGGCATCACCGGCAACCCGGGCGCCATTGACCCGTCGCACTTCGAGAACCTCGGCGGCGTTGCGGAAGCGATTCGCGTCAGTAAGCCATACAAACTGATCACGCTCGACTTGCGTCCGGAGAAGACAATCGTGCGCATCGGCGACGCGACGATCGGCGGCGACGAACTGGCGATTATTGCCGGTCCATGCGCGATCGAGAGTCGCGCCCAGGCTTTCGCGATCGCCGAAGCGGTCCGTCGCAGCGGCGCGCGTTTCTTCCGCGGCGGCGCCTTCAAACCGCGCACCTCACCATACGCGTTTCAGGGCCTCGGCGAAGAAGGACTCAAAATACTCGCCGACGTGCGCGAAGTTTACGGCTTGAAGATCGTTACGGAAGCACTCGACGAAGCAGGCGTCGATCTCGTCGAACGTTACGGCGACATGATTCAGATCGGCGCGCGCAACATGCAAAACTTCACGCTGCTGCGCCGGGCCGGCCGAGCGCGAATTCCCGTCCTGTTGAAACGCGGACTGTCGGCAACGCTCGACGAATGGCTGTTGGCGGCAGAGTACATCATGGCCGAGGGCAACTATCAGGTCGTCCTTTGCGAACGGGGCATTCGGACCTTCGCGCAACACACGCGCAACACACTGGATCTCGCAGCCGTCACCGCAGTCAGACGCATTTCGCATCTGCCGGTGATCGTCGATCCCTCGCACGGCACAGGCAAGAACTTCATGGTGACGCCACTCGCGCGGGCCGGAGTGGCCGTCGGCGCCGACGGACTGATCATCGAAGTCCACGACCAACCTGAGCACGCACTGTCCGACGGCGCGCAGGCCTTGACGCTGGATCAATATGAACAAATGGTCAGCGAGGTAAGGTCAATCCACGAGGTGATCGCGCCAGTTACGGCTGCGCTGTAGAAAGAATCTGCCCAAGGTCCCGGGCAAACACGGATCGGGGAATGACTTTATCGAATCCGGCAGCCATCGCATTCCGTTGCAGATCCGTCTGAACGTGTGAGAAGAAGCCCAGCAGCGGAATCGTCTTCAGCTCGTCATCCGACTTCAGCTCCGTGCCCACGGCAACCGGATCGACCTTCGTATTGTGAAGGTCAACTACCACTAACGCCGGCTTCGCTTCCCTCGCCTTTTCAACCAGCTTCTCCACCGATCTCGGAAAACTGATTTCGACGCCCACGGCCTCGGCCGTAGCGCGAATTTTCGATGCGAAGAACATGTCGTCTACAATTGCCAGTACGATGGTCACAGCAATTCCCCCGTTAACGGATGATGAGAAGCTCGAATTCGGCAATCATTCTAGCAATCACCCGGCAGATTCTACGCACCCGCGCGAACGATCCAAACTCGTCGTCGCTACTTACAACATCCGTTACGCGCGCGGCCCTTATTTGATCCCGGGCGGCATCGCTCGCAAGCTCGGGTTAATGAGCCTGGCGCGACGTCCGCAACACGTCGAGAACATGATCTCAGTTGCGGCGCGTGCATTTACGAGCGGAAAACTCCTGCCCGCGGTCGACGTCCTCGCCTTGCAGGAAGCGGACAAGCGCACCGTTCGTACGGGCGGTCATCACGTAGCCTGCGAACTGGCGTCGCAGTTGAGCATGGACTGGATCCACGCTCCCGCCGGCATTCCGCGCGGCATTAAGCCAGTGAAGCGTCAATGGTGGCTCGATTTTGAAGAACCGATTGGTCTGCACGATGAAGGCGACACGGGCGTTGCGCTGTTGAGTCGTTTGCCGATGAGCGACGTCACGCGTCTCGATCTGCCGTGGCAGGAATGTCCGTGGCGTCCGCGATTGGCGATGGCCGCTACGATATCGGTCGGGCGCAAGCAGATTCGTATCCTGAACGCGCACGTCGATCCGCACGCCGGCAGCGACGGACAACTCGCGCAACTCGAAGTGCTCACCGCGCACGCTGAATCAACCAGGCTGCCGACGCTAGTCCTCGGAGACTTCAACACTCTTTCCAAACAAAAGTGTATCGAGACGCGGCGGTTTCTCGAGTCACGCGGTTACACGACTCCATGTCCTACCGGAACACCGACGTGGCGCGGCGGCGGACTGCTGATGCACGCCGATTGGATCTTTTCGCGCGGACTGAACATCGCTCGCTGGGACGTCGCGAAACCACTGAACGTCTCGGATCACTGGCCGATCTGGGTGGAGATCGATCTTGGTGCTTAGTTCTTTGTGCTTTGTTAGGGTCTTTGGCCTTAGGTCTTAGGTCTTAGGTTTTGGTCTTAATAAGACCTAAGACCAAAAACCCAAGACCTTCCAAGCACAAAGGGCTTGTAAACCTCGACTGATTTCATTAACTTACGCGCCATGACACAGAATCCCCCGGTCCCCGGAGATGGACCTCGCAACGGTGGCCGCAAGATCGTCCTGACGGCCCCCCTGACCGAAGCTATCGATCATGCCGGTTATTTCATACAAATGGCGATGGCGTCTTTGCCGATATGGATGGAAGGCGTCATCAATCGCAAGTATCCCAAGTGGCGAGAGGTCGAACACAACGAGGACGGTTCGGCGCGCTACATGCCCGCCGGCGTGCGTCTCGTCGAGAAGTCGCTGTTACGCGAGTATGCGAGCGACGACATGGTCGCCTGCTTTCCCGACGATCTCGACAAGTTCATCGGTCCGGACACGCGCGTGGTGGCGGTGTCGACGCACAACCCGCTCGGTGTAACCTTCGCCGCCGGTGTTTACACGTCGATCTTCGGCTCGTCGCGGATGCCAATCAACTCGCACTACTCGCGCGAACTGTTCGCAAAGATCAAATCCAGTCCTTATCGAGATAACTTCAAGGTTATCGTCGGCGGTTCCGGTGGCTGGCAGATCATTCAAACCGACACGTACGACGAACTCAGCGTCGATTGCGTCGTCGAAGGACGCAGCGAGTCGGCCGACACACTCGAACTCTTCCGCAAAGCCATCGCCGGTGAAGAACTGCCGCGCCGCATCGACGTGAAACATCCCGTCGAGCGCGACGCCATTCTCTTCCCCGACACGCGTACGACGTTCGGTGTCGTCGAAATGACGACCGGCTGCGGCCGGCGCTGCAAGTTCTGTGTGCCCGATCTGAACCCGCAGATCGATCTGCCGAAAGACAAGATCATGGAGGCCGTACGGGCTAACGTGCGCCACGGCAACAAGCAGATCTCGCTCGCGACCGAAGACATGTTCATTTGGGGGCAGGTCCATACCGATACGCCTTTTTACTTTCCAAACCGCGAAGCGCTCGTCGATCTTTATGCCGACATCGTGAACACGCCCGGCGTCGAGCAACACGTGTTGAGCCATTGCACTATTGCACCCGCCGTAGTCGATCCGCTGCTCATCAAACAGCTTTCAGATCTGCTGCTGCCAAAAAGCCCGATTCACTTCCCGTACCTCAGCACTCATCCGGAAAAGAAAGCGCTGGCGCCGCTGATCGGATTGGAAACCGGTTCGGTGCGAATGGCGAAACAGATCATGTCGAGCAAAGGCGTGCCGTTTACTATCGATGACTGGCCCAGCGTCGTGGTCGAAGGGCTGCGCGTGCTCAACGAGAACAACTGGTTTCCGGCGATGACGTTGATCGTCGGCAATCCCGGCGAGACTGATCAGGACGTGATGGACACGATCGATCTCGTTTACGAAATCGAACGCCGCGGACTGTTCGCGTTCCTGATCCCGTCGATCTTCACCCCGTTGCACGACACGCGCATGGAGAAAGAAGAAGGCGTCCGGCAAACACGCCAATTAACGCCGCTGCAATGGCAACTGATGATGAAGTGCTGGAAGATGAATTTACGGCCCGGTCAGTATAGCTGGTGGGGACCGATGGCGTGGCGCGTCGGATCCATCGGCATGTGGCTTTACAAGCTGCGCCGCCTCAATGGTCCAAATTTCACCTGGCCGCTGTGGATGTTCTCCGGCGCGATTCCGGAAAAGACGTTGCAACGGATGGGCAAGATCTACCCTGGCAAACCGCTGAAGATAAAAACCCGCCGGGAGTTGATTGCTTCGCTGAAACCGAAAGACTGGCAGCACCTGCGCGCCGACAACGGCGACCTGCCGCTCGAATACGCGCCGCCGCAGGTGCTTACAGCACGGACGGCATGATTGCTCTGCTCACGATCAATTGGGACGCTGTCTTCAGGCCCTCGACGTCGATACCTGAAGTCATCGTTCGCGGCACGCTCGTCTATTTCTTACTCTTCATCGTCTTGCGTTTCGTGCGCCGTAGCGCGGGCGCGATAGGCATCTCCGACTTGCTCGTCGTGGTCGTCATCGCCGATGCCGCGCAAAACGCGATGGGCAGCAAGTACGAATCGGTTACGGAAGGCGTCGCTCTGGTCGTGACCATCGTCGCCTGGGATTACTTTTTCGACTGGCTCGCCTTTCGGTTTGTTTCTCTCAGGCCGATACTCCATCCTCGCGCGTTGCTGCTGATCAGAAACGGAAAAATGCAGTGGCGAAACTTGCGCCAACAGATGATCTCGAAGGAAGAGCTGATGGGAGAATTGCGCGAACAGGGCGTTGAGAACATCGAAGACGTGAAATACAGCTACATGGAGTCTGATGGTCACATCAGCGTGGTGCAGAGGAAGAGCCACGCTAGTCAACCGGAATCATGAAGGACTTAAAACGACTTCTCGATCAGAACCGGGAGTGGGCGGCTGCTATTACCGCAAACGACCCCGAGTTTTTTCAGAACTTAGCCAAACAGCAGTCGCCAAAATACCTTTGGATTGGTTGTGCGGACAGTCGCGTGCCGGCGACGCAGCTCGTCGGCATGATTCCCGGCGAGATGTTTGTGCACCGAAATGTCGCGAACGTCGTCGTGCATACTGACTTCAATTGTTTGTCGGTCATGCAATACGCGGTGGACGTGCTGCGCGTCGAGCACATCATCGTGTGCGGCCATGGCGGCTGCGGCGGTGTGAAAGCCGCGATGGAAAATCCTCAGCTCGGCTTGATCGACAATTGGCTGCGGCACGTCCAGGATGTGATTCGCGACCACGAGCACGCGCTGCTGGACATCGAGGACGAGACGAAGCGGCTGGATCGACTATGCGAACTGAACGTCGTGGAACAGGTGCTCAACGTTGCGCGCACGACGATCGTTCAGAGTGCGTGGCAGCGTGGGCAGGAGCTGGTGGTTCACGGCTGGATTTACGGTTTGGAGGACGGGTTGTTACGCGATCTGGGAATCTCGATCGATTCTTCCGAAGCTTTAGTGGCCGCTTACCGTGAAGTATCTGAAAGTTCGGGTCCACACCGGGAGCGTTAGCGATGCAAAGACTCTTTCAGATCACGCTTGTGTTGCTTTTGGCGGTCGTGTCGATCGTCGTGCTGGGGCTGGCGATAAGCATCGTCATCTCGGTTTTTTCAGGGAACATGATGGCGGAGAGCGGCGGCATCAGCTTCGCCGTGGGTGGACTTACTAACAGACAACTGGGTGCCATCGTCATCGCGGCGTCACTCATCGTCGCGGGGTGTTTTCTCTTTTTCCGTCGTCGCAGATTTCGAGGTTGAGATCTGGATCGCGGAGTGATCACAAAAGGCACAAGAGAGTTTGAATCAGGGGAGGCGTCCTCTTTTCCCTTTACCTTCGTCCCTTTTCGTTTCTCCTGTTCCTTTTGTTTGCCCTGTTCCTTTTGTTTGCTGTTCCTTTTCGTTTGTCCTCTTCCTTGTCGTGTCCCGTCCTTTTGTTTGTCCTTCCTCCC
>DATANW010000110.1:0-2894 GCA_036266055.1 Pyrinomonadaceae bacterium | reverse complement strand
AACATCACGCAAAGAGAGAAGAGGTTGCATGTCTAATCTGCGTACTCGCATCCTGCGAATTCTGATAATCGTCGGCGCCACTTGCTCACTCGCCTTCTCTCAAACAACTCCGGAACGACAAACGAACTATCCGGCGCCAGTCGAGGGCGACTATACAATCAACGACTTCAAGTTTCGCTCAGGTGAAACGCTTCCCGAACTGAAACTTCATTACTTCACTATCGGGGCACCCGCGAAAGACAACCGCGGCGTCACACGCAACGCTGTGCTGATTATGCATGGCACCGGAGGTACCGGGGCCCAGTTTCTCTCAGCACAATTTGCCAACATCCTCTTTGGTCCGGGTCAACTTCTCGACGCGACTAAGTACTTCATCATTCTTCCCGACGCCATCGGACACGGTCGTTCCAGCAAACCGAGCAACGGACTCCGTATGAAGTTTCCTCACTACACGTACGACGACATGGTCCTGGCGCAGTATCGACTCATCACCGAGAAACTTGGCGTCAATCACCTGCGTCTCGTCATGGGCACTTCAATGGGTGGAATGCACACGTGGGTTTGGGGTGAAACTTATCCCGACTTCATGGACGCCTTGATGCCGCTGGCGAGCATGCCGGTCGAGATCGCAGGTCGCAATCGAGTCATGAGGAAGATGATGATGGATGCGATTCGCAACGATCCGTCCTGGAATAATGGTGAATACAAAACTCAGCCGGTACAGGGACTGACCGCTGCTCAGAATATCCTGCTGCTGATGGGAAGCGCGCCGTTGCAGTGGCACAAACAGGCGCCGACGCGTGAGGCCGCCGATAAATTCTACGAGGACCGTGTCAAGAGCGGTGTTATGCGAACCGATGCCAACGACATGCTCTATTACTTCGATTCGTCCCGTGAATACAATCCCTCTTCAGCGCTCGAAAAAATCAAAGCACCGTTGCTGGCCGTTAACTCTGCTGATGATCTGATCAATCCGCCTGAGCTGGGAATAATGGAGCGGGAGATTAAGCGAGTGAAGAACGGTCGATACGTGCTGCTACCGATAACGGATCAAACTCGCGGACATGGCACACATACAATCGCTTCAATCTGGCAGGGTTATCTCAAGGAACTGCTGGAGAGCTCTGCGCTTCAGCCAAACTAGAACGTCGCCGGCGTGCTTCGATAGGTGGTCTACTTAGTTCGCGGATCCATTTTCACAACCAGCGGCTGCGTGTAACTCTTCCCGCCTACGGAAAGCTTCACCGTGTAAACTCCGGGCAGGACCATCGAAACAGCGCCACGTCCGCCGCCACCGCCGCCACCACCACTTCCCGCTGGTCGGGGAGGGGGCGTTGGTCGCAGATCCCAGATCCATCGATGCATGCCTGCGGCGCTCGATAGCGGCTGAAACGGTCGCACCCAGTACGCCGGGATGTTGAGCGTCTCCGGATTCAACACCGGCCCTTTGTCTTCACTCGAATACTTGCGCACGAGTTCACCCGCCGGATCGAGGATCTCGAGTGTGACTGGACCAGTCGTGTTCGATTTCAAGTAGTAGTCGATCATCGCGCCGGTGGGAGCGTTCTCAGCCAAAGGTTCATCGCGCGGCATCGGCGTGCCGTTGTCGCTTCCGGCCGTCATCAGGATCGCCTCAGCAGGTTGAAACAGATGCGCACTGCCGCTAATGACGTCCGCATTGATCTGCCGCAATGCCGAAATGTTATCCAGCACCCAGAAACCACGGCCGTGCGTGCCGACGATCAAGTCATCGCCATGAACGTCGAGATCACGCATCGACGCCGGCGGCAGATTCAATTGCAGCGACTGCCAATGATCGCCGTGGTCAAACGAAACGTAGACAGCTCGTTCAGTACCGGTGAATAACAGTCCGCGACGGCTCGGATCTTCTTTCACTGTTTGCACGTAGACGCCCGCCGGTAGTCCGTTAGTTATCTCGGTCCACGTTTTTCCGGAGTCGCGCGTGCGATAGATGTGTGGCTCGTAATCGGCGAGTTGATGACGCTCGACCGCAGCGTACGCTTCGTTCACATCGAAGTGCGAAGCCTCGATCATCACCACCTTGCTCCACGAAGTGAGCGAGGGCGGCGTCACGTTCTGCCAGGTCTTGCCGTCATCTTTCGTCAGTTGGACCAGCCCGTCGTCGGTGCCAATCCAGATTGTCGCCGCGCGCAGGGGCGAAGGAGCGATCGTGTAAATGACGCCGCGACGCTTGTCCGCGGGCGCATCAGCAGCGGCCGCTTCGTTGAGATTGGCCGGCACACCCGGGTCTTCGCGCGTAAGGTCCGGACTGATCTGCGTCCAGCTCTCACCGCCATTTGTCGTCTTGTAGAGAAATTGATTTGCGTAATAGAGCGCGCGCGGATCGGCCGGCGAAAAGACGAGTGGCTGCGTCCATGCGTGACGAAACTGTCCCGGCGTCGCGCCCGGCGTCGCGGCGCGTTCAGGCGAAACGTTTTTCGTCTCCCCGGTGAGAACGTTGCAACGCGAGACTGTGCCGCCGAACAGAATTTCGGGATGCAGCGGATCGGGTGCGGTGTAGCCCGCTTCCCCGCCCGCGCACAGACCTTCCCAATCGCGATTGGAGATCTCGGAATGATTGCTGTGCGAAGGCGTGCCAACGGCGCCGCTGTCTTGTTGCGCACCGGTCACCCAATACGGAAAGCGATAATCCGCGGCGACGTGATAGATCTGCGCTGTCGGTTGGTTGTACCAGGAGCTCCACGTCGCCGCACCGTCGACGGTTACGATCGAGCCCTGATCGCTGGCGACGATCATTCGCTTCGGATCGTCAGGATTGATCCACAGTTGGTGATAATCGTCGCCGCCGGGTGCGCCTTTGATCGGCGTCCAGGTTTTGCCTGCGTCGGTCGAACGATAGATGGAAGTGTTCA
>DATANW010000109.1:0-15310 GCA_036266055.1 Pyrinomonadaceae bacterium | reverse complement strand
TTTCACGTCCGCGAGAAATTTCTTCTTGTCCGAAGTGCTTCCATTCGCAGCGACGAAGATAAAGTCGTCATTGAACAAACGGTCAAGCGCGGCAACATCTTTTTTCGCTTCGGCGTCGTCTTCGGCGCGTTGCAGCCGCATGAACTCTTGCTCGAGATTTTTGTTTTGCGACTGAGCGAAAACAGTAGTCGCGGTAATCAAGAACGCGCTGATCAAAAACACGACAGTCAAGATAATCGTTCGCTTCATAGTCCTCCTATTGACAAGCACAAATATCAGGCATAGAAGTTAGTCGCCCATTCTAGGTTTGTTCCCCCGCTATCGAACACTCTTCTTTTCCCGCGCCTAACCACCTCCTACCACCTAAGGAGTTTCTATGAATTCAGCTCGTAAAATCCAATGTGCTCTCGGACTCGTGTTTTTGTTGCTGTGCATGGCGCGCGTAAGCGCCGCACAAACCACTTGCAACCCCACGTGGAATTCCACCTCCGTGTATACCGCGGGAATGACGGTGAGCCTCAACGGAATCAACTACACCGCGAACTTCTGGACGCAGGGTCAAAACCCCGCCACGAACAATGGTGGACCAGGCAGCGGCCAGCCATGGACCAGCAACGGAGCGTGTAGCGGATCGGGAGGCGGAGGCGGAGGCGGTGGTTCATGCGCGCCGACGTGGAACAGCACAACTGCTTATACCGGCGGTATGACCGCGAGTCTCAACGGCGTGAACTATCAGGCGAACTTTTGGACACAGGGACAAAACCCCTCGACCAACAACGGTGGACCAGGAAGTGGTGCGCCATGGACCATCATCGGAACGTGTAGCGCCTGCACAACAGTTCCCAGTGTGCCCACGGGATTACAAGCATCGGGAACCACCAGCAACAGCACGAACCTGACCTGGACGGCGTCCACAGTCGCCGTCAACTGCGTCCTGACCGGCTACACGATCTTCAGAAACGGCGTAGCGGTTGGGACTTCAAGCAGCAACAACTTCGCCGCCACCGGCTTGTCGCCGTTGACGACTTATTCATTCAGAGTTGCAGCCAACGACGCTGCGGGGAGTTCCGCGCAGAGCACAGCCATAAACGTGACCACGCTGAACGGCCCGCCACCGCCACCGCCGGGTTCGAAAACGTTCGCGCCTTACGTCGACATGGGTCTTACTGTTGACTGGCAACTCCTGACCATTCAACAGCAATCGGGAATCAAGGTCTTCACGCTCGGATTCGTAGTCGGCAATGGCGGCTGCACGCCGACGTGGGGCGGTGTGGGCGCCACGGTGGCAAACGACACCTTGCCGAACGGCACAACAATACTTTCACTGGTCCAGGGCATACGTGCCGCCGGCGGCGATGTGATCATCTCGTTTGGCGGCGCTTCGGGAACTGAACTGGCACTGGGATGTACCACGGTGTCGAGCCTGCAAGCTGCTTATCAAGCCGTGCTCAACAAGTACAGCGTGAACAGCAGTACACCTGTCAGACTCGACTTCGATATCGAAGGCGGAGCAACGACCGACCAAACCTCGATCAATCGACGTAACCAGGCGTTAGTTGCACTGAAGAACGCGAATCCCGGTCTGGTCATTTCCTACACCCTGCCGGTTTTGCCGACCGGACTGGTGGCAAGCGGGGTGAACATTCTGAACAGCGTGAAGAGTTCCGGATTGAACTTGAACGTCGTAAACATCATGGCGATGGACTACGGTTCGGCCAACGACAACGGCGGTCAGATGGGACTCAGCGCTCAACAAGCCGCGAGCAACACGCACAATCAGGTGGTTGCGGCCGGTTTGACCGCGACGATCGGAGTGACGCCGATGATCGGAATCAACGATGTCAATACCGAGATCTTTCAATTGGCGGATGCGCAAGGGCTGTTGAACTTTGCGAACGCAAACAGCTACATCACTCGACTCTCGATGTGGTCTGTCGCACGCGACAACGGCAGTTGCGCGGGCCAGGGTTTCGCGTCTCCTGTTTGTAGCGGGATCACGCAAAGCAACTGGGCGTTTTCGAATATCCTCAAGCCATTCGGTCCGTGATTAGCGATCGAGATCGCCGGGTGAGGTCTCAAAAACCTCACCCGGTACACTCATGATTACTGTTCGGCAGGCGCTTCAGAGGCGTGCAAGGTGCGAATGATCTTATCCATCTGCCCATCGCGCTCACGTTGTTTACGCACGAGCTCCTCGAGCATCAGTTCACTCTTCAGATTGACTTTGAAGTCCTGCTCTGCCGCGAGCCTGTCTTTTTCCGCGGCGCGATTCTGCGACATCATGATTACCGGGGCCTGAAGCGCGGCGAGCGTAGAGAGCAGCAGATTAAGCAATATGTAAGGATACGGATCCCACTGCGCACCGTTATCGCCGTGACCTACGCGTGCCAAAAGCAACGAGTTGGTGGCCATCCACACAAGCAAAATACTGCCGAAGATAAAAATGAAGGTCCACGATCCGCCAAATGCCGCTACTCGATCGGCAACTCGTTGCCCGAAGGTATATTTCCGCTCCATTACTTCATTAACATTTCGCGACGCGCGTTGGGCCACCAGCAAATTCGTTTGCCGCAGGCGCGCGCCAATCTCACAAATGACGTCGACAGCACAATCAGGATGGGCCATCAAAAACTTCTGGAAGTTGTCGCTACTGAGCCGGTGCAGGTGTGTATCGGTGAGTGACGAGGCGCTGCTGGAACGCTGACCCCGATCGAGTACCGCCAGTTCACCAAAAAACTGACCCGGGTTCAGTTCCGCAAGCGTGACCTGCTGTACGTCTTCATCCGTCACCCAAATGCGGACCGAGCCTTCCTCGATGACATACAGAGCGTCGCCAGTGTCATATTCATGAAAGATCACCTCGCCGCTTTTGTAATTAACCTGCTCGACATCCTCGGCCAGGTGCTCCAGTTCATGAGGTTCGAGACGCTGAAACAACGGAACTCGCGCCAAACTCTGTGCTTCTTCGCTCAGGTTTGAAATGGCTGACATGTATTGGTCCTTTCTGTTCCGCCTTAGAATCTCAAGCGATTTAGGAATTCAACGTTGATTGCGAATGGATCGGTTGCGGGCTGGGCCTGCGTGATAACTTCCACTTCCCGAGTCAAATTGAGAATAGCCGCGCCGAGGTCGACATCGTTTGAATCGAGCTCGATGCAGTCGGGAGAATCAAACGGTGTAATGAATAAGTAGCGCGGTATGTCTCGTTCAGCGTCGGGATTTGCTGGACCAAGAATCAAGAGATGGTTATCGAAACGAGCGTACCGGTGAGCTGACCCGGATTGTCGTTCCCAATGCAACTCGCCCCTCTTTGTTAATGAGCTGAGATGATCGATTAAGCGTCGCAAACGATCAGTTGTCGCGGAGTCTCGTGTCATCCGATTCCTCCTTATCGACGCCTCTTATAGACGTTGCGACGCCCGCGATCAATATTATTCACACGGATTTTGCTTGAATTTGCTGGAAACTGAGGGCGGAGGTGGTCTGAACCGCTCCCTGGTATTAGAACGGTTCAGACTCGTGTCACTCTAACGTTGGCGGCCGGGCGGTGGAACATTAACGAGCGATCCGAATAGACCATGCTCCTCATCGGCTGGTCCAGCCGTAAAGAACAGCGTATTCGTCAGACCGTTGGCACTGCTTGCCGTGGTGCCATGACCAAATTGAAGCGCCCAAAGGCCATCGATCTCGATCGGCCTTCCTGACGCAGAGTGCAGCAGACCTACAGCTTCGAACTCCCCGGTGGCAGTAAGCTGGGTCGGGTCGAAAGCGTGAATACGTCCGTCGCCGAAGTTGCCGACGAGTAAGTCACCACTGAACCTGCCGAAATCCTCAGGCGCCAAAGCCAGGCCCCATGGCGAATTGAGTTCGCCATCCGAAGCGACGCGTCGGAGGAAGTTTCCCGAGGTGTCGTACGCATCGACAAAACCGTTTCCTGGACCAGCGACATCATCTTCCTGATCTTCATCCTGCAATGCGTAGGTCACATAAATCGTCCCACCGATATTCTGAATTCCGAACGGTGCAAATCCGGCCGGGAGATTCGGATCGGTAAAAGATCCCGGAATGGTGACGGCATGGAATGAACTGTCAAAAATATCAACTTTGCCGTTGTGGAAATCGGTTGCGTAAAGGAACTGGCCCGCGGTGGCACTGTCGATCGCGAGTCCTTTATAGATTGCGCCGTGGGCCGGGGCGTTTGCATTCGGGACCACAGTGACGATCGGCGCGCCTTTGAATGCCGATAGCGTGCCGTCTTCACTCGCGAAGATGAATCGAGCCGCTGCCGGGGCGCCGACTCCGTTGTTTACAACGAATCCCGTGCCGCCGTTAAAGACGACTCCAGTCGGGTTCCCCTGCTCGCCGCCCGCGCCGGGAACTACAAAGTCTGTCACGATCGATCCGGTGGCGACATTGAACAAAGTGGTGGTACCTGTGCCGTTGTTGGCGATCCACCAGGGCGTTGTGGGACCTGAGACCAGGCCCCAGGCGTTGACCAGATTTGAGTGCGTTACGTCCGCCGGCACGAATCCATCGGAGATGAGATTGTGCTGTAGATAGAACTGCGATGGACCGGGTACGTTTGTAGGTTTAGACGAAGCCGTTGCTCTTTGACCGCCGCAGACGAGGGCGATCGCTGTCACCATTATTAAGACAACAATCGTGACGATGACGTTCCATGTGTGTCTCATTCTTTCCGCTCCTTTCCCAATGATCGTGGGGTCAACAAAAACAACAGGCGGCGCGCAGGCACGCCCGCGTACAAGTATGAGAGGAATTGTTAAGGGGGTTCTTAGGCGTGCCTCAACTACGCCGTAAGATGGTCGAGTTAACGTGGAAGAACTGCCGCCCGAACGTATTCCTGTTGACGATCATTGTCAAGAGTCAACGCAATTGCGAAATCGCGCCGGCGCTGTCAACGGTTGACATTGTTTTGCTGCGCGCATAGTAGTACAGCAGGAATTCACTAGTTAACCACCTTGGAAAATGAAGGGAGAATGAAATGAAAATCGTCGTCATTGGTGGAACTGGTCTGATCGGATCGAAGCTTGTCCGTAATCTTACGGAACAGGGTCATGAAGCGGTGGCCGCCTCGCCTGCTTCCGGCGTCAATACACTTACTGGCGAGGGATTGCCTGACGTGCTTGCCGGCGCTTCGGTAGTCGTCGACGTTTCAAACTCACCCTCATTTGAAACTGAAGCGGTGATGAAGTTCTTCACCACGTCTACCGCGAATCTACTTGCAGCCGAAGCGGCTGCGGGCGTTACACACCACGTCGCCTTGTCAGTCGTGGGCACTGATCGTTTGCCGGATAGCGGCTACTTCCTCGCGAAGCTGGCGCAGGAGAAGTTGATCAAGGAGTCGCCAATTCCCTACTCGATTGTTCACGCCACGCAGTTTTTCGAGTTCGGCAAGGGCATCGCCGATGCGGCCACTATCGGCGACACGGTTCATCTCGCGCCGGTGCTGGTCCAACCGATAGCCGCGGACGATGTTGCCAAAGCGGTCGGCAAAGTCGCAGTCGGATCGCCGTTGAATGGGACCATCGACGTCGCCGGTCCGGAACAGTTTCGTCTCGATGAGTTCATCCGACATGGACTCCGCGCGACGAACGATCCGCGCGAAGTCGTCGCTGATCCGGAGGGACGTTATTTCGGCGCGAGGTTGGCCCAACGCACGCTCGTTCCGGAGGGTCAGGCCCAGATCGGTGAGACCTACTTCAAAGACTGGCTCGATCGGTCGTTAACTCAGAACGCCTCGGCTGCGAAGGCAAATTAAAAGGAAGCGCAACTCAAACAATCCGCTGTTCCCTGTTCGAATGCCCATACGCCACAACTATGCCTGCTAAAACTGCGAAACGCACAAGCACCTTTCGAAATTCCGCTGTGTCTCTGGTGATCTTGTGGGCCGCCATGTTGTGTTGGCCCGAGATCGGCGTGGCCCAGTCTGATTACTCGCTACGATCGCCTGACCAAAGAATCGAAGTGAAGATTCACACCAGCGACCGGCTCACTTACGACGTCCTTCTGAAAGGCGCGCCCATACTTCAGAACTGTTCCCTTTCCATGAACATCAATGGCATCACGATCGGGGTTCGTCCAAAAGTGAGAGCCGCCCGTCAGTCCACCGTCGATCAGGAAATCGTTTCCGCAGTGCCGCAAAAATCTGCGCGTATCCGCGAACACTACAACGAGCTTAGACTCGAAATGGAAGCTGATTACGCGGTCGTTTTTCGAGCCTACAATGAAGGAGTCAGCTACCGCTTCCATCCTTCGTTTCCGGTCAAGCCGGTGAAAGTTTATGCCGAAGAAGTCAGGCTGAATTTCGCCGGCGACTACAACGTTTACTATCCGAAAGAAGACGGTTTCTTTTCACATAACGAGCGTGAGTTTCTCAACTTACCGCTAAAGAACATCGCGCCCGCGAGCTTGGCCAGTCTTCCGGCCGTCGTTGTGACCGATAACGGCACAAAGATCGCGATTGCGGAATCGGATGTTGACGACTATCCGGGTCTCTGGTTGCGAGGTACGAGCAACAATGCGCTCGAAGCCGCGTTTCCGCCTTATCCGCTCAAAGAGGAGCTACGCAAGAACAGCGATCGCGATTTTCAGGTCACGGAAAGCGCCGATTACCTTGCGGTAACGACGGGTACGCGTACCTTTCCCTGGCGCATTCTCGCGATCGCTGAAAACGACGCCGATCTCATCACTAATCAGTTGGTCTATCTACTGGCCCAGCCTTCACAGATTAAGGATACGTCATGGATCAAGCCGGGTAAGGTGGCCTGGGATTGGTACAACGCGAACAACATCTACGGTGTCGATTTCAAATCGGGCATCAATACGCAAACTTACAAGTACTACATCGACTTTGCCTCGCGGTATGGCATCGAGTACGTGATTCTCGACGAAGGTTGGTACAAGCTGGGGAACTTGCTTGCAGTCGTACCCGAGATCGATATCGCAGAGTTAGTGGCATACGGAAAGAAGAAAAATGTCGGTGTCATCTTGTGGGTGGTTTGGAAGACGCTTGACGATCAATTCGAACCGTTTTTCAACCAGGCTGAAAAGTGGGGCGTCAAAGGTCTCAAGGTTGATTTCATGCAGCGTGACGATCAACCGGTGATGAACTTCTATCACAAGGTTTGTCGTGAAGCCGCGCGTCGCCGAATGCTTGTTGACTTTCATGGCGCTATTCGACCGGCGACGCTGACGCGCACCTGGCCCAACCTCGTGAATGTTGAAGGCGTGCGCGGCTTGGAGCAAAACAAGTGGAGCAAGTTTGCGAATCCCGAGCACAACGTGACGTTGCCGTTCACGCGCATGCTGTTGGGTCCGATGGATTACACGCCCGGCGCAATGGTCAACAGCGGTCGGGAAAGGAACTTCGCCGCGATCTTCGAACGGCCGATGAGTCTGGGTACGCGAGTTCATCAACTGGCGATGTACGTTGTGTATGAAGCGCCGCTACAAATGCTTGCCGACTCGCCGTCGCACTATCTTCGCGAACCGGAAGTGATGAAGTTTCTGCAACCCGTTCCGACTGTGTGGGACGAAACGAGAGTGCTCGCGGCAAAGTTAGGCGACTACATCTGCATCGCGCGTCGCCACGGGCGCGATTGGTACATCGGAGCGATGACCGACTGGACGGGTAGAACACTCGACATCGACCTCGCCTTCCTCCCCGCCGGACGCTTTGAGATGGCGGCCTTTGAGGACGGACCAAACGCCGAACGCATGGGCCAGGATTACCGCTCCACCACAAGCGAGATCACCCAAACCACCAAACTAAAAATCACCCTCGCCTCCGGCGGCGGCTGGGCCGCCCACCTGTATCCGAGAACCCGCTGACATCAAGGCGGCGGGCGATCCACATTTGGATGTAGCAAATGCGGTGGTTCACTGTAAACCTCGTGTACTTCTGACGACGGCAGACGTTGACGCACTCGGCGCGTTCCATATGCGCACGTAGCCGTAATCATCAAGAACAGCCATCTTTGATTCGTCACGAGAAAAGGCGATCGCACCTACCGGATAAGGAGTTCCCCTCAGTGTGAGTAATTCGCGTCGGGAGGTCGTGTCCCAGAGTTTTACTATTCCATCGAGGCTGCCGCTGGCCAGTAACCTACCATCCGCTGAGAAGGCGAGGATTGGGGCTTTCTCCGGCTGACATTTGAAAGTCGCGATTGGTTTACCGATGCTGTCATACAGAACGGCTATGCCGTCCGAGTAGCTGGTGGCAAAATATCGACCATCAGGTGAGACAGCAAACTCTCCCGCTACGGACTCTGGCGTTTTTCTGAGCGCAAGCTGAAACTGAGTCAACAACTTTTGTGGATTGATGTTCCAGAGCTTAACCATCCCACTCGACTGCACGGTCAGTAACTTGTCATCAGCGTGAAAAGAGATCGCCGATGGGGCCTCCTCGTCCACTTTCCATTGCGATATAGACTTCGATGACCCGACATCCCAAATCTTCACCAAGCCATCCACAGCGCAGCTCGCAAGCAACTTACTGTTCGGTGAAAACGCTAAGTGAACGATCGACTCTCCCATCAACTGCCCAATCACTTTGAGGTCAGAGGCGTTCCGAATCACGATCACGGATTGTCTGTTAGGATCGTTCTCGACACTCGCCATCAACTTGCCGTCAGGTGAAAAAACGGCCCTCCAGATTTTCAGCTCTTCTTCCTTTATCGTCTCGCTCGGTCTGTTCGTCTCTCCATCGAGTACCGTTGTGTTCTCGTCCGTTGCCACAATCAGGCCGGCAAGCAAAATCTTTCCGTCAGCAGAGTAAACGAGACCCCGATTGAAAGACTGGTGATTCTCTAACAGGTACGGCGTCTGCTCCCGCGTTAATGCTGCCACGTCCCATTGCTTGACTGTCGTCAGGGGGCTGGGAGCAAACGTAACGTTCGACTCGCCCGGGGCAGAGCTTCGTTTATTGTCGCTGCTAAACAGAATTCTGCCCGCACCAAAGGACAAAGAGGTAACGGCTTGGTGGTGTCCGATAAGAGTTGGGCCATCGAGCTTAGCAACGGCGTCGTACAGCTTGATCGACCCATCTTCCAAACCTATCGCGAGATAGTGACCGCGACGCGAAAAGGCCACAGAGAACACTCTTGAAGCGAACGTCAAAACCGAAATTAAATTTCCAGTTTGCGGATCCCATAGCCTGACCGTCTTGTCCATGCTTCCGGTGGCGAGCACTTTTCCGTCTGGTGAAAAGGCGACCGCAGTAACGTTACTCCCATGGCCCAATAGCTCTTTGCTGCGTCTGTCCTTAACTGACAAGTCCCACAAGAGGACCGGATAGCTGTTGGTGTCCGTGTCCGTGGAACTGGCCGCAACCATTTTCCCCACCCGCGAGACATCCAGGAAAACTGTGCCTTTCGCTGGAAGAATCTCCGGCTTCTCTGGTTTCACAGGTGAGTCCACGTCCCATATGCTCACTGACCCACCGCCGCCACCGCCGACTACGAGCTTTTTGCCGTCGTCTGTAAAGGCGATTGCGTTTGCCGCGTCAGAACCTTCTCTGAATAACCGAATTGGTAACAGTGTTTTGGTGTCGTAAATATGTATCGTTGCCTCTTCACTACTCTGCGAATTGCCAATTGCCAACTTTGTTCCGTCGGGCGAAATCGCAAGCGAACCGACTGTAAAGTCGTCCGGCAATGTGATTGGTTTGTCTTCGGTGGAGTTCGAACCAATTTCTCGCAGTCTGACGTTATTACGGGCGCCGACTGCGAACAGTTTGCCGTCAGGAGAGGTAACACTGACAAGGAGGCCATCGCGAGGCCATTCTATCGACGTTTTTTCTTCACTATTCAATAAATGCCGCAGGTAATTCCATTCAAAGCCCCTTTTATCTGCGTTAGATGTGACCGAGCCGTCGAGCAAGTCCTGAACACGTTCCGTGCTGCTCGTGTCGTAGGCATGTTGCGCAAGATTGATGTCCGCGGCGTACAGGCGGTGAAGGCTTTCCTGCTGCGCTGCTTTTGCCTTGTTCTGTTCGGCAATAGCTCGTTCTTTTTGAACCTCCGCTTCAGCTTTTGCGTGCTCCGCTTGTCCCTTCTCCGTTATTGCAGTCTTCTCAGCGTCTTCAGCTTTTAGCCTTTGTTCGATAGCCTCATCCGACTTTTGGTTAGCGAAGCGCTCTTTCGTCTGGGCGAAGTCTGCGAGATGTTCGGCGGCAGCGCGCGCTTTATCAGCCTCCAGCAATCGATCCTGGGCGAGAGTAAACTCTTGTTTGGCTTGGGCTAATTGGCGGTATGAAAACGTAAGGGCCGCGACCGACAGAACAAATGCGAATCCCAGCACCACGAGGATCCATCTGGCGCGCTTGTAAGTCGCTTCCCTCTTGATTCGTTTTTGACGCTCTTGCGTTTCCGCATCGCGGGCCGCGAGACTCTGATCGAGAAAACTCATCGCCGTCTCGAACTCGGGATGATAACGACGCGCCCAAACTGCGTTTGGCCTATTCTTCTCGCGCCAATCCAGCGCCACTTGCAGCGCGGGATCCATCAACAGCGCCTCTTCGCCCGCACGATGAAGCACGGCGGTCTCAGCCAGTCGCTTGTAAATCCGGGCTGATTGTGACTCTTCGTCGACCCACGTCTTCAACCGCTCCCAGTTGCGTATCAAACTCTCGTGTGAGATGTCGATGAGCGAGTCGCGAGTTAAAGGAACGCGTGCCCCGGTGAGTGCATCAGTCGGCGGCGGCATCAAAAACGATCTTTCCTCCCCCCGAAACACTTCAATCACCGAGATCACCGTCGCTTCGTCGGCGCTGGTTAGCTGACAAATCTCCTCGACCTCAATCGGCCGGCGTATCTCGCGGTTGTCAGCGCCTTTCTCAGTCAGCCCTTTGAACAGTCTTTCAGCGATGAGCTTCTGACTGTCACTCAGTTCTGCGAACGCTTCATCCGCGTGGCGGGAGAGCGCTTCGGCCATGGTGCCGATGGCGTTGTAGTCTGGAATGTCGATCGGATTACCGTTGTGCCGGTGATCGGTCCAGTATTCCCAGGTCCGCATCAGCGCATGCTGAAGAATGGGCAGTTGATCGGGGTTGTCGCCTACGTCGTTCAGTAACTGATTCACCAGCGGTTCGCTGATCGCTCCTTGACCGACCGCGACGGGACCGCTGATCGCCTCACGTCGCTCATCGCGCGTCATGCGCGGAATCAAGTACTGGCCATCGTTGATCGCCTCCGGCAATTCCCAGAACTGTGAACAGTCGCCGAGAAAGTCAGAACGCATCGTCAGCACAACGTAGATTTTCTCAGCCTTCTGTCTAACTGCTTCGAGCAATAGTCTGACGAACGCGGCGGCGTCCTCGTTTGAGTTTTCCTGTTCAATTAGTTGCTTGAAACGAAATAGCTCCTCGAATTGATCTACCACCACCAGTAAGTTTTCATAATCAGCAAACAGCGGTTGACCCCGGCTATCGAGTTTCGTGCGCGCACGACTTACCAACTCCACCAGGCCGAGACCACTACTCCGCAGAGTTGTCTCAGCCAGGACCGCCTGAAGGTTGCTCGCTTCAGTGTCGTCCCGGGAACCGAGTACCGCCGGCGACGCCAAAGCACGCGCGAGGTTACCGATTGGATCACTACCCGGACGCAGGATGGCAATGCGCCAGTCGGATCCCGCGCTCGCCATTAATCCGCCTTGCAACGCCGGAAGCAATCCGGCGCGCACCAACGAAGACTTGCCACTGCCTGACGTGCCGACGACCGTGAGAAAGCGCCTCCGCTTCAACCTTCGCAGCAGTTCCTCACTTTGACCATCGCGCCCAAAGAAAAGATGCGTTTCATTGGATTCAAAAGGTCTAAGGCCAGGGAAAGGATTGGCTGTGTGATCAATTTCCTGCATTGTCTACTCCTTTTGCCGGAGTCTGTAGGCGGGCCACGAAAGGATCCAGGAGCGCTGGCGAGAAGTCCTCGAAATTTTTGATTACCAACGTGTCCGGGCTATTGAACAATTGCTTGTGCGCAGTTTTGGGCGAGGCAACATAGACTGCTTCAGCGACCAACAGACTCTTACGGTCAAGGCCCGCCATTTTTTTTAAGTCGCGCCGCTTATATTCAAACCAGAGCTGATTGGCGTTGCCGTAGTAAATCAGCACCGCGTCGCATTGCGCGAGATTGTCCTTGTGAATATCGAATCCTTCCGAGTCGTTCAGGCCTTCATCGTCTATCAGTGGCAGCAACACCTGGTACTGTTTGTTCATCGACAGGTAATCATTTAAGGCGACAACGCCGTCGAGATCGCGCTTGTCAAAAATTAGATAGACCTTCGCGGGACTTTGATCCGATGGTTCCGGTTCAGGTTCATGACCGTTACTACTCAGGCGCACCTGGATGACGTTCTTGAGTTCTTCCAAAGGCGTTTGTAATAGTTCGGCGCCCTGCTGGGTCGCAGCATCAGTCCGCAGGTGCTGTATGAACTGCGTCTGCACGTCCTCGTGAGGCGTCAGCCCAACAGGCATCCATAACAGTCTCGAGAATGCTTTGTCACAACGCCGTTCCGCGGCAATTTCATTCTGCAGACAAACGATTGAACGATTGCCTGCGCCTTCGGGAACGATGCCGTAATTCCCGCCGATAAGGTGGACCGAAAGCTTCGCCTGATTGACACACTCACGCACGGCTTCCTCGTAGTTGGGCGAAACCAACGGCAGCTCTCCAGCGGGCAGAATGTCGTAACCGCGGTTCAGCAACTCGCGCTTGATTTGATCTCGCTCGCCGTTGAGGTCTCTGGTTGTCTGCGCAAGGTAGACGGTGCCTTTGGCGGGCGAGAAGACCGAGATTGGTCCGGGAGTCGGAGCACGCGGATTAATAATCGAGAGAATCTGTTTGACGTCCCAGGCGAGGTCGTCGAGTTTGCTCCAATATCTTTGATCGCGGTGGCGGCCCAACTCCTGTCCGAAGGCAACGGGCCGCTGCGTAGTCTTGTCGAATTCATAAAACTCGTATCCCAGTTGATTTTGAAATTGGGGTGGATGCTGTGCGCGATCGACGTGAGTCTTGATCACTTTAAATACGCGAAGCTTGTCACCCACGAGCAGACCGCCAGTTCTGTCCGCCTGCCGGCAGAATTCTCGCAGCTCGCCGATGCACCACTCAGATTGAAGATAGCCCGGTGAGACGATCGAGATAACCACGGCCGTGTTCCGGATCCGTTCTTCCAACACATCGGCGAAGTACACATTGCCGGGCAGCCTGGGGTCACGCCAGATTGAAGGTTCATAACCGAGCGCCTCGCCCAAAACGCCGGCGAACCGTTCGTGAAAATTGTCTACCCAGCCCTTTTCGTGTTCATCGAGCAGTTCATTGTCGAGGTGGCGATAGCTGATAAAGACGTCTTCGACAAAGGTGTGTACTGAGGACATTGGAGGCTCCAATCAAAGAAGCGCAATCGGAAGAACGGTATCCGGCAGGTACTTAAAAGAGAGGTGATTCTGGGTTAGTACGAAGCCAGACGACTTTGCAGAAACACTATTCTCGTTGTCTGCCGTTGTCAATGCAGTTCGTTCTGGCTTGCCCTAAAACCTCCCGAAGTGCTTTAGCTTCTACCCGTATCGATTCGATTTGGGCTGAAACGAAATGCTCGCCTCCATCACTCAACATTGATAGCTACCCTCGATCGCTGCAGCGCGAACATCTGCGCCGGCTGATCGGCATGGTATCCGTGTTCCCACTATCTGCGGAGAAAACAAATGAGCGCTCACGACTCCAAAATCGTCCGTAATCTCACACCCAAACGTCTGCACATCAAAGGCGCCAACGGCAAACTGCTTGTGCTTGCGCCGTTGGAAAAGAACCGCAGCATCACTAAGGAAGAATTAGAGCCATTCGATTATCAACGTTTGGAATCTCAGAATCTGATCAGCGTCTCAGATGTAAGCAAGGAAAACCTTGAGGAGAAACTTGCCACCCTGCTGCCCGTGGTCGGAACGCTCCTTTTCTTTGGGTTTTCTCTGGGCCACGCTTTCACAAAATCCCTCGGCTCGACCGTCAATACGGCGTTTTGGGTAGGCGCGATAGGTTTAGTTTCGGGAATTCTCGTTGTAAGCGTGCTCGCCTGGTGGATGGGCAAATCTGTACTCCTGCGACTCCTCGCGCAGAGCTTCAGTCTGGTACTGATTCTCGCGGTTGGGATTGGCCTTCCCGCCGCGACCATCTTCTACTTCGGCGGCGGACGTGAGTTCTTCGCCAGCAGACAGCTCTCACTCGTCCTGCTGGGGCGCGCGCTCCAACTCGTTTTTATCATCACCGCTTCGTTGTTGCCCGCGTTGCTCTTCTTCCTGTTTGACCGGCAACAGTTAGGCACACTCAGAGATCGATTCGAACACCAAATCTTTCGCCTCGATCCGAATGTCGAAACACTGGTTGATGTACAGGCCAGGTACGGCAGACAGATCGGCGAGATTTATGGTCCAGTGCTGGAGACAAACGAAGGCCGGCTGATACGAGGCACGCGTTGGCCCATCTTTGTGGCAACAGTCGTTATTACGATGGGTTGGATTTTGGCGTTAATGCCGGTGGACGCGAATCTGACGGTCAATAACGCCGGCGAAATCGCAAATCTCCTCGTCCCCGGCCGAAAGGCCCTCATCTTTGGTTTTCTCGGCGTGTACTTCTTTGCGCTTAACATGAGCCTCTTGCGTTACGCGCGAGCCGACTTGAAGCCGAAAGCTTACAGCAGCATTGCCGTGCGGTTTTTCATAGTTGTGATTTCGGCCTGGGTCATCGGCCTGACCGTAGGCGAGGGCAATCTCGTAATGCTGGCGATTGCGTTCATGGTTGGTATTTTTCCCGAAAGCGCTATCACGGTGATTCGCGAGTTCATAAGAAATGAACAGTCGGCCATCGCCAAGCTGATTCCTTACCCGAAAGAAGAACATCCGTTGACAGACCTCGAGGGTATAGACATCTACGATCGCTCGCGACTGGCGGACGAAGGAGTCACGAACATTGAAGCTCTCGCCCATCACGATCTGATCGACTTAATGCTGGAAACACGCATTCCCGTGCCGCGCCTGCTCGATTGGCTCGATCAAGCCATTCTCTATTTGCACCTGACGCCGAGCACCGGACAAGATCCCACGCGCGATCCCTCGAGTGCGGAAGCAAAAAACGCCCACTCGTTGCGTGATTGCCTGCGCTTCTATGGCATTCGGACAGCGACCGACTTGATGACCGTCGACAAAGAAAAACTCTTTCGGATACTGGGAAGCGCCGGAAAGGAAAACCAGGACCGGCTCGAAATCGCTCTGAGTGCCTTAGCGGATGACGAATGGGTTAAC
>DATANW010000108.1:0-9142 GCA_036266055.1 Pyrinomonadaceae bacterium | reverse complement strand
AGCCCGCACAGGCCAACTTGCTCTTCAGCGCAGCAATGTCGACAACTCCATCGAGCGCGTCGCTACGCCGCAGACTCTTGACGTTCACAGTTTGCACGGGCTGGCCAAACTGCACCTCGCCTGTGCTGCTAACACCGAACGTCAGTCCCTCGCGCGGCTCGCGAAAGGTGAGCTGGTCCAACGATCCGCGTGCGAGACAGAACAGCACGCCATCGGCAACCTGATCGAAGCGCAGGATGTTCGGCATCGTTTGATCGGGTGCGCCGCTGCTGGTGGCCGTCACTTCAATACCCGGCCAGTTGGTCACAATGCTTGAACGCAACAGAAACCCCGACTTCGGAATCTCCATGTAGTTCTCGCCGGGTTTCCATTGCGGGTCCTTGCCCTGCAAACGCAGTCGATGCTGGTAGACGATCTTCGACAACGCCGACTGCAAATCGTTTCGCCCAGTGATGTCCTGGTCCTCAGGCATCACGCGCGCCGCCAAACTGAGCGCTCCGTCGAGCAGCGCGTCGATCCAGTTGTCGTCGAGATGAAAGAAGCGCACTGATTCAGGCGGCAATAGCGAAGCATGCGGAACGAGATAGTGAAACGGCACCGGGTAGAGCATCACTAACCGCGCCAGCCAGTCGATCAGATCGTCGGCCATCGCGACCTGTTCGTGTTTGCGTTCCTGGAAAGCGTCGCTGTGCAAACGAAGGAAGTTGTTGAGCTGGCGCGTGAACTCGACCGCGTTCTGATAACTCTCGATAAAAAAGCGCAAGCCTTTCGCGAACGCCGGCGACGACAACCCGAGCAACCGGCCGAGTTCCCACGCTGCCGCGTACGACACGTCCATGACGCCGGTTTGATCATCGAAGATCAGCGCTTCGTCAGCACGCAAAAAAGTCTTCGTGTTGCGACGTCTCATCACCGGCGACAATGGACCACGATACCAGGCCATCGTCGTCGTGCTGTCGAGCGGTTTGTAATCGACGGGAACGTAACCACGCGCGAGCGCCTCGTTGACCTGCGCGTGCGTTGTGGGCGCAGGCAGTTTCACTCCGATGACGCTCGAGTTCTGACGCAGTTGGCGCATCAGTCCGGAGAAGGTGTCGCGGCCGGTGCAGTCGCAGACGAACGTCCAATTCGCGAGCGTGATCAAGCGTATGCGCGTCGCCGGAAGACTCGACTCCGGCGACGTTCCGATCACGTTCTCCCAACCTTCGAGCGAGACCAGGTGGATCGTGTTGGGGCCCATTGCCGGAAAACGATTGGCAACGAGCACGGAGAACTCTCCATTCGCGACCATCTCCAGCGGAACTTTGTTGGCAGTGTCGACGTGACGGATGTGCGCGAGTAACGGCAATTCGTCGCGGCGCGGGCAGAGTCGCAGGAAGAGCTTCAGATCGAGATCGAGGAGACGAATGGGCGTGTTCGCGTCTTCCTTACGCGTAAACTTCGGCACCACACATGACTCGCCCAGCTCCAGGCGCGTCCAGTGGTCCAGTTTGCTGAAATCTATATTCAGGTCGTCGATGCCTCGAGGTTGCAGATCGGCTACCGTGCCGTTCTTCATTTCGACGCGGCCAGCAAGCATGTCCGGCTCTGAAAGCACGAGCAACGCTAGCCATGGTTCGCCTTTGCTGTCGTCCAGCGCTCGTTCCCACGGCAGGTTGCGCGAGCGAAGGATCAGGTGCGGCAACACGTTTTGATAGTCGGCAACTCCGCCGGCCGGCGGAAACAAGGCGTGCACTTCGTCGGGCTCGATCGAGTAGCGCGGCGCGATAACTTCCAAACTCTGATCGCGATAGTAGTGTCGTTCCGCTTCATCGCCGATCTTAACTGTCTGTTGCAGCACGAACCGGTACAAGCCGGCCGGGAGCGGCGCTTTGTAGTTGTCGTACAACTTCATCAGTTGTGATGATTCGTCAGCCATTTCTAAGAAATCCGTGTTTTAAGCGACTGCGCCTGCGAGCGGCTCTCCCTGCAACTCACGAAAGCCTTGCGACGCTTGCCAGCTCAAAGTGAAGCCCGCCGTCGCCAGTGCATCGACGATCGCTTTCTGTTCGACTTTCTTCCCCACGACGACGGTCTGCACGTCGCGCGCGCGTGTTTTTGTCGGAATTTCCTGCACGCCTCCGGGTTTGCTTACAGTCGCTCTATCGAGACGTTGCCATGTGATCTGCGGCAGCGGCGCTTCTGGTCCAAGTGTTCCGCGCGGCGGCTTCAGTCGTTTGACGCCGACGATGCATTTATCCATCAGCTTGGCGCTTGGCTCTGTGGGTGTCAGGTTTGGCTTCGCAGGATCCCAAAGCGCGGCGGGTAGCGCACCCGTCTCCAGCTCGATGGTCCAATCAGACAGATCCGGCTGTACCATGCCATCGTCACTCACCACCGTAACGTTCAGCACTGACACGAGCGTCTTGCCCATCGGATGCACACCCAAAGCCTGCGCCGCGTGCGTTCGCAATCCCTCTTTCTTGAGCACAACGGCCTCCGGCGCCATCATCGGTTGACCACTGAACTTTCGATCCTGAACGCCCTGCGGCGGACTATTCGTCGCCACGCGCCCAACGTTCAAACTGGTAACCGGAACCACCGTCGACGCCGCAAACTCCACCTCGTCAGCACGAACTTTCCACATCTGATCTTCGGGCTTCACTTGCTGCTGCTCACGACGCGCGTTCGGAAGCTTGTTCAGACCACTCGCGCCCCCCGCGAGATTCGGTTGCACGATCGGAAACGCCTTGACCGGTGCGTTGACTGACTTCAGATCGCCGCCACTCATGTTCAGGAACTTGTGACAGAACTTCTCCCACGACCCGAGCAACTCCAGCTTCGTCGGACGCGGCACGCCGAACTCGACGTCGAACGAGACAAACACCAGGTCGATGTGCGCGATACCGCCGCTGGGTGGTCCCCACATGTGGATCGTCGCGCCGAGCGCGGCCTTGATCGACGTCAGGAAGAAGGCGGCCTCGACCCGCAACGAGATGCCGATCTCTATGTCGTAATAGAACGGTTCCCAGTTGAGAAGGATGTCGAAGTAAACAGTGAACCACGCGGAGATGCGGCCCGAATGGAAAGTTGCTTCCAACTTACCGCCGACCATGCCGCACGACGGCGTGAGCGCGAGATAGATACCGCCTTTGAACGAAAGCTTATCGTCTATCTGCCAGTTCAAACCGAGCCGCGGCACGACCGGATAATGCTCGGGACGACGGAAACGCGGGTGATAACCACCGAACGTGAAAACGATGTCGCCTTTATGATCTCCGTCGAACCAGACACATAACGCGAAGCCGCCGGTCAGCTTGCAGTCGGTGTTGATGATCCAGGAATTGCTGGTGAGCAATCCCATCAACTTGAACGTTCCCTCTTTCGGTTTCAGCGACATCAAGATCTGCATCTCGATGTAGCAGAGCGCGCGCGCAGTCAGGTCGCGCGAGTGTCTGAAGCGCGCGAGACCGAGCAATGAAAGCTCAAACTCTTCACCCCACTGCACGATCACCAACGCGAAACAATCCACGATGCCGCCGATCGTGAAGCGCGCGCCGGCGCAAGCGAATTGCTGGCCCTTTGCAGCGACCACCACCTCGCCCATGTCCGCTAACACCGACGCCGGATCCTCGACCGGGCTACCCAACTGGCTACGCAGGTCAAGACTGGTGTCTTCGTCCTGGTAGCCGCCTTCGCCCATCACCATCTGGACCAGTGGAAACTCGGCGACGTCTTCGATCTTGGGAATTATTACCTTGCGATTGTAGCCATAGCCGAAAGCGATTCCCGTGAATTGGATGGGACCAAACGTTGGACCGCAGCCGGCGTCGGCGGTCAACATCGCGTAGACGAAGAACGTCTTGTCAGGACGCAAGACAGTCAGGTCGCCATCTTCGTCGACGACGATGTAGACCTGGTTATCACTGTCAAAAACTTCCCAGCGACGCGGCAGGTAAGCGAGCGCGACTGGCTTTTCGGCACGCGGAGTGACTCCGTTTTCTTTCAGCTTGCTGCTAAGCGCCGCGCTTAGCTTGAGGCGATTCAGATCGGCGACGATTTCCTTGTCGCTCTTCATGTCGAAGAGCAGCATGTTCCCGTAGAAACCCATCGCCGAGAACGATGCCTTCTTGAAGTCGACGGTCAGACTGCCCGCGAACTCAAAACCCGATCGGAAGAAACTGCCGGCGATAACGACGGGACCGATTTTTACGGAGACGTCGAGACCGTCGAGCGTGAAGTTGAAGATCAGCGGATTGTTTAGTTGAAAAGTAAACTTTGCGCCGATCAGGCCCAACTCGAAAACGGGAAGACGAATGCCGCCGGTGATCGAAACACTGATTTGCGCGCTGTCGGGCAGGCCTTTGCTGAGTTCGAGATTCTCGACACCTTTCAGCCCGATGCCGATCTGTCGCACGTAGACGATCAGCGCGGTGCGGTCGATCGGGATCAACGCCATCTTCCCGCGATTGCCCTTCTCGTCGTAGAGCTGAATGTCGAGCGTGCCCGTGCTGCCGGCTTTCGATGCCGTGAGATAACCGACAGAGATCGAAAACTTGTCTTTCTTCTTGGCACTGAGACGAGTTCTGACAGTCTTTTCTTTCGTAGGTGTCGGAGCAGGAACGGCGACCCAATCGTCCTTGAGTAGTTCCTGAAGCCCTTCGAGGAGTTCGTCGCCGCCCTTCTCCTCTTCTTTTTCGCGTGGCGCAAAAGAGAGTCGCAAGTCTTTCAACTTGACGCCGATACCAAGCTGCACTCGCTCGAAAGCGTTCTTCTCCGTCTTGACGTCTTCGAGTGAGATCTTCAACGCGAGGCGCACTTCAATTGCGCCCAGACCGAAGTGACCGACAAATCCCTCGATGAATCCAAGCCCGTTTTTGGTCGCGCCCTTGATGTCGATGCCGAGGCTGACGAGATCGAAAAGCATGGACCAGGAGAACGTCGCTTCCTGGTTCTTCAGATTGTCCGTGTGTACTCGCTTGATCGGCATGGCCCGAATGCCGGGCACGGGTACACGGATCGGTTTCTTGTTTTGACCGAGCGGCATCAGACGTCGCAGCCAGTTGTCGTCGAGCGTTTCCCCGCTCAACCATTTGCCGAGATGCAGAAAGACTTCGACGGTGCTCTGTTTGCCTTTCTTCTCTGGTTCGGGTTCGGGTTGCGGTTCCGGAGGACCTTCACTCTCTTCCTGCTCGTCTTCTTCGATCAGAATGCTCGTGTCTTCGGTGAAATTGTCGTCACTGACGACGATCGGCGGAGTTTCCGGATCGTCCTTCGGCTTGTCCTTCTTGGCGTCTGTCTCGGAAACAACTTTGAGCGGGATGTTGTAGGCGGCGCCGCCCAAACCGAAGAATTTCTTTTCGGGCGCCGTCTCCACGGTGGCAAGACCCAGAGCGATACGCGCTTCCTTGTCGCTCTGCGGTTTCACTCCTTTTATGTAGAGCGGATAGCCATCGAGCTCGTTTAGAATTCGATTAACAACGTCCCACGCGGTCAATCCTTCCTCGAGTTTGACGGAGTACTCGCCGCTCTTCTCGGACACGACACCCAACGAAACGAGCAACGCGCCCAGCTTGCGCACGCTCGAAGGGGCATCGATCTTGCCGACCTCGGGCGGCTTGTAGTTCTGAATGCCTCCGAGAAACTTGACCGTCTCCTTGAATTCCTTCGCTGATTCAGCGAGATCAGTTTTGATTTCAGCGCGCTTGGACTGCTTGATAAGGATGTCCGTGAAGCCCGACTCATCTGAGACTTTTCCGACGATCAGAGGACCGATGGGCGCCGTCATCAGCTCTTTGCCCGCTGCTGTCTCGAAAAACTCTTTGCAGAAATCTTTCCAGCCTTTGAATTTTTGCCACCCGGAGAGATCTTCTTCACGGCTCTTTCTGATTCGTTTCTCGATCCGGATTTCCGCCTCTGAGAACACCGTTTTCAGATCGTATTCATCGCCAGTGCGCTGCGCCCACCGCGACGAAAACGGAATGCGCAAATTAAAACGAACTGCAAAGACCTCGTTCTTGTCTTCGTCAACTCCGATGGGGTTGCCGTTGGCCCGGCTGAGGGCGATACCGGCACAGATTGAAGTCGAGACAAACTCTCCTGTCTTTGGTTCGCTATTCGGTAACTCAAAGAACGGCACGAGAAACTCGACGTCCGCTTGAATGTCTTCACTTTCGGTCATGAACACGCGCGCGCGGCGACGCATGCCCGCCCCCAGCACATAGACCTCTCGTCCTTTGTTGTCGAGTTTAGAGAGTCCGATCGTCAACGTGGAAAAGACGCTGCTCTCTTTTTTTCCTTTGGTCAGGAGCGTCTGGTTGATTTCCTCGGTCCAGCCCTTCATGTTGCGCGTGAACTCTTTGCCGAGAATATCGATCGAAGCGATGAGCGGTTCTGAAATCGCGCTGAACTCGCTTTTGTTATCAGCGAGGTTCTGTACGAGGGTGGCGATGAGCCAGTCGCGGAAGCGCACGCTGTCCCAGGCGAGTTTCGGGTTTAAGAGCCACGGTATGTTGGCGTATGACTCGCGCAGCTTGCGTGCGTCTTTTCTGGTTGGTTCGGTGAGCCAGTAGTCTCGTCCGATCTGGGCGCTTGCCGGCGCTTCCTTGATTTTCGCCAGACCCGTAATCAGGAACAGGAGGTCTTTTGTCGATGGTGATTCTTCGGCCATGAACGCACCTCAAGACACTGGGGGTGGTTGCTGGAATTGCGTTTTGCTGAAACTAAATAGCGACTGCGGGATGGCTAGCGAGTTAGCCCTGCCTAAAAAGCGAGCGAGAGTATATTTGCAGAATCGAATTGCGGCAATAAGAAAGTTGTCGCCGAGGCGATCAAATCCGTGTTATTAAACTTCGATTCACACTACAGGAGGATCCAAAATGCTCACCCGTTCGCTACTAACGTTCGCTGTCTTGTGCACCCTTTCGGTTTCGATTTATGCGGCGCCGAAAACGGGATTCACTTCCTTCATCGTAGGCAATGCTGCCGACGCGCAACCTTCTCAGTCGCTGAGTCCGGGACTCGTATTGATGGGCGGCGGGACAGACGTCGACGCCGCCTTTCAATGGATGTGCCAACGCGCCGGCGGCGGCGACTTCGTCGTCATTCGCACGACCGGCACCGACGCTTACAATCCGTACATTCAGCAACTGTGTCCGCAAATGGATTCAGTTGAAACGATCATCATCACGAGCGTGACGGGCGCTAACTCCGCCTACGTCAGCAGTCAGATTCAAAACGCGGAAGCGCTTTGGATTGCCGGCGGCGATCAGTCGACGTATGTGAATCTGTGGCGCGGCACGGCGGTGCAGACCGGAGTTAATTTTCTGCTCAACTCGAAGCTCGCGCCGGTCGGTGGGACAAGCGCCGGCCTGGCCGTGCTGAGTCAATTTATTTACACGGGCGCTATCGGCTCGGTGACGTCGAGCCAGGCGCTGGCTAATCCATTCCATCGCTACGTCACACTCGATCGCGACCTGTTTCAATCTTCGTTGGGAGCGAGCAAGCTCTACGACTCACATTTCGTGACGCGCGATCGCATGGGCAGATCGCTCGTGTTTTTGGCGCGGATCGTAAATAACGGTTGGGCCACGCAACCGCGGGCGATCGGAATTGACGAAGAGACGGCGTTACTGGTGTTGCCGGGTGGCGGAGCGACGATGGTCGGCGTCGGTGCCGCTTACTTCCTTCAGGCGCCTGGACCAGCACAGGTGCTCGCCGACAAAACGCCGCTGACGTATCTCAACATCGGCGTCTACAAAGTGCCGCAGGGTGGCACTTTCAATTTGGCGACGTGGACCGGGACCGGCGGCGTTGCTTACACGCTCAACGTAAACAACGGATCGCTGACTTCGACGCAGGCTGGTGGGAGTATTTATTAGTTTATGTAGATCAGCGTGGTCTCTTCATACCGCTTGAAGCCGAATTCATACGGCAGAGGTCTGAAATAAAGCAGCGCGGTCTTGAAGTCCATCACGTTGGCGAAGTCATACATCTCGTGAATTTTGGGCGACACCTTTGTTGCGTGGGCTGAGTCGTTTACGGGAACGAAAACGATCAGCTTGAACTTGTCCTTGAACCACTTCTGTTGGCCGACAAGGTCGGCGTTCTCGGGATTGAAGTTGCCTAACTTCTGGGCCGACTGGAACAGCGTTTCGTCGGCGAACGTGAATTTGAACGGGAAGCTGAACTCGGCGATCGTCTCGGCGCCGCTGCGTTTAGGGTTGCCTTTGACGTCGGCGAATCGCGGAGTACGGTCGATCTTGGCGACTTGCGAATCAAGCGCGACCACGAGTTTCTTTTCGACGAGTAGATCGAGGAAGAGCTTTGTCTTCTCGTTCTTCTTCTTCGTTAGCTCAGGATCCGCAGCGAGTTTGAGTATTTCTTCTTCATCTTTTTTGAGGTAGAGGAGCACGTACGCCTGATGCTCCGTGTGCTCGTGCGGCCCGCCGTTCTTCTTGAAGAGGAAATCGATCGTGATCGCGGGAGCTTTGCTGTTCGTATCATCGTGGTAGATCGAAACCTGTGGGAGATAGCACTCCCAAACCGGCGCGTCTCGCTGCGCGAGCGCGGTGGAGGCGGAAAGAATCACGATCAAAACCGATAACCAGGCGATTCGCATAGGACACCCCTTTCGCGGACGAAGATATGTTGCCCCGAGCTCGATGGACCTTATTCGTTATATACATGACTCCCGTGACGCTGTGAATGGCTACTGAGCCTTGTTCGGAGTCGAAACGCCTTTCTTGCCCTGGCGACAAGTCCCGCCATGGCAAATTATCTGACAGCAGTCGTATTCCTCCTGGCATTGTGCCAGGCAGATTGGGTCGCCATTGCAGGTGGAATTGCAGAACTGGCGGTTTTGAACACATGCACTCCCACAACTCGGAGCGGCTGTCGCCGTAGGTGAAGTCGAGGTCGCGCTGAAAAGTGTCGAGAGAACGAGCAGCATAGTTAGGACCGCTAGCACTAAAATTCGTCGAACCATTTTTGTTCTTCCTTTCTGAAGTTGAGGTTTTCACGTTCTGCGAGGAGTTCATCGATGGACGTTACAGGAGTCATGTATCTAATCAATGGATTTTACCGCATGGTCCATCAAGTAATTCACGGTTGAAAAACAATGAACCGGTCACACATTGTGACCGGTTCAGATGAAACGCGCGAC
>DATANW010000107.1:0-3188 GCA_036266055.1 Pyrinomonadaceae bacterium | reverse complement strand
CCTGCCCGAAGGAGTGGAGATGGTGATGCCTGGCGACAACGTGCAGATGTCGATCGAGCTGATCGCACCGATCGCGATGGAGAAGGGCTTGCGCTTCGCTATTCGTGAAGGTGGTCGCACGGTGGGCGCCGGAACAGTTTCGGAAATAGTCGAGTAAAGATCGGATTTAGTTATGCCACGCGACAACATTGTGCTCCAGTGTAACGAGTGTAAGAGTCGAAACTACGTTACGACCAAAAACAAGAAGACGACTCCGGACCGGTTGGAATTCAGCAAATTCTGTCGCCGTTGCCGTAGACATACGGGTCACAAAGAGACCAAGTAAAGAACGTTGCCGATTGGCAATGACCGTAGGGGTATAGTGTCAACGGTTAGCACGTCGGTCTCCAAAACCGAAAGTCCGGGTTCGAATCCTGGTACCCCTGCCAAGCGAAACGGTAAACGCGGATTTGGCGAAGACGGCAGTTCAGGAATTTATGGCTGAGACAGACAATCCAGAAGCACCAATCGTAGCGCCACGCACTGCGCGATTCGGTGAAGGACCGGAGGGCAAAGTCGCGCGCCGGGAGCGCGGGCATTCCGGGCAGCAGGCAGGGCCAATCGGCCGCCTGGGTCAGTTTTTGCACGACGTGCGCGCGGAGTTGCGGCGCGTTTCGTGGCCGACGCTCCAACACGTGCAGAACACAACTCTCATCACGCTGGTCGCGGTGGCGTTTTTCGCCGCTTACCTGTTCGGGGTCGACCAGGCGCTGGCACGATTGATAATTCCCGGATTGGAGTGGTTGATATCAAAGATCGCAACGGTGTTGGGCCTCGCCTGACGAAGTGAGTTTTCTAATGCAGCAGTGGTTTATCCTTCATACATACTCGGGACACGAGAAAAAAGTACGCGATAGTCTCAAGGCCCGCATCCGCGACACCGATCTCCAAAACGAGATCATCGAGGTGCTGGTGCCGACCGAGACAGTTGTCGAAATGCGCGGCAACAAGCGTATCGAGTCATCGCGAATGTTTTACCCCGGTTATGTGCTGGTGCAGATCGAGTGCGACGATCGCGGGCACATTCCGGACAACGTGTTCCACATGATCAAGTCGACGCCGAAAGTGACGGGATTCGTGGGTGGTCACAATCCGACCCCGCTGACGCCTCAGGAAGTCGATCAGATCGTCCACAACGTTACGGAAGCCGCTGAAAAGCCGAAACCGAAGTTCTCGTATGCAGCCGGCGAGACCGTGCGTATCAAGTCGGGCCCGTTCCAGAGTTTCACGGGCAAAGTTGAAGAAGTTAATGAAGACAAGTCGACATTGAAAGTGACCGTTACCATCTTCGGGCGATCGACGCCCGTCGAACTGAACTTCCTCGACGTCGAGAAGGTCACTTTTGCGGAAGAAGAGTAGTTATTTATGGCAAAGAAGATAACGGGTTATATAAAACTACAGGTCCCGGCAGGCAAGGCCAATCCGGCGCCGCCAATCGGACCGGCGCTCGGTCAGCACGGCGTGAACATCATGGAGTTTTGCAAGGCATTCAACGCCAAAACGGCCCAGATGGATCCGGATCTGAAGATCCCGGTCGTGATCACTGTTTTCGCCGATCGCTCGTTTACTTTTGAGACCAAGACGCCCCCGGCTGCCGACCTGCTGAAGAAAGCCGCCGGCATTCCGAAGGGTTCCGGCAAGCCTAACCGCGAAAAGGTCGGATCGATCTCACGCGCTAAGGTTGAAGAGATCGCGAAGACCAAGTTGCAGGATTTGAATACGACGAGTTTGGAGTCCGCTATCCGCACGATCGAAGGTACTGCCCGCCAAATGGGGCTGACCGTCGAGTAGGTCCGATCAGAGGGAGGGACTCACGCGCGTCCCGTTAGCACCTCAGGAGTCATTAATGAAAAAACACGGAAAGAAGTATCGCGCTGCGCTCGAGAAGATTGAGCCCGGGCGGAAGTATGATCTCGCGACGGGTGTCGACAAAATCAAGGAACTCTCGTTCGCGAAATTTGACGAAACAGTCGAGCTGACGGTATGGCTCGGCGTCGATCCGCGCAAGGCCGATCAACTCGTGCGCGGCACGCTCGTGTTGCCGCACGGCCTCGGCAAATCGAAAACAGTGCTCGTTATCGCTCAGGGCGACAAGCTTCGCGAAGCTGAAGAAGCTGGAGCGGACATAGTCGGCGGTGAAGACATCGTGACCCGGATCAAAGGCGGTTGGACCGACTTCGATGCGGTGATCGCAACGCCCGACATGATGCGACTCGTCGGCGCCCTCGGTAAGGTGCTCGGACCGCGTGGTCTCATGCCCAATCCGAAGACCGGCACTGTCACGTTCGACGTGGCCAACGCCGTCAAGGAAACGAAGGCCGGTAAAGTCGAGTATCGCGTCGACAAGACCGGCGTGATTCACGTCGGCGTCGGCAAGGTTTCGTTTGACAGCGACAAGCTGCGCGACAATGCGAAAGCGTTGCTCGATGCGGTGGTCAAAGCAAAACCGGCAACTGCGAAGGGCAAGTACGTGAAGAAAGTTAACCTGGCCTCGACGATGAGCCCGGGAGTTTTGCTCGACGAAGCCGCGTACGCCAAATGATTGAGGAGCAAAGAGGATGAAGAGTAAAGCAAAAAAACAGCAAGACCTCGATCAACTCATCGAAGCATTCAAAAATGCTCAGGCGGCGATGGTGGTCGGTTTTCAGAAAATGACCGTGGCGAAAGACCAGGAACTGCGCAATCAACTGCGCGAAGCTGGTGTTTCGTACGAAGTCGTAAAGAACACGCTGGCGCGGCGGGCCTCTGAAGGCACGGCGCTCGAGCCGGCGAAGCAGCATTTCAAGGGTGTGACGGCGGTGGCACTGAGCAATGCCGACCCGGTGGGACTCTCGAAGGCGATCTCGAAATTCGCCAAGGCGAACCCGGACATTTTTACGTTCAAGGCCGGTATCGTCGAAGGCAAGGTAGTAGCTCTGAACGAGGTGGAAGCCATTGCGAGTCTTCCGTCGAAGGAAGAGTTGATTTCAAAGGTAATGTTTCTTATCAACTGCCAGGCGCAGCGTTTGGTCACGGTTATCTCGGCGGTGCCTCGCAATCTGGCAATAGTTGTCAAACAGATCGGTGAACAGAAGACGGCGTAGAATTTTTTGAGGAGAGAAAGTTAATCATGGCAGCAACACGCGAAGACGTAATCGAATTTTTGAAAA
>DATANW010000106.1:0-2260 GCA_036266055.1 Pyrinomonadaceae bacterium | reverse complement strand
TTGTACCCGGCTTTGTACGTGTTGTAGAAAGCTGCGCGGTCGGCCTCGAGCTCGTCGAAACGTGAGAATCCAAGCACGACCTCAGCGATCGTCGCGAGCGGTTTCTTCTCATACTCCAGCAACAAATTGTTCAGCGCCATTTTGACGTCATTCGCCGTCTTCACCTTCCTCGTACCCGTGAGCCAGAACATCTGCCGCGTAACAGCTTTCCCTGCATGCGCGAACGCGTCATGCGCGATCTCATGGGCCAACACTCCCGCCAGCTCATCTTCATTCTGAATTTCCTCGAGCATTCCGCGACTGATGTAAATGCGACCACCACCTGCCGTCATCGCATCGGCAGTCATTACGTCGGTAACGATGAATTCGTAATGCTTGGCAGGGGCAACGGAATGCCCCGCTACATAATTACCAACCCTCGTGACATACTCGGAGAGCGCAGGATTATGAAGAGGTTTCACCCATTCGCCGCCTTCAAATAGTTCGATCGAATCTGCGAGCCACACTTCGGCTTCGCCTTTGAAGAGGTTGTCGCCGCCCAGCGGCTTCGGCGCAAAGACTGTCTTCGACGTGCGCGCTGCGGGCGGCGTCCAATCGCTCTTAACAACAACGACTTCCTGCGGAGCAGCAAAAGCAAACGTCGAGAACAAGAGCACAACAATAGCGGGTATGACTTTCAGGTGAGCAGACATCAATGAAACAGTTCCTCCGTCCACAGACAGAAGCAACATTAGAACCACGCCAATTGTCCGACTTATTTGTGTGTATTTGAGGAAACGAACTGAAGCACAGCAATGTTGTCCCGACGATAGTCAGAACATGAGGACACTACGCTGCTACCCGGCACCGCAGTTTACGCGACGGATCTCGCAGCCACTCGCAGGCGCTCGGCGATCGCCGGTTTCGATTGTAAGCCGATCAATCGATCCACTAATTGACCGTCTCTGAAAATGAGTAGTGTCGGTATGCTCGCGATCTGATAACGCGACGCCGTGAGCGGATTCTCGTCAACGTTCAACTTGCTGATCTTGTAACGACCCTGCGACTCCGCCGCGAGCTGGTCTATCGCCGGCGCGATCATCCGGCACGGTCCGCACCACGGCGCCCACGCATCAACCAGCACTGGCCGTCCTCTTTCCTGTATCACGTCACGGTCGAAACTCTGATCGGAAACAACCGACGGCTTTGAGTCGTGCGCACCAGCCGCAACCGCTTCGAGCTTTTCACCACACCGGCCACACTTCGCTTCGCTGCTCGCCAGTTTAGTTTCGTCAACCCGGTTCTTCGCGCCACACTTTGTGCAATCCACTACCTGCATAACATCCTCTTTTCTCGCGTCAGTTTGACAATCCCTCAATCGCGAAACTTTTTCAAATCAGTGTCTTTACTAAAGTGCGACAGGTTTGTGAAATGCCGCTGCCAGCATGTTTTTTTCAGAGGGACGGCAATAAATGAACGAACGAAGGGAAGGAAGGAGATCAGACATGTCAACGAGATATGACGATCGTGACCGCGAACGCAACCAGCGAAACTACGGGCGGCGCTCGGGTCAGGACTACGATCGACACGGGCAATCGAGTGAAAGCGGTTGGGGAAGCGACGAAGAAGATCAGCGCTATGCGGGCGAGAGCAGATGGCGCGGTCAACAATACGGCACCGGCAGAAACATGTATCGCGGCGGCGGCGACTACGAGTCGAGCGACTGGGGTAGCGGAAGCGAAAATGATCGCTACTCGAGTGAACGCAACAGAGGCTACGGCAGCTCCGGTCGCGGCGGTTACGCCGGCGGTGGACACGGTGGCAGTTCCGGGGGCTCCGGCGGCGGATACAGCGGCGGTGAATATGGCGGCGGCAGTCGATACGGCTCCAGCGAGTCCGGCGGCGGCAGCTACGGCCGTGGCTCCATGGGATCAAGTGGCGGCGGATATGGCGGCGCCAACTATGGCGACGAGTACGGCAGCAGCTACGGTGGCGGATACGAACGTGGCGAAGGTCGTTACCGCGATACGCAAGGCGGCGGCGGTTATTCACAACGTTCCAGTTATCCGAGCGGCACCAGCAGATCGAGTGAAAGCTACGGACAGAGCGGACGCAGTTACGGCGACTATGGCCGAAGCGGCTACGGACAAGGACGCAGCGGCGGATACCAGGGTGGCAGTGGTGGCTACGAAGGTCGTTGGGGATCTGAAGGCCGCAGCGGCGGATATCAGGGTGGCAGCGGTGGCTACGAAAGCCGTGCGGGCTACGAAGGCCGTGGGGG
>DATANW010000105.1:0-15313 GCA_036266055.1 Pyrinomonadaceae bacterium | reverse complement strand
TACGACAATCTGGCCGCCGCAATCAAGCGGCTCAATCAAGATCGGCAAGTTCAGACCATTTGGTCGCTCTACAATAACTTCACCGAGTTTGGCGGCGGTCGTGAATATGCGAAGGAGTACAACTCCGATTCCGACCGTAATGCTCCGGAACCCTTAAGTATCACTCATTAATTGTCAACGAGCACAAGTTGCCCCTAACTAAAGACTGGACCATCGACCATGGATAAAACGTTCCATCTCAATCCCAACATTCTTGGACCAAATAGTTCCGCCAGCATTTCGGTCAGTGCGAACACCGATGCGGACGTTCTTCAGGCGATCGCCAAAAACGATCCGTTTCCGAGCCGAGCCAACGGAACAATCCCGTTAGGCAACATCGCGCTCGCAGCCGACGGAAGTCCAGTCAACTTCAAAGCGAATGGGGGTTCGGTCAGTTTCGGCTTTCAGGCCTCGTTCCGGACCGGCGCCGGAGTTTTTGATAAATCCGACGACGCAATCGGCTCGCTGCAACTCGACGCGCCTTCAGCTCTAAACCTCGACATTCCGGGTGGGCCAACCGACCGATATCTGTTGATGCTGCTCGGCTACCAAGCCTCCGGATCGTTTTCGGCTTCACATCCGATCGGCGTTGTCGGCAGTTTGACGTTTGGCGCCACTGCCGGCGCCGGTGGTATTTACGCGGTGCTGCACCGGTTCGCCGCCACCGAAGGAGCGGGGACAGTCCTCGGTACGACGGTCAGCAGTTGGCGTCTGCCGCGACAGATTGACACGGTCGAGGATCTGAAACCAGGAACCTGGCTGATTGCCGAAGCCGACGGCTCACTAGCGATCAACCTGAAGGCCCAGATGGGCTTCGACTTCAACTTCGTCAGGCAGGCTCACCTGCTCGGCATGACGCGTGAACTCGGCGCGAAGATCGATGCCGGGGTCAGCGCCACGCTCGGTTTCAGCGTCAGCGGCAAACACATCGTTTGCCTTGGCCGCGAAACTGACGGCGCCGTGTATCGTCTTCGTCTTTTCAAACAAAAAACGAAAGGCATCAGTGCCGGATTGAATGTCACGGTCGGCGTGACGGGGCGCGCCCAGCTTCCCGGGAGCCTCGATGATTTTGTGAAGGCCGTCTTCGGCGTGCACGGAGAGCAGGTCGTCCGTGACCTGCAATTAATCAGGAAGTGGACTGACCCGAACACCGATCTCAGCGATACCGTTGCGCGATTGGTCAACAAGACAGGCTTGGACCTGCTTACCGATGTGACGGGGATCGATGCGCGCGCGGCATTTAATGCGGCACGCCAGAAGATTCTGGACGTGTTCGCTTTGTGGGACGGCTTGCCGGAACGAGCATCTGCCGCCTTGTGGAAGATTCTCGGCACGTTCGGAGAAACTGAGACCGCGACTTTCAAGACTTTCCTGACAGCGCTCGCCAATCCGGATCCAGCGGCGAGCAATCAAGCACTCGCGCAGGCACTTCAGAAAGTCACCTTTGGCGATACTCCCGAAGGGCAGTGGCTGGCGGCCATTGCCGAGCGTGGATTGTTAAGACTGTCGGATCAATTAGACGAGGTCCGGCACATCGCTGGTCAAACGTTGCAAATACTGAACGGCGGTGAGATCAAGAAGCTTCAGACTTTTATCAACCAGCGACTTAACCTCGATCAGATCCGCAACATCGTCACGCAGAATGACTTCGACAAAATCGATGGCTGGCTGATCGCGCGACTCAGCGACTTCTTCGATAAGAAACTCCATTTCGAAGACCTCGACGAGATTAGGGCCGCAATCAACGGCGTCTTTACGAAGGCAGCAGAGATTTACGACAAGAGCCTCAAGGCGCTCAATAATCGCTACACTTTCGAGTTCGCGGCGACTTACGAAAAGACCACCGAAGGCCAGGCGTTGCTCGATGTCGAGTTTGACTTGAGTCAAGCCGCGGCTGCGGCGGCGTTGCACGAGGTTGTGGTCAACGGCAAACTCGACAACCTGCTCGTCAATGAGATCGCCGGCGTCACGCTGAACGCTGCCACGCTGAGTCATGAGATCAAACGTCGCACGGACGTTCAGATCCACATGCCGTTTTTCGATACCGAGGTGCAGCACATCAACGACAGCATCGCGAGGATGAAAGTCGAGCATGACGGCGGGCGTGTGCTGGCGTATCAGTTGAACGCAAAGGACGAGGTCACGATCAAGAACCGTTACATGAGTCAGTTGTCGGTGCTGGGCGCGTTACGCGTGAAGGATGGAAAGATCACCGTCGGCGCGGCCGAGGACCAGTCGATCGTCTACCAGCAACTGCAAATCAAGTCGAAAACGACGCTTAAAGAAATCGAATCTCGCACAGCCCCATTTATTCGACGCATGCTGAACGGGGCGCTCGCCGATGGAGCGCTGGATACGTTCTATGTTGGCCTCAATGAAACGGTCAGCAACGTTCTGCACACGCCGCCGAACAATTTCGGCGACGTGGCGATAAGTCTTGAAGTTGATCTGCCGGCCAGTGTTCTCGCTGCGTGGTTCAACAAGCTCGACGAAGACGGTCTGAATAACGCGTCGATGATGATGTCGCGTACCCTGCAAGCACACTTCAAGTCGTTGCTCTTGTCGACGTACTTTCAAGACGTCACAAAGCTTCGGCAAAATGAAACAGCAGCCGCGCTGCTTGCCTGGGCCGCGTTCCCGATTTCAACTTCGATCAGTTTCGCAAACGATGAGATCAAGAAGTTGAATACCGACAAGGACGTCTTCTGGAACTGGCCGGACAAGGATTTACGACGCGCCATGGTTTTTGATTCGCACACGAAGAATTCGCTCGCCGCTGCACTCGCAGTTGCGCGCGAGCGCCTCCTCGACGCCGGTGATGGACACAATGCGGGTTTCTTCGCTCCCAGCGAGCTAGGCGATTTTCTGAACCTGGCGACGAATCAGATGGGAGACACTCTGTTGCAATCGTTGCTGATAACGGAAATGCAATTGGTCCGAGGCGCAACGGGTGCACTCGAGGACGTGCAGCAGTCGTTGAACGATATGCCGACCGCGCCCACGAAGGCGATCGTCAGCCTGGCTGAGTTTGGCGCGAAGATCACCGACACCTTCAACAACAAGCTTTCCATCTACGGGAACGAAGCGTTACGTCCGTTGTCGTCGATGCTGCTGCTGGCGGCGTCGGGGGCGCTAAATCCGGGAGCGATGGCGGCGCCGAGGGCGATGCTCAACCTGTACGTGCTGAATTCCCAACACGCTTTCGACTTGAGTCAATTCCTGGCAGGAGACTTGCCGGCGCAGAGTGACGTTGCCGTCGCGCAGACACTTACGAACCTTGGTTTAAATCCGTAGGGCGGGAGTTGGATACCCGCCCCTTGGAACACGAAGTCGCCGGTAATTTACGAACGCTTGAAGATGCGTTTCGCTTCGTAAGAAATGTTCGGATTATCCACGTACATGTCGATCACTAACTCGCCCTGACCTGACAGCGTCCACTTTCTCACGACCTGCGTCGTCGCGGGACCTTTTGGAGTTTGTGCAGTCGTCACGTCGGTGACGGTGATGCCATTGCCGGCCGGCAACCAGTTCGCCGTGCGTTTTCCTGTCGGCGCGGGAGCGCCCGCCGGTGCATTCGGCGGCACTGGCGGCGTGAAGTCGTGCTCCTTGCCGTCGATGATGTACGTGTCCTTCTGAACTCTTTCGTTCTCCGGTTGAATCAGTTTCGTTTCCACGTCAATCTGATCGTCTTTTTGAGTGACGGTCATGGTCTGAGTCATGTTCGCCGGCATACCGAAACTGCGCGCTCGATCCAACGTCCATGAGCCAGCGAAGTTTGGCTTGTCGACGAGAACTGCGGAAGTTCGTACGTCCGGCGCACACGCACAGCTCGGTTGTTTGTACAAAGCCAACGCGCTTATCGAAACCACCAGCGTTATCGCGATCGTTATCAGCGTCTTTCTTGCCATTGGTCGGATCTCCTTTTTCAAACGACACAAAACTCAAACAGCTTCCGCAACCTGCGTCGCCCGGTGCTCCGTCTTGACCAGCCAGAGCAATGGTCCGGTCATGAACGTAGTGACGAGCGCCATCAACACCATCATCGCGAAGATACGTCCGGAGAGAATTCCCAGGTCGTATCCGATATTCAGCACCACCAGTTCCACTAATCCTCGCGTATTCATCAGCACGCCAATCGCGAACGACTGCGACCAGCCCATGCCGGTCCAGCGGCTCATCAACATACTGCCGCCGAGTTTGCCGGCAATTGCGACGAGAATGATCACGCCGCATAAGGCCCAGCTCTGCCAGTCGTTGAGCAAACCAACCTGAGTGCGCAAACCAGTGAACGCAAAGAACAGCGGGAGCAACGCAGCGGAACTAAAACTCTCGAGCTTGTCTTTCAGAAACAGACGAAAATCGATCGACGACGGCATCACCACGCCCGCGATGAACGCGCCGAACAACGCGTGAATACCAATCGTCTCAGTGATCAACGCGCAAGCGAGCACGAATCCTAACATGCCTGCAATCAAACGGCGGCTGTGCAACTTCGAGCTCGGCGTTTCTCTAACAAATCGATCCAACCAGGTTCGCACGAAGAACAGCATCACCAGTGCAAAGAGCAGAGTGAACATCACTGTCGCTAACGAAACAATGACTCCAGTCGCATTTACGATGGCGATCACCAGCGCCAGTATGCACCAGGCAGTGACGTCGTCAACGGCGGCACACGTGAGGGCGATTGAACCTAGAGCTGTTTGCGTTAGTCCGCGATCGTCCAGGATTCGCGCCAGCACCGGAAACGCGGTGATGCTCATCGCAACTCCGATGAATAACGCAAAGGCCGTGAACGAGGTTCCCGGCGGGGCGAGGTCTCGATAGAGAAAGAGCGAAAGCCCCGAGCCAAGCAGAAACGGCACGACGATACTCGCGTGACTGATCATCACCGACGCGGAGCCCTTCTCGCGTACATGCTGTACGTTCAGCTCCATGCCCACGACGAACATGAACACGACGACCCCGATCTGGCTCAACAGCCGCAACGTCTCGAGCGAAGACTGCGGGAAGATAAACGACATGGCTTCCGGAAAAAAGAAACCCAGCACCGACGGGCCCATCACGATCCCCGCGACCATCTCGCCCATCACCGGCGGCTGGCCCAGCCTGCGGAACAGCCTCCCGAAGAGCCCCGCCATGATGATGATCACGATGACCTGCAGCAGCAGCACGCTGAGCGGATTGCGGAAGTTTTGTTTCAGCCCGTCCGTCAAAGACGTAAGTGCGTCAGGCGTTGTGCTGGCGGTGTGTGGATTCAGGCTGGAGCCAATGCTGAGAATTGCCCAAACGCCACCGATAAAAACAATTATTAGTAGCAGATAGGGTAAATAGTGTTTTAGATCCGAAATTCTAAATCCCGGTTGCGTGGGCATCGGTGTTCTATACAACGTCAACTTGTCGACGCGCAACCTACGAATTGCGTCACGCGTATTAACCTGTTAATTTTGCCTGGCTGCACTGAAGCGCTTTCTAAATGACGGTAGAAACCCCAAGCAGAACCGAAGTAGGGAATTATTTTGTCTCGAACTACCCGCCCTTCTCGCAGTGGAAGCCGGAGTTTGTGCCGGAGGCAGTCGCCGCACTGAACCGACCGGCCCGCGTCGACGATCCGCTCGGTCTTTATATTCACATTCCGTTTTGCCGGAAACGCTGCTTCTTCTGTTACTTCAAAGTCTACACGGACAAGAACGCCTCCGAGATCGAGGTCTACCTCGATGCGTTAATCAAGGAGAACGAACTCTACAGCCGCACGCCTGCGTTTCAGGGCCGGAAGTTGCGCTTCGCGTACTTCGGTGGCGGCACGCCGTCGTACATCAGCGACCGACAATTGCGCTATCTCGTCGACGGGCTGAACCAGCACGTGACGTGGGAGAACGCGGAAGAAGTCACCTTCGAGTGCGAACCCGGCACGATCCAAAAATCGAAACTCGAAACACTGAAAGAGATCGGAGTCACGCGTCTTAGTCTCGGTATCGAACATTTCGACGACGAGATTCTCGCAGCCAACGGCCGCGCGCACCTGTCTCCCGAAATTTATCGCGCGTACGAGTGGGCCCGCGCGGTCGATTTCCCGCAGGTGAACGTCGACCTGATCTCGGGCATGGTGGGTGAGACGGAAGAAAAGTGGCGCGACGCGGTGCAAAAAACGATCGAACTCGCGCCCGACTCGGTCACGATTTACCAGATGGAGCTGCCGTACAATACGGTCATCTCGCAGGACATCATCAAGAAGGGCGTGACGTCGCCGATCGCCGACTGGACCACGAAGCGCCACTGGCTCAACTACGCGTTCGAACAGTTTCTGGCACACGATTACGAAATCGCGGGCGCAGACATCGTCGCGACCAAAAAGAAAACGTGTCGCTTCATCTACCGCGACGCGCTGTGGCATGGCGGCGACATGATCGGCATCGGCGTCTCGTCGTTTTCGCATTTCGGTGGCGTCAACTTTCAAAACGCGCACAACTTCGAAGAATATGTCCGCATCCTTAACGAGGACCGCCTGCCGCTGTTGCGGGCCGTTTCTCTGACGCCGAAGCAGCGACTCATCCGTGAGATGGTCCTGCAACTAAAAACCGGCGCGCTTGAGACCGGTTACTTTCAGAAGAAATTTGGAGTGGACGTTTGGCAGGAATTTCTGCCCGTCTATGAAAACCTCGCGGCCGACGATCTGCTGGGACGCGAAAACGGATCGATCCGGCTCACGCGCCGCGGTCTTCTGGAAGTCGATCGTTTCCTGATAGATTTTTTTGAACCTGAACTGAGAACTGTACGCTACGCATGAATACAAATAACTACGACGTCATAGTAATGGGTGGTGGACCCGCAGGGAGTTCCGTTGCCAGTATGCTGGCCCGTGAAGGGCGCCAGGTAATTCTTTTCGAGAAAGAAATCTTTCCGCGTCATCACATCGGCGAATCACTGATGACCGATACTTATTGGACTTTCCGGCGCATGGGGTTGCTGGATAAGTTGAAAGCCAGCCCCTTTGTGCGGAAGTACAGCGTGCAGTTTGCCAACTCGGCGGGCAAAGAATCGCGGCCGTTCTATTTCTTTGAAGCGGTACATCACGAGAGTGCGGTGACGTGGCAGGTGACGCGCGCGGAGTTCGACAAGTTGCTGATCGATCATGCCGCCGATTCGGGCGTCTCGGTCCATCAGGGCGTGCTGGTCAAGCAGGTCTTGTTCGAAGGTGACCAGGCAGTCGGCGTCGAAGTGCAGATGCAGGACGGTTCGCGGGAAAAGTTTTTCGCGAAAGTAGTGGTCGACGCTACCGGACAGGCGGCGATGTTGTCGAACAAGTTTCGCTGGCGCGTGCGCGATCCGAACCTGAAGAAAGCCGTTTTGTATTCGTACTGGAAAGGCGCGCATCGCGAGCCGGATCTAAACGGCGGCGCGACGTTGGTGCTGAGAACGGAGAAGGGAAGCAACGGTTGGTTCTGGTATATCCCGCTCGAGAACGACATCACGAGCGTGGGGATCGTTGCCGATCCCGAGTACCTCGTGCAGGGCCGCGGTCAGGATCTCGCGAAGATCTACAACGAAGAGATCGAGAAATGTGAACCGTGCCGCAAGCGCGTCGAGGGCGGCGAGCGCGTCGACAAGATCTACTCGATTCTCGACTACTCCTATCGTTCGAAGCAGAACGCCGGAAACGGTTTCATCATCATCGGCGACGCGTACGGGTTCCTCGATCCGATCTACTCGTCGGGCGTCCTGCTGGCGTTGAAGATGGCTGAGCTCGCGACCGACGCGATTCACGACGCGTTTAAGCACGACGATTTCTCCGCCGAACGTCTCGGGCAGTACCAGGCGAAACTCGATCGCGGGATCGAATCGATGCGCAAGCTCGTCTACGCGTTCTACAACGAAGGTTTCAGCTTTTCCGGTTTCCTGCGGAAGTATCCCGAGGAGCGAGTGCACATCATCAATCTGCTGATTGGTGACGTGTTCAAGGAAGGTGTAGACCATGTTTATGGTCCAATGGCCGACTTCGCGGATATTCCTCCGCCGCTTTATGAGCAGGTCGACGGAACGATGACACCGCGCGTGCCAACGCCCGACGAAGCGGATCTTCTCTTATCCGCGAAATACAGGGACTTCGACGATCGGTCGCAACCCTCCGGCGACTAGAACAACAACTTCAAGCCAAACTGAATATGCCGCGGATCTCGTGCTGACGAGATCCGTCCGAACGTCGGCGAGCCCAGGAAGTTGTCGGGCAAGTTGAAGTTTGGATGATTGAAGAGGTTGAAGACCTCCGCGCGGAACTGCAAGTTCACACTTTCTGTTAAGGCCGTGTTCTTCATCAGCGACGCGTTGAAGTTCTGAAATCCTGGTCCATTCAGAATATTCCTGCCCGCATTACCAAACGTTCCCGGCGGCGGAAACGCGAACGCGGCGGTGTTGAACCACCGTTCCGGTGTCGGGTTTGAAATCTCCGGATTGCCGGCGACGTTCGGCCGATCGTTCGCGCCGAAGCCAAGGATCGAGCGTCCGGTGCCGCTGTTGTCGATATCCGAAAGCAGCGCCACGGTGAATGGACGACCCGATTGCAATGTGATGATTCCGTGGGTTTCCCAACCCGTTAATACTGTCGAGACCCAACCGTCGTCTTCGAGATAGGTACGGCCTCGGCCGAACGGAAGCGCGTACGAGTAACTGGCCGATAAGCGATGCGGCACGTCGAAGTTCGAACGGCCACGCTCGGCGGCGACGTTGTAACTATTCTGCGGAAAGTTTGGATCGCCGGCGCTGCTAAAGAAGTTTGACGCGTCGTCGATCGACTTCGACCAGGTGTATGACACCAGCGAGGTCAGGCCCCGGAAGAGCCGTTGCTGAAACCGCGCCTGGAGCGCGTGGTAGTTCGAGTTGCCGCGCGACTCGAGTAAGACGATGTCATCGAAGCGTGGATCGGGACGCGGCACGAACGGCAATCCGGGAGGCAGGATTTGCGGCTGCGGTTGGTTGATGTCGCGCGCAGTCAGCAGCTTCGTCCCCTTCGAACCGACATACGCGACCTCGAAAACTGTGTGGTTTCCGATCTCGCGCTCGAGGTTGAGGTTCCAGTGCTGCATGTAGCCCGTGCGGAGATCGCGTTGAATCGCGAGCGCTGAATCCGGCAGCGGGAAGGGGAAGAACGACGGGAACGGATCGCTCAAGGTTAGGGGCAGTCCCGGCAGCGAGAAGAAGATGTTGTTGTCGAAGAACGGCGAATTGAAATAAAGCGACTCAGCCGGCGCGAGCGGCGCTTGATCGTAGTAGACGCCGTAGCCACCCCGCAGCACGGTGTATTGATCGATGGACCAGGCAAAGCCGACCCGCGGCGCGAAGTTGTTCCTGTCAGGGTCGAAACCGCTGCGCGGAACGCCGTTCGTTCCAACCGGCACGATGCGGCGCGTTGCGAGATCGAAAACGGTGGCGCGATCTTCCGCATCGACCGGCGGCGAGTTGTATTCGTAACGCAGGCCCGCAGTCAACGTGAGTCGCGGGGTCACGCGCCAGCTGTCGTTGATGAAGAAGTTGTAACTCTCGGTGCGGATCTGTTGCGGGTTGTCGACGCGCGCGACGCTCGTCAACAACGGAAATCCGAGCAGCATGTCCGCGAGAGCGTTGCCGGTCAGTTGGAAGAACGGCGAGAACTGAAGCCGCCCGCGGGATTCAACGTCGCGGAAAGCGTTCTGTTGCGTAAAGCGCAAATCGGCGCCGAACTTGAACAGGTGATTGCCGTGAACGTAACTCGAGTTGTTCAGAAACTGGTAAACGTTCGTGACGCTGTTTTGCGGGTTGTTGCCTTCGTCGCCCAGCGGTGAGTAGCCCGTGATCGTGATGAGACTGAGACCGAGATCGCGCGCGCGCGGCGAGATCGTCGGCAGGCCTACTTCGGAATTCAAAACGCTGGCTTCCTGCCTCACCGACGCGGCGACGCGACTGAACGCGGCGCGCGTTTCGTTCACGAGGTTCGGCGTCAACACCCACGTCAGTGCGACCATGCCGTTCTGACTGCGCCGTTTCACTGTGTCGCCGAAACCGGGAACCGCCGAGAACGCTGGACCGGTAAACGGTTCGAAAAGATCGCGATCGCCGAAACTGTAACGAAACGCGAGGTCGGCTTTGTCAGTCAGATGATGGTCGACGCGCACGTCGAAACTGTCGTTGTCGTCGCGCTGGGTTGGCGACGAGACAAAGTTTTGGAACGGCACGTTGCGGTTCGGCAGCGGATACAACGCCGCAATCGCTTGCCCCACGGGATGGATAAAAAAAGACGGGATACTGCCGCCGTCGAACGGCAGGCCGGTGAATGGATTCGTTGGCACGCCAAAGACGCTGTTAGAGAAGTTTCCGATGCGCTCTTCCGCGGTCGGGACGTTTGTGATGCGCGTGATGCCTTCGCGGGAGCGCGTGCCTTCGTAGTCGGCAAAGAAGAACGTGCGATCGCGCACGATTGGACCACCAATCGCGCCGCCAAACTGGTTGCGCAGGTATTTCGGTTTTGGTTCTGTCGCGGGCGCGAAGAAGTTTCGCGCGTCGAGCGCGGCGTTGCGGTGAAACTCGAACACCGAACCGTGGAAATCGTTTGTTCCCGAGTTCAGGACGACGTTCACCTGCGCGCCGGGATTGCGGCCGAACGACGCATCGTAGGTGCTCGTCAGCATCTCAAACTCGCGAATCGCTTCCACTGAGGGACGCACGCCGAACGTGTTGAGTTTCGGATCGATGTTGTAGACGCCGTCCAGCAGGAAGTTGTTCGCGTCTTCGCGCGCGCCATTTACGCTAAAAGAGAAATCGCCGCGCACTGAACCCGCAGAGCCCGGCGCCGGAGGAACAGCACCGGGAACCAGCAGACTCAATTCGTAGAAGTTACGACCGTCGAGCGGCAAACCGGTGATCTGTCTGTTATCGACGACGGCGCCGAGCGACGCGGTGTCTTGCTTCAAGTTACCTTCGAAGGTTTCGATTACGAACGTGCCTACACTGCCAACCATCAGCGTTACGTCTGCTCGCACGACTTCATTTACGTGGAGTTCAACCTTGTTCGCGTACTTCTCGAAGGGTTGTTTTTCAATCAGTATTTCATACAGACCTGGAGGGAGCGCCGAGATCGCGAACTCACCCTGTTCCCCGCTCGTTGCGGTGCGTGATTCGCCCGTGGTGGTGTTGGTGATCGTGACCGTGGCACCCGGCATCGCCCCGCCATTCGGATCGTGGATGGTCCCGCGCACGGCCCCGCGATACGTCTGCGCAAACACAGGCAGTGCAAACAACAGAGGCAGAATGAGCAGGAAAAGAGTTCGCAAAGTTGACTTCAAGATTCAATGCTCCCGTTCGAAATTTTGGAGGCCCACCGAGTGATTCGCAGACGTTAGCAAATCCTTTTGTAATTTGCTAATTGTCTATTCAATTCGGAAACTGACTGCTAGAATGCCGCAATCAAGGATGTAACAGATTACGGAAAAGCTCTTTTTTGAGTTTCATATTCGGAGGTCCTGATGGAGCTTTGGATCCTTTTTGCTCTGGGCGCGGCGCTGTCGTGGGGACTCTATGGTCCTGCTCTGCATAGCGGTCAGGTTGCGCTCGGTAATAATCCGATGCGTGCCTTGCTGTGCGTCGGCGTCGCTTACTTTTTAATCGGCGTGCTGGTGCCGCTCATTACACTTTCATCGCAGGGACAACTCAACGGCTTTACGATGAAGGGTTCGCTTGGCGCAATGCTTGGCGGCGCTTTGGGCGCAGCCGGTGCGGTCTGCATCATCTTCGCCTTCCGCTCTGGAGGACTGCCGACGTACGTGATGCCGCTGGTGTTTGCCGGAGCACCACTGGTGAACGTGCTTTATTCCATGTGGTTGCATCCTCCCAAAACCTCCCCAAATCCGTTGCTCTACTTAGGTTTTGTTTTGGCTGCGTTAGGCGGTGGTTTGGTTTTGTATTTCAAACCGCAGTCGTAGTAAGGCAGTTCGGATAGAAACACGGATAAGGAGTTCTCAACATGAAAAGCATGCGGGTGCTGTTGTTTTTACTGTGCGTTACGGGTGTGGCTCTGGCCCAATCGTCGGCCGGCAACGCGAACTGGCCGCAGTGGCGCGGGCCGAATCGTGACGGTATTTCGACGGAAACGGGGTTGCTAAAACAGTGGCCCGCTGAAGGTCCGCCTTTGGTGTGGAAAGCGATCGGCGCGGGACGTGGTTTCTCGTCGTTCTCGGTCGCGAATGGAAAGTTGTACACAATGGGCTTGCGCGGCGAGCGCGAGTTTGTCATCGCGTTCGACGTCGCTACGGGAAAAGAAGCGTGGGCCACGCCGAATGGCAACGCCTTTCGCAACGATCGCGGTGATGGACCACGAGGCACGCCGACCGTCGATGGCGATCGCGTTTACGCGCTCGGGGGCAGCGGCGATCTGTCGGCGTTCGAGGCGCGCACCGGAAAGGTCGTTTGGACCAAGAATATTCTCCGCGAGTTTGAGGGGAAAAACATCACCTGGGGGATCAGCGAGTCGCCGTTGATCGTGGGCGATAAGCTGTTCGTAAATCCGGGTGGACCAGGCGCATCAATCGTCGCGCTGAACAAGAGCGATGGTTCAGTGATCTGGAAGAGCCAGAGCGACAAGGCTGGCTATTCGTCCGCAATTCCGGTTCAGGTGAATGGCGGCACGCAGGTCGTCTTCTTCACCAGCCAGCGGGCTGTCGGCCTGGACCTGAAGGATGGGAAATTGTTGTGGGAGTATGCGAAGCCGTCGAATAACGTAGCGAACGCGGCGACGCCGATTGCGCGCGGGAACCGCGTGTTTATCTCGTCCGACTATGGAACCGGTGGCGGGGTGGTCGAGATCAAGCCTGATAACACGGCGCAGGAAGTCTGGTTCAGTAAAGATATGCGCAACCATCACAGCAGTTCCGTGCTGGTGGGCGATTATCTTTACGGGTTTTCGAGTGCAATTCTAACGGCGATCAAGTTCGACTCCGGGGAGATCGCGTGGCGCGATCGCAGTGTCGGCAAGGGATCGCTCGTTTATGCCGATGGACGCTTGTACTGCTTTAGTGAGAGAGGCGTCGTCGGGTTAGTCGAAGCAACGCCGACAGGTTATGTGGAACGCGGGCGCTTCCGCATTCAAGCCGGAGATGTCGAAACGTGGACGCATCCGGTGGTCGCCGGCGGGCGCTTGTACTTGCGCGATCAGGACACGATCTACGCGTACGACGTACGGCAGAAGTAAACCGTCACTAGAATTCTTTAATCCGTGTTTAGTGCTTGAGATAATCGCGAGCTTCGCTGAGTTCTCGTAAATTCGCGTCAGCCTGTTTCCACTGTTCGAGAAACTTCGTGTAGGTACTGCGCGCGGTCGCAGTGTCGCCGTTCTTCGCGGCCGCACGTGCCAAACCCAGCAACGATCGCGCGCGGTTTGGCTGACGCAGCAACGCGACTTGAAACGCCTCGGCAGCCTCTTTCGCCTTTCCAGCACGCAACAGAATCTCGCCGAATAGTTCATGCGACGGTTTGACGAGCGTCGGTGGACCATACGGCGCACCTCCTTGCTCCTCCGCCGCCGTGGCCTTCTTCATCAAGTCTATCGCCGTCGCGTGGTCGTCGTTCATCGAAGCCCTGAGCGCCTCGACTTCCAACCTGTTGACTGGTCCGATCGACTGAACTTCGCTGGCGTTCCCGGCAGTAGCTGCCTGCAAACCACGGACAAAGATCGGCAGGTTCTGACTGGCCGTCGAAGTGCGCACGGTCGCGCCGCCGTTGCCTCCGTGCATGCCGCCATGACTGCCATTTGTTCCCGCTGGCTCGGAAACAGTTTTCTGTTGCGGAAACAACTCGTCCGCAAGATTCCACCGCTCGGTTTCGACGATAAACGACGCCGCCATGTTGGCCCAGTTGTTTTCGTAGTAACCCGGACGGAGCTTGTCGTTGTACGTCGACTCCGACATCACCTTCTTCATCAACGTCAACAGCTCTTCCGCCTTTTGATAGCGACCCTGCTGGAGATACGCGTACATCAGCCAATGCAGACTGTGGTAGTCGCGGACGTTTACCGAAAGGTTTTTCCGTTTCATCCACGCGTCTGACGATTCCCACGCCGCTTCATTCGACGCGGCCGCCTCGGCCCACATGCCGAGTTGCAGAAAAATGTGCGACGGCATGTGCCGCGCGTGATGTGCTTCCGGCGCGATGCTCGCGTAACGACGCGCCGCAGGCAACGCGAGGATCGCGTGCTCCGGATCGTCGAACGCATGAATGATGTAATGTGCGGCGCCGGGATGGTTCGGGTTCTTCTGGTAAACCTCGAGGGCGATCGCGCCCGCCTGCGCGTGTAGGCGATAACTCTTATCCGCCGGACTTGTCATTCCGAGCAGCGACAGAGAATAGAAGGCGGCGGCGTCGAGATCGTCCGGATACGCGCGATAGATCTTCTCCATCGCCGCGGAGTACGCGGTGTCACGGACGCGTTTCTCGCCCTCGCCGTAGAGAGCTTTGACCGCGTTCAGGTACGCACGCTCGCGGTCGGTAAGTTTTGGCGTGTCTTTAATCTTCGCGATCACGGCGCGAGCGGCGGTCAAATCCTGTTCAGACCAGAGCGGATGATTGAGCGTCATCGCTTCGCCCCAGTAGCCCATCATGAAGTCAGGATCGACTTTCGTCGCCTCACGAAACGCCTCGGCCGCCTCTTCGTACCAGAACGAATGAAGCGCCCCGAGGCCGCGAAGAAAATGCGCCTGCGCTTGCGGTGAGCCCGACGTCGGAAACTCGACACGTCCGAGTTGCGTCTCCTGGGCAGTAACACCGATCGCCAGCAAACAGATGAGAACTAGTGCTCGCCACATAAATTAACTCCGATCCGTGGTCACTATTTATTTCCGATGGAATACAGATATTGACCGGTGCGAATGTAGATTCGGCCGTCAGATATCGCGGGGGAGCTGAGAACGTAGTCGTTCAACGGGTTCTCCGCCAGGACTTCAAACTTCGGTCCGGCGGCGACCACCGTCGTCACTCCGTCCTCGTTCGTGACGTAGATCTTTCCGTCGGCCAGCACCGGCGAGCCACTGTACGTGCCCGGTTTGATGCGTTGCTGACTATAAACCTCGTCGCCTGTCTTCGCATCGAGACACCACATGATCCCGCGATCGTTCACGATGTAAAAATATTTCCCGTCGGTGACCGGCGTCGGCACGTCTGGTCCAGAGCCAAACGACCACAGCAAGTGCGAAGTCGTGACGTCGCCGCGGCCACCCACTTTCAGCGCCAGCAGCGGTTTGATTCGCGTCGGCGCGTAGAT
>DATANW010000104.1:0-4299 GCA_036266055.1 Pyrinomonadaceae bacterium | reverse complement strand
GCGCGAACAAGCGGGCCGGACTATAGACACGCAGCCATTCAAAAAAGCCGGCGCCGCTCGGAAAAAAAGCGACACTCAACAACAGCGTAACCACCAGCGAGACCAGAAACAGGACCAACGTGCTGCCGGAACTCGAGGCCTGAAAATAGAAGATTGAAAAACAACCCAGACCGACCAGCACTGCCGCGGCAATCGAAATCTTTCGTCCGAACGCCTGCCAGCGTTTACCGTAAATCAGGAACACCACGCCGAAGACGTACATCCCAACGACAGCCAGAACCAGCAGGACGGAGCGCGCATTGCCAACCGCGTCAACGACGGCGCTAGACTCTTTCACTGATTGAGGAGCGTCGAACTGCCGGCTTAGTCTGATGACTTTGGTTCCCTGGATATTGGCGCGAACAATTTCTTTGTGTCCGAGGACCGGCGTGGAATTGCGCCACGTCACCTCCGTCAGTCCGGGCGGAGACGATCGCGGAACGACTTCGACGTTATAACCGGCCGGGTCGAACGAGAGCCATCTTCGCGCCTGCTCGGTGGCCAGCGCGACTGCCTGGCGCTGATCTACCGCGGCGATATCACCTGATTCCTCCGGCGCGGTGCTGAAACTCATCACCTGTCCCTGCGGGCTAATCGTGACTAGCAATTGTCCGGGTCGCGGATTGGTACTGAAAACCCCGCCTGACGAATCGTCAACTGTACGCGCAAACGCAAACTGCCAGAGCCCTGTCTTACCTTCACGCACGGCCTGTCGAGCCGCACTCTGTCCTTCTTTGTTGGCTAGGTATTTAAGGTCGAAACCAGTTCCGATGAAACGCCCCGCCACCTGCAGATCGTTCGCGTTATAGCCCAGACCGTTCACGACCTCGCGGGCCTTGCTCATGGCGGCCTCTTTCGAGTAGTCGATTTTGAGCTCGGACCCGATGTTGCCGCGCTGATGCAGCGGCCAAAGTGCGATGGCTGCAATCAGCGCCAGAACGGCGAGCGCTACACTGGCTTTTGAGAAGCGACTCAATTGCAGCACTGCCGGACTAGACTCATCCAATTGAGTTTCAACTACCGGCGCGTCGCACAGCATTTCACCACTGGATTGAGACAGACCCGGCGTCGCTGAGTAAACGGCGGAATTTGAAACAGCTTTGCTCTCTTCTAGAAAATCACGAAGATCGATCGCGACGTCTTTCATTCGCTGATAGCGATCTTCCGGATCCTTGGCCAGACAGCGCCGAATGATCCGCTGAATCTCGTACGGACAATTCTGATTGAAGTCCCTGACCGGAGCGGCCGGCGTGTAAATGATCTTGTGCAGGCTATCAACCATGGAATCGCCCGCAAATGGTTTTCGCCCGGTGACGATTTCATAAAGAATGCATCCGAACGCAAAAATGTCTGACCGCTGATCGACGGCGCGGCCCATAGCCTGTTCGGGCGACATGTAACCGATGGTCCCCATGACCGCGCCGGGCTGGCTGCGGTTCAGGATCGCGGTGGCGACCTCGTCCGAATCCTGTTCGCTTTTTGCGGGTGGCGGTTCAACCAACTTAGCCAGTCCGAAATCGAGGATCTTCACGTAACCGTCGCCATTGATCATGACGTTGTCCGGCTTGAGATCGCGATGGACGATCCCGGCCGCATGCGCTTTGGCTAACCCATCAGCCGTTTGGACCAGATATTCGAGTAACTTTCTTAGATTGCTTTGCTGCCGATGGATTTTCGCGGTCAGGGTCTCGCCTTCGATGAACTCCATCGCGATGTACTGAATCGGCGTTTCCCGGGCCACCGAAACAAGGTCACCGGTGGGAGCATTCGTATCTTTAGTTTCGGGCTTGGCTTCGACAAACTCGGCTTTTGCTTCGCCAACCTCGTAGATGGTGATAATGTGCGGGTGATTTAACGCGGAGGCTGACTTTGCTTCCTGAATAAAGCGCCGCAGTCGATCGGCATTTTCCACAAACTCGAGCGGGAGGATCTTCAAAGCCACCGGACGGTCGAGAATGGTGTCGTGAGCTTTGTAAACCTCGCCCATTCCGCCGGCGCCCAGCTTGGCGACAATCGTGTAATGAGAGATGCGATACGCGTTCATGAGTACATTCCGGAGTGGCGCTGACTTGCACCTGGGTGCGACGATGGTCCCTGATAATACACCGGAACTTCGGCGTTAGAAATGATCACGAGGTCCCAAACCATGTCTAATTTCAAAAGTCGACTCTTCGTTGTGCTCCTCGTTACTTCTCTGGTAATCGGCTGGCAAGCGAGAACCGCTCAGGATACGAAAGCTCAATCCGAAGACGAAATCAAAGATAAGAACTGGCAGAAGAATCCCAAGATCGTTGCGATCCGCAAGATTGTCAATTCGGACAATGCCGGAATCAGGAATGGCACTTTCAAGACTGAGCATTGGGTTTGTGAAGAGGGCTGGTTTAGTCGACTGCGAATCTCACGCGATGCAAAGGAGACCGTTAGGTGGTACCAGCATTATGAGGAAGGCGAAGATTCATCCTGGGACAATAATTACTACTATGACGATGCCGGCAAACTGCGGTTTGTGTTGATGACCTCCTATGCCAGCAATGGCACACGAGAACAGCACCGGGCCTATTTCGATGAAAGCGGACATCTCATTTACCACGGTCGCCGGATCCTGAAGGGGCCGGGATATTTTGGTCCTCCGGTCGAAGATCTCAAGGAATTGGTACGAATGGATCCCAAAAAGAAGTTTGTGGACGCGACACAAGGATGCAAAGAGGTTAAGGCCTCCTCAACGCATCGCACCCGAAAGAGCTGAATGTACCTCGCGGGTTCGACTCCCGCCCTCGGCGCCACTGTTAATCATGCACTAATCCTTTGCGCGACGGTGTTCAATAGGCGAAGGAGAATCCATGAGGAAAGCCATTGTTCTTGCCGTTCTACTCACGACCTTCTCTGCCCAAGCACAGGTTACCACCACCGATCACAACTATGAGTTCGCTAACGGAAACTGGTTCGACGGGCAGAAGTTTGTTCGCCGAACCTTTTATTCAGTTGCGGGCGTGTTAAGCAGTAAGCGGCCCAGGCACGTCGATCGGGTTTTTGATGTCTCAGGCAAATACGTCGTGCCGCCATTTGGAGAAGCGCACAATCACAACCTCGATTGGTCCAGTGACGAACCTTTCGATCGAGTAAACAGAATGTATCTTGAAGCAGGAATTTTCTACGTCAAAAATCCAAATAGCCTGCTCAGATCAAAACAGCCGACGGCGGCGAGAATAAATCTTCCCACCAGTGTCGACGGAATACTCTCGAACGGTGGTCTAACTGGTTCAGGCGGTCACCCGATTGAGATTGTGACGCCGCAACGCGGCTTCAAGCCGGATGATGGCGAGGGCGGTTTTTATTACGTTATCGACAACGCGGCCGATCTTGAACACAAGTGGCCTATTATCAAGGCCGGCAAACCTGATTTCATCAAGACCTACCTGCTCTATTCGGAAGAGTATGCAAAGCGCAAGGACGACAAAGCATACGACGGTTGGAAAGGTCTCGATCCGGCCATTCTTCCGGCGATCGTGCAGAAGGCCCACCGTGACGGTTTGCGCGTTTCCACTCACGTAGAAACCGCCGCCGATTTTCATAACGCGGTCGTGGCCGGTGTTGATGAGATTAACCATCTCCCGGGTTTCCGACCCGACAGACAAGACTTCGCAAATTATGCAGACCTTTCGCGCTACCGGATTTCAGAAGCTGATGCCAAACTCGCTGGGAAAAAACAAATCGTCGTGGTAACCACGATTGGTTTCGCCATCGAGCAAACCTTCGACGAGAAACTAAGTGAACGCGAACGGTTAGCAGTACGCTCGATGCTGATCCAAAACCTTCACCTGCTCCGTAAACATCACGTGACAATCGCTGTCGGCAGCGATAACTTCCGCGAAACCGCGTTAGCGGAAGCCCTCAGTCTCGCAAAACTCGGAGCGTTCGATAATCTGACGTTGCTGAAGATGTGGTCGGAAGCAACGGCCGCCACTATCTTTCCCAAACGCAAGATCGGCTACCTCAAAGATGGTTATGAAGCCAACTTCCTTGTGCTGACAGGCAATCCGCTAACAGATTTTGCGAACGTAAGGAAGATTGAACTCCGGATCAAACAAGGCGAGCCGCTACAAGTGGGGACGGATTAAAAGTAGCGGCGCGGTCACGAGCAGTAACCAGTCATGTCAATGACGGTGATGTGAGTGAGAACGAGGGGCGGCTCAGCCGCGATAGCAGACGGATTCGCCGAAAAAAGAACGAGCACTGCGAGCGCTAGAACTCTAATACCTG
>DATANW010000103.1:0-16092 GCA_036266055.1 Pyrinomonadaceae bacterium | reverse complement strand
CGTCGCCAAATGGCTGGCGAACGAGCAGACAGTAAACATGCCCGCGACGTGGTTGAACGAGTTGCTCGTGATGTTTCCGAATCCGTCGTGGCTGCTGGTCGCGCCCGGCGTATGGATCGCGATCGTGCTCGCTGTTTTAGCCGCGATTGTGTTGCGCCAGACGGTGTTTGGACGCCGCGTGTTTGCGCTCGGATCGAACGAAGCGGCGGCGCGTGCGTGTGGCATTGCGACCGATCGTTTGAAGATTTGGATTTATGGTCTGGCGGGTTTGCTGTTTGGACTGGCCGGCGTGATGCAGATGTCGCGTTTGCGGCAAGGCGATCCGACCGTCGCCGCCGGTTCGGAGTTGGACATCATTGCCGCGGTAGTGATCGGCGGCGGAAGTTTGAACGGCGGTGAGGGAAGCATTCTCGGGTCGATGATCGGCGCTTTGATCATGGCGTTTCTGCGCAACGGTTGCCAGCAGGTCGGTTGGCCCAACTACGTGCAGGAGATCATCATCGGCACGATCATCGTCGTCGCAGTCGCAGTCGATCGCTGGCGTGCTCGGAGCTAAACAATGATTAAGTTGATTATGTGTTCTCTTTTGTTCTTGACCATGGCCCCAATCCCGGCAACAGCCCAGACGACGGATTGCAAGAACGACTGGCCCAACCTCGCCCGCTACGACAAAGATAACAAAGCCGTCGCAGCGCCCGCGAAGAACCAGCAGCGCGTCGTCTTCATGGGCGACTCGATCACCGACTCGTGGGACAACCCCGCCAACGGTTTCTTTCCCGGCAAGCCTTACGTTAACCGGGGCATCAGCGGCCAAACGACTCCGCAAATGCTCATTCGTTTTCGCCGCGACGTGATCGAGCTCAAACCGAAGGTCGTCGTGATTCTCGCCGGCACAAACGACATCGCCGGCAACACTGGTCCAACCACGCTCGAGGCAATTGAAGACAATCTCAAGTCGATGACGGAGCTAGCCACTGCGAATCGCATCCGCGTCGTGCTTGCTTCAGTCATGCCGGTCAGTGATTACGAAGTTCGCGACGGCAAGCCGTTGACTCAAACCGTTCGTCGCCCGCTGGAGAAGATCCTCGCGCTCAACAACTGGATACGGGAGTTTGCGCGCGCCAATCATCACATTTACCTCGACTATTTCTCGGCGATGGTCGACGCGAGCGGTTTTCTGAAAAACGAGCTGAGTGACGACGGCTTGCACCCGAACGTGCAAGGCTACGCCGTGATGGCGCCGCTGGCACAAGCGGCGATCGACGCGAGCTTGAAACGCAGCAAGTAGTCCTGCCTTCTGCCATGCCGACGACGCTGGGAGACATCGCGCGTGCTTTGAACGTCTCGAAGATGACGGTCTCGCGCGCGATCAACAATCATCCCGAGATCAATCCTGAAACTCGCGCCCGCGTTCTCGCCGCGGCGCAAAAAATGAACTACCGCCCAAATCAATTCGCGCGGGCGCTCACTTCCAAACACTCGTACCTCATCGGCATCGTCGTTCCCGATCTAATGCACTCTTACTTCGCCGAGATCTGTCGCGGGGTCGAATCACACGCGCGTCCCGCCGGTTATCAAAACCTGATCTGCAGCACCGACGAAGAAGCGCGCAAGGAGTTGGACGAGATCGAAGCGCTATGGACCAGGACCGACGGACTGATCGTCGCCTCGTCGTTAGCGACGCAGGACGCGAAGTCGTATCGCAAGTTGTTGAGCGAAGGCGGCAAGATCGTTTTGATCGATCGAGTGCTGACCGGATTGCGCTGTCCCGCCGTCACAACGGACGACGTGCAGGTCGGCAAACTCGCAACCGAGCACCTGATCGAGTTGGGCCATCGAAAGATCGGTCACCTTCGCGGCACGAGTGCGTCGACTTCCGAAGGCCGGTTCGAGGGCTACAAGCAGGCGATGTCGGAAGCGCGACTTCGCGTCGATAAGTCGCTGGTCCACGACTGCGGCTTCACCGAAGCTGACGGCCGCGCGGCGATGAAGGATTGGATCGCAAACGGAAAGCTGCCAACGGCGATCTTCGCCGCGAACGATCCGGCGGCTATCGGCGCGATGGAGGCGTTGAGCGACGCAGGACTCGACGTTCCGCGCAACGTGGCCATCGTCGGCGCGGGAAATATTCATTACGGCGACATGCTGCGCGTGCCGCTCACGACTGTCTCATGGTCGACGACGGCGATGGGTCAAGCGGCGGCCAAACTGTTGCTGGAGTTGATAGATGGTAAGAACTCAGTCGCCAAACCTCGACGTATAACCATCGCTCCCGAACTCGTCATCCGCCGCTCGTGCGGCAGCTTAAAACAAGAAACTTCTTGACAGCTCTGGCGGGTCGGGAGTATATGTTCCGCGTTTAGACAAATTCCGTCTTAAATCCGTGTACAGCGTTTTTTGGGTGAAGAACTGAGACTTTCTTCGGGTTTCTGAAATAAGTCCTAATAACGAACAATTTCCGAGCATGCGCAAGATCAACCCACACGACTTCAAAGTGGCCCGGCGCGGCACCAGCCGCGAAATCAACCGGCAAATCGCCCTGAACCTGATTCGCGCCCATCAACCGATCTCCCGCGCCGACCTCGCGCGGTTGATGAACGTCCGTCGCGGCGTCGCCAGTCTGCTCGTCGGCGAACTGCTAAGCGAGTCGCTGATCTTCGAAGGCGCACTCGGCGAAGCAGTCGGACGCGGACGCCGTCCGACGTTCCTGTACATCGACTCGCGCCAACGTTGCGTCGTCGGCGTCGACATTCGCGCGTCGCGGACTTACATCATGCTGACCGACCTCATGGGCAAGCAGTTGGGCGTGGTCAATAGTTTTCAAACCAGCAAAGACATCGACGTGCTGACGAAGGACCTTGCGCGCCGCGTCAAGCAGGTGCTCGCCGACTTCAGCGACGTCGGCGCTTGCGAAGGTGTTGGCGTCGTGGTGCCCGGTATGGTCGATCCGGCGTTGGGCCGCGTGTTGCACGCGCCGACGCTCGGTTGGCGCGACGTAAACCTGCGAGATCCGCTGGCGGCTGCTTTGGGAATCCCGGTCCACATCGAGAACTCCGGAAAGGCCTGTGCCCTGGCCCAACTCTGGACCACGCGCAGCGACGTGGTCGCGTCCGGAAACTCCGTGTTCGTGAGTGTCTCGGACGGCGTCGGCACCGGCGTGGTCGTGAACGGCGAAGTCATGCGCGGTCGTCACAACACCGCCGGCGAGTTTGGTCACGTGCCGTTGAACATCGATGGACCACGCTGCTCGTGCGGAGCGACCGGCTGTTGGGAAGCCTACGTTTCAAACCTTGCGACGTTGTCGCGTTACTTCGGACGCGATCTTACAGACGGGCGTCCGCGTGACGCGGAAACGGCAAGTTTCACCGTCGAGGATTTGATCGCCCGCGCGCGTGCGGGTGATGCGAAAGCGCTGGCGGCGGTCAACTCGACCGCGCGTTATCTCGGACTCGGTCTCGCGTCGATCATCAACTCCGTCGATCCGGCTCGGATCTACATCGGCGGCGAGATCACGACGGCGTGGAGTTTGATTGAACCGATCGTGCGCAGTGCTCTGCGCGAGAGAACTTTGACTGACTTTGGCGGCGCAACCGAGATTCACATTGTGCCCGCCGAAGAGCATCCGCGTCTGCGCGGGGCCGTGGCTTTGGTTGCGGCGCCGGCGTTCGCGGCCCCAATGGTCGCCTAAAACAACTCTTCCTTTGGAGGTCTGATCGATGCGCGGCTCTAACCAAACCCGGCTGCCCCTTCTGTGGTTACTTTCACTGATCATCGTTGCCTCTCAATCCACCTTCGCACAAACCGTCGTCGGGCGCATTTCCGGAACCGTGCAGGACGCGAATGGCGCGGGCGTTCCTAACGCTTCAATCAAAGTCATCAACACCGCGAACAACGCCGAGCGCACCGCGACCACCGACGAGAACGGTTACTACACCGTCACGAACCTGGCGGTCGGCACTTACACTCTCGAAGCCGAGTCGAAGGGTTACAAGAAAGCCCTCGTCTCGGGCAAGAGCGTCACGGCTGATGCGCGATTGACAGTGGATCTGAAACTCGAAGTCGGTGAGGTTTCGGAAACAGTGGAGATCACGAGCATCGCCGGTGAGACGGTCAACACGACGTCCGGCGAAGTCGCGCGTGTTATCGATCAGCAACAGGTGCAGAACCTCGCGCTTAACGGCCGCAACTACATTCAGCTTCTCTCGCTGGTTCCTGGTGTCGCGCTGATCAACGACGATCAGCTCGAGTTGACGACGAGTCTCGCGACCAACAACCAATCGATCAACGGGAATCGCGGTCAAACAAATAACGTCACGATCGACGGCGGTTTCAATCTGCAGTCGGGCAGCAACGCGAGTCAGATCAACAATCTCGGCATCGATTACATTCAGGAAGTCAAAATACAAACTTCAAACTTCTCCGCCGAATATGGACGCAACTCCGGCGGACAGGTCAGTCTCGTGACCCGCAGCGGCGGCAACGACTTTCACGGCAGCGCGTTTGAGTTCATTCGCAACGACAAACTGGATGCGCGTTCGTTCTTCGCTCCAGTCCGTCCGACGTTGCGCTTCAACAATTTCGGCTACAGCTTTGGTGGGCCAATCTTCAAAGACAAGCTGTTTTTCTTCGGCGGTCAGGAATGGAAGTACATTCGCCGGCTTTCCGCGGCGCAACGTCGCACCGCGCCGACATTGGCCGAGCTGAACGGCGACTTCTCTTTCCGTCTGCGGGGGGCTGACGGAATAGTGGGAACCAACGACGATGGTCTGCTGCGCGATCCTGACAGTGGGTTACCTTGCACGACTGCGAACCGCGCCGGATGTTTTGGCGGCACCAACGTCGCTCTGCGAAACATCATTCCGGCGAACCGGATCACGGCCGATGGCCGCGCGATTGCGAGCGTCTATCGCAACGCGATCGGTCTGGCGACTGCGTTCATCAACAGTCCGGTGGGCAACAACGTCACGTTTCAGCAACCGAACCCGCTGGATTATCGCGAAGACTTACTGCGCATCGACTACAAGATCAACGAGCAGCACTCGCTGTACGGCCGCTACATCAAAGACAAGAACGAGCTGATCGATCCGTTCGGCACATTTATCACCACGCAACTGCCGACGATACCGAGCTTCCGTTTACGGCCGGGAACGTCGATTCAACTGTCACACACGTGGCTCGTCACGCCCACATTCATCAACGAAGCAAAGATGACGGGCGCGTGGGTGGCCCAACGTATTCCGCCGGACGGCGATCTCTGGAAACGAGAGACTTACGGTTTTCAGTTTCAACAACTCTTCACCGGTGGCGGCAGGTTTGAGAACTCGATCCCTGACACAACGATCGCGGGCTTTGCCAGTTTCTTCGGCGCGGCGCGTTCGCTGCTTTCGCCCACGACCGACATCAACGTAAGCGACACGATCACGTGGGTAAAAGGAAATCACACGCTCAAGAGCGGCATGTCGATCACGCGCAATCGCATCGACCAAAACGCGCGCACCACGTACGCGGGCCAGGTTGATTTCAGCACCGGCAGCAACACGCGCACGACTAACAATGCTTTCGCCGATGCGCTGCTCGGCAATTTCCGCACGTATAGCGAGCAGGCACTCGATCCGATGGGCTTCTTCCGCTTTACGCAATCGGAAGCTTTTGTCGCCGACAGTTGGAAGGCGACCCGTCGCTTGAGTCTCGAACTCGGGTTGCGCTGGCAGTTTGGTCAACCGATCTACACACAGGCGAACAACCTCGCGAACTTCGATCCTTCACTCTACAACCCCGCCCAGGCCGTCACGATTCTGGCGAATGGAAACATCGATCCGACGAAAGGCGGCAATCGTTTCAACGGTCTCGTGCGTGCCGGCAACGGAGTGCCGCCCGAGGAACTCGGACGCGTACCGGGCGGAGACAGCGCGGACGTGCGGGCAGTGCCGGTTGGTGCACCGCGCGGACTTTACGAGGCGCATCATTACTTCATGCCGCGGCTCGGCTTCGCGTATTCGCCGTTTGACGACAACAAGACTTCTATTCGCGGCGGCTTCGGCATGTACTACGACCGCATCGAAGGAAACCTGATCTTCCCGTCGCTCAGCAATCCGCCTTACGCGTCGAGTGCTCAGTTTCAGAACGCGAACCTCAACAACATCACGGGCGGTTCAACGGTCGTCGCGCCGTGGGCGCAGATCAATGCGGTGAATCCCGAGCTCGACACGCCTTACACGATGAGTTTCAGCCTCAGCATTCAGCGCGAGTTGCCGCGCGGGATCTTTGCCGAAGCATCGTATGTGGGTAATCTGGGCCGCCACTTGATTCGTCAACCCGATATCAATCAGCCGACGTTCGACCAGATTCGCAACAACGCGCCTCCGGGACCGAACCTGCCCACCAATGCTTTGCGACCGTTCAAAGGCTACACGGCGATCAGAATGCGAATGAGCGATTCGACGTCGAACTATCACGGTCTGCAGCTCTACGCCGCGAAGCGCAAAGGCGATCTGCTGATGACGACGTCGTACACGTGGTCGAAGGTGCTGACGGACGCGAGTGGTTTCAACGACAATCCGGAAGATCCATTCAACAGAAAATTTAACTACGGACCAGCGACGTTCGATCGACGGCACGTCTTCTCGCTTTCTTACACGTACACGCCGAACATGTTCAGCCGGACGCATGGTTTCGCGCGCGCGGTGCTCCACGGTTACGAAGTCAGCGGCATCACTCGCTTTCAATCCGGTCCGTATGTGACGGTCACGGCGACGGGCGACACGCTCTTCGGCAACCGGCGCGCGGACTGCATCAGTAGCGACGCTCTGTTCCCGAACGGCGAGCGTGGACCAAACAACTGGATCGACAAAAATGCTTTCCAGGCGGCGCCGGCAACCAGACGCGGAACTTGCGGCGTCGGCACTGTCGAAGGACCGGGCGCGCAGACGTGGGACTTTTCGTTGCGGCGGCGGTTTGCGGTGACGGAGCGGTTCAATTTGCAGTTCCAGGCGGATATATTCAACGCGTTCAATCGCACTAACTTCCGCGACCTGGACACGAACCTCAACAACACGACGACGTTTGGCACGATCTCGACGTCGGGACCGCCGCGAAATATTCAGTTTGGATTGAAATTAACATTCTGAACCACAACTTAAAATTTTCTTTGATCGGTGTTCTGCTGTTGGTTGCGACAGCGCACGCGAACACTATCAAAACCGCCGCGCTGCGCGACGAAGTGAACGACTTCCTCGGACGTGAGCTCGCGGCGCATCTCAGCGCGATCAGCACGCTCGATCCGCCGCCGGATCGAGTGCTGGGCGTGCCGACGACGGGCGAGTTTTCATGGGGGACGTTCATGCGATCGCTCGCCGCGTATGCCGAGACGACGGGCAAGCGCGAACTCGCCGGACGCGATCTCGCGAAGTGGGTGGGCCAGATCGGTTTGATCGAAGCGCGCGCGGGCAGCAAGGCGTTCTCGCAACTATACGCGGCGCTCGCGTTGCGTCACTTCGGTCGCGATTTAAAAACGAACCCGCTGTGGCAGGGCTTGTCGGCTGACGAGCAGAAGGCCTGGCGCTCGTTACTGAATCCGGAACGGTTCTACGATCCGAAGACAAACAAGGTAATCAACCTGCCCGACAACTATCTCGGCGTCGCTGCGCGCATCGCGAGCATCGACTACGAGCTGGGCATCTCGACCGATCGCGCGTTCCTTGACAAGCTACTGGATCGCGCCGCGATTCAGTTCTACAACGGCGCGCTCTATGCGGACGATGCGCCGCCGACCGGACGTTACGATCGTTACTCGAACGAGTACGCACGTTACGTCTATGAAGCGGCCGAGATGGCCGGACGCAAAGACATTCTCGATCGCCTGCGGCCGTCGTTGCTCGCGCAGATGCGTTTGTGGTGGGACATCGTTTCGGCGGATGGTTACGGTTACAACTGGGGCCGCAGCCAGGGCATCGTCAGTTATCTCGACACGCCGGAGATCGTCGGTTTTCTTGCGTCACATGCGGAGTTTCGTCCGGCGCCGCTTGGCGACCTGGCGGCACTTTATTCCCAGGCGTGGAGCTACTTACTGCGCGACTATCGCAGCGACGCGCACCTGCTTTCGATCTTTGCTTTCGGACGCGGAAACTATTCGTACATCTCGCGCGAGCGCGAGTGGCAACAGACGACGGGGTTCTTCGGCAAGCTAGCGAACTCGCACACGCCGATCATCAACGCGTTGGAGAAAGAAGGCGTGACGACGTTTTCGCTCATGCCACAGTTGAACGAGGTCGCGCGGTTCGAGTTCTTCCGCAAGGGGCCGCAACGGGCCGCAGGTGTTTGGGTTGTGCGTTCCGGTTTTTTGCGGTTCGCGTTGCCGATCACGACTGGTCCAAGGCCGGGTATCTCAGACTACTTGCCCGCGCCTCACGGTCTGCTGGGAATCGCAGCGCCGGTGGAGCAGAATTATCCGGTGCTGACGCCGTATCTGGAACTGGCCGACGGTCGTGTGGTGGTGGCGACTGATGGCGCTGATGTGATCGAGCCGGGTGCGGACGGGCGCAGTTTGCGCGTGCGGTGGAATCGTTGGGCGGTTGTAGGAACGAAATCAGGAGAGTTGCAGGATGTCGGTCTCACCAGCGAAGTGGTCTGGCGGATTGAGAATAACGGCACGCTGGTGCGCGAGGAAACATTGAGTTCAGAACGAACAGTTACGATCAAGAGTTGGCGTATGGCGGTGCCGAGCACGCATGAGAGGGTCGAAAACGTAACCACGGATTCAAAACGCATCGATCGGCTCAGCTCGCGCGCAGGATCTTTGGAAGTGGTTTTCGATGCGGCGGGTCTCAATCCGCGTTCTTCGATCGTTGCCGGTGGTGATGGACCACTCGGACGCGGAGTACACGGCGCGATTCCGTTACATCTTGTTTTTGAAGCGCAAAATGTTACTGTGAGCCCACAAAAGCAGCTCAAGTACCGATTGATACTGAGGATTCATCCATGAACGCCATTACACCTGAGACTTGCTTCGTGCCGAAGACCCATGAAGGAAAGGGTCGTCGCACGGCGGTGAAGCCCGGTGATACCGCCGCGCGTTATTTGCACTATGGTCGCATCACGCTCGACGCCGGCGACGCGGCGGAGAAGTTTTCGAGCAACGATCACGAGATCGGATTGATTTGTCTCAATGGCAGCGCGAAGGTCACCACCGGCGGTGAATCGTTTCAATTGAATCAATACGACGCGGTTTACGTGCCGCGCGATTCGGAGATCGAAGTTGCCCCGGGCGAGAGCGGTTGCGACCTCGCCGAAGTTTCTGCGCCGGTCGCGAAAGATTATCCGGTGAAGTTTGTGTCGTACAAAGAAGTGCGCGACAACCCGCGTTTGCACTTGATCGCCGGCAAGCCTCCCGCTGAAAGAGATCTCAACGTTTTGATCGGCGCGAACGTCGAAGCGGGACGGATCATGGCGGGTGTCACGTTCTCAACGCCAGGCAACTGGACGTCGTGGCCGCCGCACGAGCATTCAAAACTACTCGAAGAGGCGTATCTGTTCATCGACATGCCGGCGCCTTCGTTCGGCGTGCAGTTTGTCTACACCGATCCGGAGAATCCGGAGTTGGTCCAGGTCGTGCGCGAGGGCGACTGCGTGTTGATGCCGCAGGGTTATCACCCGAACGTTGCCGCGCCCGGCGGACAGATCAACTTTCTTTGGATGATGGCGGCAATCAGAGAAGGCGAAGATCGTTTGTACGGCGTCGTGAACGTGCAGCCGGAGTACGCAGCCGGTGGATCGGGACTCGAGGCAGTCAGTGACAAGAAATAGAGGAACTGAAATGTCTAACAACTCCTCGGACGACACGAATGGAAACCGCGACGGGAATGGTAATGGCGAACCAAACGGTTCCCATGGGCTGGGGCGCCACCTGAACTGGTCCAACATCCCGGTCGAGCAGGTCTCCGACGGCATCGAGCGCCAGATGCTCGTGGGCCATCAGATGATGATCTGTCGCTTTCGGTTCCAGCCGTTTCTGGTAACGCCCGAGCACGATCATCCGCACGAACAAATGACGATCGTCGAACGTGGCAAGGTGCGGTTCTTCATCGAAGGCAAGGAGCAGATCGCGAAGGCCGGCGATGTGCTACATTTCCCACCACAATGCTGGCACGGGGCGACGATGATGGACGAAGAGGTTGTGCTGCTCGACTTTTTTACGCCCGTGCGGGAAGATTTTCTCTGAGCTGTGTAATCCGTGTTTACGCTCGACGATCGTGTGGCGCTTGTTACAGGGGCTTCGACGGGCCTCGGCGCTGCTATAGCAATCGCACTCTCTGACGCAGGCGCCAGTGTCGCTTGTCATGGCAACACGCACTCGCCCCAGGCGACGTGCGAGAAGATCAAACACAGCCTTCCGTTAACCGGCGATCTCTCTCACGCTGAAACTCCGCGGAACCTGGTTCAACAAACCATCGATCACTTCGGACGTCTCGATATTCTCATCAACAACGCCGGCATCATTCGTCGCGCGCCTGCGACCGAGTATCCGGAGGTCGATTGGGCGGCGGTGTTGGAAGTGAATCTAACGAGTGTGTTTCGTCTCTGTCAACTCGCAGGGAAGCACATGATCGAGAGCGACCGAGGCGGCAAGATCGTCAACATCGCTTCGTTGCTTTCGTTCCAGGGCGGCGTTACGGTCCCCGCTTACGCCGCGTCGAAAGGCGGGGTGGCCCAACTTACAAAAGCGCTCGCTAACGAGTGGGCCAAACATCGAATCAACGTCAACGCCATCGCGCCCGGTTACATGCGGACCGCCAACACGGCCGCGTTGCAAGCTGACGAGACTCGCAACCGTCAGATCCTCGAACGGATTCCGGCGGGTAGGTGGGGCGAACCCGAAGACGTCGCCGGCGCGGCGGTGTTTCTTTCGTCTGCCGCAAGTGATTACGTCAACGGTCACGTGCTCGTCGTGGATGGTGGTTGGCTCGGTAGATGAGGCACGATGGTCAGCGACATAATTCATGAAGCCCTGAATGTGATCGAACCCGGTGAACGAGTTCTAGCGATCATTCCCGATAAAACCCGCGACGACAACACGGATCTTCTGTTTCCAATCGCAAATCAGTATTTAATCGAACGTGGCGTAGCGTGCTTCGATGCCCTGGTCGCACAGGGCACGCACCCGCCGATGACCGACGCGCAGAAACGCTTGAAGATCGGTCTGCCGGAATTTGCGGGACGGATCTTCGATCACTGTTGGGACCGTGCGGATGAGATCGTCACGCTTGGGGAGCTGAGCGTTGAAACAGTAAGCGCGCTTACGGGTGGTCTGATCGATCACGCTGTTCCGGTGACGATCAACAAGCTGCTCGGGCCGGGAGTTTACGATACGGTGCTGGTTATCGGCGCGACGGTGCCGCACGAAGTCGCCGGATTTGCGGGGGGAGCGAAGTATTTCTTTCCCGGTGTGGCCGGACCGGAGTTAACCCACACTACTCACTGGCTAGGCGCACTCGCCGGCATCGAAAATACTATCGGCCAGGTCGAGACACCGACGCGTAAATTGATCGAGGCGGCTGTCGAGCTCGTGCCGGCACGAATCATTTCTTTGAACAGCGTCGTCTCGCGTGGCGATGATGGGAAGTTGATCACTTACGCTCTCTTCACCGGGGATATCAAGGATGCTTTCCGGCGCGCCGCTGCTGTCAGTCGCGAGGTCCACATCCGCTACACAGGGCGGAAGTACAAGCGGGTGATTGCGTTGCTCGATCCCCATTACGACGAACTGTGGGTCGGAGGAAAGGCGAGTTACAAACTCGGCGCGGTCATCGAGGACGGTGGCGAGTTGATTATTTTTGCTCCTCATTTGAATAAGCTTTCGGCGACTCATGGCGCGTTGATTGAAAAGTATGGCTACGCGCCACTCGAAAGCGTGCGCGACATGCTGGGAGTTTCACAAGAGCTTCGGGAGAACCTTTGTATTGCAGCCCATCTGGCCCATGTTGCTTATGCGGGCCGAACCGACGCAGACGGTAACATTGTGCCGCGTTACCGTATTACGATGGCGAGTGGTATCGACGAACAGACCTGCAAACGCGTGAACCTTGGTTACCTCGATTACCGCACTTTTGATTACCGAATCACCGATCCCGATACCTTGATCGTGAACGACGCCGGACGAGATCTTTATAAAATCTCGTTTTAAAAACTCGTGTTAAGAGCTATGCAACCAGCGCAACATCGACAGTGTTGTCGGCGATGAACTGGTCAACCTGTCCGTCGCCAAGCGGCGTTGAAAACAAGAATCCCTGACCGTTTTCACATTCCAGCTTTTTCAACAACATCAACTGGTCTTCAGTCTCAACGCCTTCAGCCACGACATCCATGCCGAGGTTCCGGGCCAACGCGACGATGGTACGCACGATCGCCAGATTTTCTTCATTCTCCATCATCTGCGTCACAAACGATCGATCGATCTTCAACGTGTCGATCGGAAAGCGCTGCAAATAACTCAAACTCGAATAACCCGTGCCGAAGTCGTCGATACTCAACTGCACGCCGAGACTTCTCAACTGGGTCAACAAGCCGACCGCCGCTTCGATGTTGTCGCTGAAAACTGACTCCGTGATCTCGAGCTTCAAACAACGCGGCGCCAACTCAAACTCCCGCAACAGCCGCGCGATGTCTTCCACGAGCCCCGGTTGATTGAACTGCTTGACGGACAAATTAACGCTGACGAACAACGGTGGCGCTGCCGGATAACTCTCCTGCCAGTAACGCGCCTGCCGGCACGCCGACTCGAGCACGACCTGTCCGATCGTCAAAATCTGTCCGGTCTCTTCCGCAACCGGAATGAAATCCTTCGGCGGCACAAGACCAAACTCCGGATGCCGCCAACGCACTAGCGCTTCAAACCCGATCAGCGTGCGGCTCCCGAGCGAGACGATCGGTTGATAATCGACAAACAACTCGTTGCGTTCGCAAGCGTTTCGCAGGTCCGTTTCCATCTTCAAACGGCTCATCGACTCGCCATGCATGTCGCGTCCAAACACTTCGTAACGCGCTTTGCCGCAGTCTTTCGCGCGATGCATCGCGGTTTCCGCGTCGCGCAGAATGTCTGAAACCTGCTCGCCATGATCGCCGCCGAGCGCAATGCCGATGCTCATCGTCGTGTAGACTTCCTGGCCCAGCAGGTTGAACGATATCGATAGCGCTTGTTGAATGCGCGTCGCCACCGAACATGCTTCCTCTTCACCAGTGACATCGTCGAGCAACACGGCGAATTCGTCTCCACCAACGCGGCCGAGCACGTCGTCCTGGCGCAAGCAGGTCTTCACTCGTTGCGCGATCTGGACCAACAGCTGATCGCCACTCGCATTGCCGAGACTATCGTTCACCAGCTTGAAGCGATCGACGTCGAGCAGCAGTACCGCATATTGCCGATCCTTGTTGGACGATTTGCGCGCGACGCGCAACTTGATCAGGTCGTGCAAGCGAGCGCGGTTTGGCAGTCCGGTCAGCGTGTCCTGCGTCAGTTTTTCTTCCGCCTTCTTGCGATCGCTGATGTCCTGCACCTGGAAGAAGAGACGCTTGGCGCCGGTCTCGGAATCCTTCAAAAGCGAGACGTGCCAGAGCACCCAAACCGTGTGACCGTGCTCGTGAATGTAGCGCTTCTCCTGTTCGTAACTCGGAATGTAACCCTCGAGCACGCGCTGAATGTACGACTGCACGTGACGAAGATCTTCCTGGTGCGTGAGTCGCTGAAAACTGGTCGCTCTTAATTCCTGCTCCGAATAACCGAGCAGTTTGCAGAGCGCGTCGTTGACTTGCAGCCAACTGCCGTCGACGGAAACTACGGCCATGCCGATCGCCGCATTGTCGAACGTTCCGCGGCTCGCGCGGTGCGCCTTTGAATTCGACGACAGCGCAAACGGCATCGACTTGGGAGCCAACTGCGCTGACGATTCGGTGGTTGTCGCCGTAGCTTCGCGCAATTTCTTGTTTCGGCCCCGTTCCGTCGCGCGATGTCGCTTCAGGCGTTTCTGTTCGTACATCGCCTGATCGGCTTGTTCGAGCAGCTCTTCGAAACAGGTCATGCGTTCGGGTTCGAGCTGCGCGACGCCGATACTGAAGGCCAGTTTGAAGCCGCGCTTTTCCGACTTGTTGTAGGCTTTGAGATTCTCGTTAAGACGTTTGATCGCGTCGTGTTTGTTGGCGTTGCGATCGGTGACCAGGACGGTAAACTCGTCGCCGCCGAGTCGGGCGATGATGTCTGAGCTGCGGAAGCTGCGGTTGAGTATTTCAGCCGTCTTGACGAGTGCGACGTCGCCTTCGTTGTGGCCAAACTCGTCGTTGATTTTCTTCATGCCGTCGAGGTCGATGAAGAGTAGCAGCAGGCTTTCTTTCTGACGGCGGGCGAAATCGAAGTACGGCGCCGCCTGTTTGAGCAGGCCGCGACGGTTGAACAAGCCGGTCAGGTCGTCTTTCAACGACGTGTTACGGAGTGTTTCTTCGATCTTCTTTTGTTCGGTGATATCGCGGACGACCTGGACCAGTCCGCCGCCGTCGACACTCGAGATGGAGATTTCCAATGGCAACGTGCCGCCGTTGAGTTTTAGTCCGATCGCTTCGCCACGCCACGAACCGTCGCGCCAAACCGCCGGCATGATCTGTTCTTTGAGACGGTTTAGTTCTTCGTCGTAGAAGAACATTTCCCAGCTCGCGCCGATCAAACGGTTGGTGTCGGCGTAGCCGAAGATGTTCGCGTAAGCATCGTTGATATAAGTGCAAACGCCGCCGCGATCGATGATCGCCATGCCGTCCATCGACGCTTTCATCGCGGCGGCCTGTTGGGCCATCGAACCTTCGGCGCGTTTCCGCTCGGTGATGTCGCGAGCAACGACCGACGCGCCGGTGATCGACTTGCCGTCCATGATCGGGCAGATCGTCAGCGAGATGTCGATCGGCGTGTGGTCCTTTTTCAGGTGGACCATTTCGTGTTGCGTGACGCTTTCGCCACGCGAGACTTTTTCGAACAGCGAGGTGGCTTCGAGTCCGCGGCGGTTATCGAACAGCATCGATACCGGCGAGCCGAGCGCTTCTTTCGCAGTGTGGCCGTAGATGGCGCGGGCGCCGCGGTTCCAGCTCATGATGACGCCTTCGGTGGTTACGCCGATGATGGCGTCGCGCGAAACGTCGACGATTCCTTGCAGGCTGGAGAGTTCGAGTTTGACGCCGGTGAGTTGTTCGCGACTGCTTTTCCAAGCAAACCAAACGGCGCCGCTCGTCATAATTTGGGCAAGAGAGAAGGAGACGACAAACTCAGTCAGGGCGGATCCGAGTAGACCAGGGGCGATAAGAGAGATTGCCAGCGCGGCGGGGATCACGAAAACCGGAAGCGGCCACAGCTTGCGGCCGATGCGGGAGATTGAATTGTCGCTGTTCAGAAACATGCTTGTTAGGCGGGCACGTGCTGGTCGGGATCTTCGGGGTTGCTGAAGAGGGCAAGAAGTTACTGGGGTCGCACGGCCCGCACTCGTGGTTAAGCTACTGGTGTGCCATCGTCATTATTGGTTTTATTCGTGTTTCCGTTGGTTTGGGCGGTCAGTTTAATGGGCCAGCCGCGCATTTTGACCGCAGTGCGGTTATTTTGGCTTAATCTTCGCGTATGCCAAGTTTGCGAACCCTAACGCGACGGTGGTTGCCACTCAGCCTCAAGCGATCCTTTCAGCACGCGATTCTGGGTTACGACTCGTATGCTCCGTCGTTTTCGTCGGCCGGCGAAGATATGATCCTCCGGCACATCCTGGGCTCGGACAAGATGAGCGGCTTCTACGTGGACGTCGGCGCCTTTCATCCCACGCTCTTTTCCAACACCTACTTTTTCTATTTGAACGGCTGGAACGGGGTCAATGTGGAGGCGCGTCCGGGTAGTAAAGAACTGTTCGATCGCGTTCGGCCGCGAGACGTCAACGTGGAGGTTGGAGTGTCGCGAGAGAGCGGTTCGCTGACTTACTACTTCATCGCCGAGGATTCGACGATGAATAGTTTCTCGCGAGATTTCCTGCAGCAGATCGAGATGCTGGAACATGTGCGGTCTGAGATCCCGGTGCCGACGAT
>DATANW010000102.1:0-8422 GCA_036266055.1 Pyrinomonadaceae bacterium | reverse complement strand
CACGCGGTATCTGCTTCCGCAGCTGCAATACATCAATGTCGGCAGAGCGATTGGCTCGCAACGTTGCCACCGCCTGTGTGTCACGACGCCTCGATCGCTCTGCGACAAAAGTTTTTCCCACTTCCTTGATCTTCACTTCTGCTTGAGCAACGCTGCCCCCCAGCTGTTCTTGTTCCACCGGCTCGACCGCTCTCCACGTATCATGCTTATGATTGCTTTCGCAAACTTCAACCTTTTCAACTGGCGGCGGGACTTCCGCGGGAACAGCTACCGGCGGCGCTTCCGGAGCGACTGTCTGCGTCCAACTCGCAACGAGATTGCCCGTGTCGCGAGTGAACTCCCGCAACAGATTCAACTCTTTCATGGCGCTGGAGAATGCTGTCAGTCCGACTATTATTAGAAGAAAATTTCGGTAGGACTTCCGGTCGCCGCTTTCACCCACGCTGTTCATTTCCTGAACCCCTTAGTTTTAAGGCCGAGAGCAGTCAGTTTCGAAAAACCCCTACCAACTACCCCCGGCCCTTCTGCGTTGCTCTGTATGAAGAACACCAGACCTCGAAGTGTTGTGACAATAAATTATCCGTGGATTTTTCGGGAGATTTCGAGTCTGGTTAGATCTTTTTCAACCGCACGGTGCCGCCGAAGGAAGCGACCGAGATAGTCGCGTCGCCACTGCCGCAAACGGCCGTCACACGCCGTAGAACATACGGAACTACTGTGGGCCTCTCAACCGGGACCGGCGTAATGATTGGTCCGGTCTGTGGTGGATGTCCTTTTACCACTGGACTCCTGGGTGCCGCGGGAGCTGGAGTTCCCGGTTTAGCGACCGCGCCTGGCTTCTGCGCAGGCGGCGCAGGCTCCGCTCCGGGTTTGGGCGTCGGGGTTCCGGGTTTCGCTGCCGGTGGCTGCGGCGGCATTTCGACGTACTTCAGCGGGAAATCTGAAACGATGTCGCGCTTTTCAGACACCTTCGCGTTCAATTGAAACGACGCATCGTGCGGCAGCGCGAGTATCACGTCGCCGGCCATGTTAGTGAATGCATAATTGCCGGAACGAGCGAGCGGCCCGGTCATCGTCACGTTTCCGTTGACCGTCTTCGCCATCACCTTCGCTACGCTGACTCGATCCAACTGAATGTCGCCGCTTACCGTTCCGACTTCAAATGTGTCTTCAGCGCTCGACGGTTTCACATTCGCGACTACGACGATTCCACCCGCGGAACTCAAATTCACGCGGCCGCTCGAGTCTTTTAAAGAAATACTGCCGCCGACACTGCCCGCTTCAACAATCTTGGCCGCGCGTTCGATCGTAATGTTCCCGTTTTGCGAACCGGCGTACGCCGCTGAAACGCCGACGATGCTGATGTCGCCGTCGCGCGTCTGCACCTGGACAGTCGCTCCTGTCGGCACGTCCATGTCGACGTCGGCTAGTGCCTGACAATCAAGTTTGGCGTTAGCTTTCGCGCTGGGATCGAGGACCATGACGTCGATGCGCCAGGCGGGTGTTGCGGGATCTTTAGATTTATCCAGACGGCGGAGTTCGATCTGTCCAGCGTCGGATGAGGTGACCCGAAGTTCGTTCTTGTCCCAGCCGCGCACGCGCAGCGTACCGGAAGCAACACAGAGCGTGACGGTCACTTCGGGGCTAACCGGGATCGACCGTTGCACCTTTCCACCGGGAGTTTCACCCGGATTCGACTCTTTTTTTGCTTTGTATGCGGGGGTCGTACCTGCGAGAGAGAAGAAAAGGCCGGCTACCGCCAGAACTACCAGCAACTTCATTGTCAACGTAGGACCGGGCCTTTCAGTGAGAACGACCTCCACTCAGACGGGCGTCGGCGATCGTGTTGAGAAGATCGACCTTGCTCTGATAGGCGGCAAACATGAAATCGGCCGCGTCGGGATCGTTGGGATTGCTCTTCGCGGCATTGCGCGTGGCGGCGATAGCGCGATCGACAACCGCTAGATTGCGTTCGTATTCAACCTGCAAAGACGGTCGCATTGCTTTCTTGTTCGAATTGATCGTCGTATCGAGTCTGGCAATGGCCTGGAGGTAAGAACGCTCGCCTGGGAGAAGCCGTAGGGTGTCGTTTTTAACCGGGACTACCTTTGATGTCGCAGGACGCGGAGAATACTTGACCTGCTGCGGAACAACCGGACGCCGGTCCGGAACCACGGATTGATTTCGATTATCGGCAACTTCAACTGTCTTTGATTTATTAAGATCTGACGGTGCAGCCGCTTGAATATTATCCGTGTGATTCGTGGTTTGCGGCGTGACTTTAGCTTGCCGGTACTTAACGATTCCCAAGATCGCTCCGAAAGCGAGCACGACAACGAGGCTTGCGTAACCCAGATTACGTTGAGAGTTAAAACTGAAGACGTTCGCAAAAGCGGCAAAGAACCCGGCTTTTTCCGTACGTTCGACATTCGCGACACGCACACCAAGGACGGCTGCGTCGATTCGCTCGCGCACCGCCTGAGTCGGAACACTTACTTCAAATTCTGCTTCCAGCGCGGAGGTCAGGAGCGCGGTTTCTTCCGCGATCTCTCGCGCCGCCGCGGCGCACGTTACGCATCCAGCCAAATGCGACGACGCTCTTTCCATCAATTGCGCGGAAAGCTCGCCGTCGAAATAGCTTTGCAGCGTTGCCTCGTCCAAACACCGTGTCATCGTCTGCCTCCGATTTTACCGTAAACCCTCGCAAACTCCTTCCGGCCGCGAGCCACCAAACTGCCGATGTTCGTCTCCTTGAGCGACAAACTGATGGCGATCTCGCGATATGAGAGGCCTTGCTGTTTGAGCAGCAGGCAACTTCTCATCGGCTCCTTGATTTTGTCCAAAGCCCGGCGTGCTTCTTCGATCGCCATGCGGCGTTCGTAATCTTCAGCCGGTGCTTCAGCCGCGACGGAGCCGTTTTCCGTCCACGTCTTTTGATACTCGTTGTCGCGAACCATCGAGCGGTTTTGTCCCCGCAAGGTGTTTCGCGCGACATTGAGTGTCACGCGTAGGAGCCACGCCCTGAGCAGATCCTCGCCCGGGGTAGCATGGAGGTTGCGATACAGTCTTAGAAAAACTTCCTGCGTCACGTCTTCGGCGAGGGCAGAGTCGCGAACGACCGCCCTTGCCGTTCTAAAAACGGCGCGGTGATGGAGGGTAAACGCTTCGTCGAAACTGAGCGGAGCAACCGCCTCAGTCCCGATGTCGTTAGGCATGGACTCGATCAAAGCTCTAGCTTGTCCGTTCATCAATCACCGCTCTCTCAACAGTGCAAACACCGCAAGTTACTGACTTGTGACAACTTTGTCAGTACGGACTTTGCTGCAGCGTTCAGGCGCGTATTCTAATCCCTAACGCTGTTTTGCACCAAGATTTAAACAGCAAATCTGAAACAGACGAGCGGCGAACTCTAGTATGTGTCCCTAGCGGGGCGGACGTTGCGTTGAACGTAAGCTTTAGATGTAAAGTTCTGGATTAAGTTTCCGCGATCTATAATCAGCGTCCCTTGACTCAATTACTGGAAAACAGCGTGTTTATGAAAGCGTGCCGGCGCGAGGCTGTGCCGTATACCCCGATCTGGCTGATGCGACAGGCCGGACGGTACATGCGTGAGTATCGTGAAGTCCGCGCTCGGACGACGTTTCTCGAACTCTGCAAGACGCCGTCGCTCGCCGCGGAAGTGACGGTCACGGCGGCGGAACGGTTGAGAGTGGATGCGGCCATCATTTTTGCGGACATCCTGCTTATTCTGGAACCGATGGGGATCGATCTGGAGTTTGCCGAAGGCGAAGGGCCGGTGATTCACAACCCGGTGCGAAACGCGGCCGACGTGGGGAGATTGCGCGAAGTTGAGGATCCGGGCTCGTTGAGTTTTGTTTACGACGCAATCGCGTTGACGCGCCGCGAGTTGAAACCGGATGTTCCGTTGATCGGGTTCTGCGGCGCGCCGTTTACTCTCGCTTCATACATGATCGAGGGTGGCGGGTCGAAGAACTACGTCCACACGAAGAAGTTGATGTACGACGACCGTGGTGCGTGGCATGCCACGATGTCGCTAATCGCGCGCGCGCTGGTGAAGTATTTGAATGCGCAGATTGAGGCGGGCGCGCAGGCGGTGCAGTTGTTTGATTCATGGGTTGGGTGTTTGAGTCCTGATGATTACCGGGAGTTTGTGTTGCCGCACTCGAGTGCTGTGATCCAGGGAGTGAAAACGGGAGTTCCGGTACTTCACTTTGGCACCGGAACTGGCGCGTTGCTCGAATTGATGCGCGAAGCAGGCGGCGACGTGATCGGACTCGATTGGCGTGTGCGGCTCGACGAAGCGTGGCAGCGAATTGGTCACGATGTCGCCGTGATGGGAAATCTCGATCCCGTGACGTTGTTCGCTTCGCAGGATGCTTTGCGAGCGCAGGCGAAGCGAATTCTGGATGAGGCCGGCGGGCGGCCGGGACATGTCTTTAATCTCGGTCACGGGATCCTGCCGGAGACGCCGGTTGAGCATGTGATCGGGTTGATTGAGATGGTTCACGAGATGAGCCACAGATGAACACGCATGAACGATAAGTTTGACGCGCTGCTGATCGTGTCGTTTGGCGGGCCGGAAGGGATGGACGATGTAATGCCCTTTCTGGAGAACGTCGTGCGCGGTCGCAATGTGCCGCGCGAACGGCTCTTGGGCGTGGCCCATCACTACGAGATGTTCGGCGGCGTCAGTCCGATCAATCAGCAGAATCGAAATCTCGTTGCGGCGCTCGCGGAAGAGTTACAAAAGAACGGCCCGGCGTTGCCGATCTACTGGGGCAACCGAAACTGGAATCCGTTTCTCGCGGACGCGCTGCGCGAGATGGCGACGGACGGAATCAAGACTGCGCTTGCGTTTGTGACGTCGGCGTACAGTTCGTTTTCAAGTTGCCGGCAGTACCAGCAAAACATCGCAGCCGCGCAATCCGAAATCGGGCCGCCGGCGCCGCGTGTTGAGAAGTTACGCGCGTTCTACAATCATCCGCTGTTCATCGAAGCTAATGTCGATCGTATCGTTCGAACGGGGTTTCAGATGCTTGAAGCGGGAGCGCACCTCGTTTTCACCGCGCACAGCATTCCCGAATCGATGGCCGCAAAGTGCGACTACGCTGTTCAACTCCAAGAGACGGCACGTTTGATTGCCGCTGAACTCCGCCACGACAACTGGAACGTCGTCTATCAGAGTCGGAGCGGTTCGCCGTCGCAACCGTGGCTCGGTCCTGACATCTGCGATTACGTGAAAGAATTGAAAGCTAACGGAGTGACGGATGTCGTGGTCGCGCCAATTGGTTTTGTGTCGGATCACATGGAAGTCGTTTACGATCTCGACGTCGAATTAAGGCAGCTCGTCGACGAGTTGGGAGGCATGAACCTTGTGCGCGCCGCGACGGCGGGAACGCATCCTTCGTTCGTGAAGATGATCCGCGAACTGATACTCGAACGCGTCGACAACGCGCCCGCGCGCTTTCTCGGCTCGCGCGGTGTGCCGCACTTTATCTGCCCGGCTGACTGCTGTCTTCCAGGTTAATCAATGCTCGCGAAACGGATTGCAGTGATTGGCGGCGGCATCTCGGGATTAGCTGCCGCGCATCGTCTCGTCGAGCTCGGCGTTCCGTCGTCGCAGATCACATTAATTGAAGCGAGCGGGCGGTTGGGCGGCACGCTCGAGACGAAGTATCGCGACGGTTTTCTCCTCGAACGTGGTCCGGATTCGTTCATCTCAGAAAAACCCGAAGCTGTTGCACTCGCCAAACGACTCGGTCTTGAATCGCGCCTGATCGAAACGAACGATCAGCATCGCCGCAGTTTTATCGTGCGCAACGGGCGGCTGCGTCCGGTGCCTGAAGGTTTTCAGTTGCTGGCGCCGTCGCGTATCTGGCCGTTCATCACCACCGATATCTTCAGCCTCACCGGAAAGCTGCGAATGGCGGCGGAGTTGCTGTTGCCGCGTGAGAATGGAAGACAAGACGAGTCGCTCGCGAGTTTTGTGCGCCGTCGACTCGGACGCGAGGCGCTCGAACGCATGGCCCAACCGATGGTCGGCGGTATCTACACAGCGGATCCCGAAACACTGAGCCTGCGTGCAACGCTGCCCCGATTTCTCGACATGGAGCGCAAGCATCGGAGTGTGATACTTGCAATGCTGCGGCAAAGCCGCGTGCAGAAGAGCGGCACGAGCGGCGCGCGTTACAGCTTGTTTCTGTCGTTCGATCGCGGGATGCAAGTGCTCGTCGACGCGCTGGCGGACGTCGTTCCGAACGTTCGCTTGAACACACGAGTTGAAGAACTAAGTTTCGAGTCGCGAACTTGGCGAATAAAAGCGCATTCCGGAGAATCGTTCGAAGCGGATGCGGTGTGTCTCGCTTTGCCGGCTTACACGGCTGCCTCACTTCTGCGCAACGTCAACGAGCAATTGGCTGCGCAACTAAATCAAATTAAGTACGCATCAACTGCGACGATCAACCTGGCTTGTCCGCGGGCCGCGATAGCGCATCCGTTGAATGGTTTCGGTTTTGTGGTGCCGTTCATTGAGAAGCGCTCGCTGCTTGCATGCACGTTCAGCAGCGTGAAATTTCCGGGACGTGCGCCGGACGATCAGGTGTTGTTACGGGCGTTTGCCGGCGGCGCCCTGCAACCCGAGATGTTTGACGATCCGGAAACACGGATTGAAAAAGATCTCTGTGAGTTGTTGGGGATAAAAGAAAGACCGTTGTTTACAGAGGTTGCGAAATGGGAACGATCGATGCCGCAGTATGAAGTCGGCCATCTCGATCGGATTCAGAGGATCGAGGGCGAGGTAAAGACGATGCCAGGGTTCGCCCTTGCCGGTAACGCGTATCGCGGCGCGGGAATACCGGATTGTATTCGTAGTGGTGAAACTGCCGCGGAGAGTTTGGCTACGGAGGCGTGAAAGCCAGTGCTTCAACCCACTGCGCGTTGGATTGCATCAACGGACGAAACGCCTCGCGCGGCACGGTCGTTTCGATGTGCATGTTGTCGTCAGTATTGATCGTCGCGCCTGCGACCGCTGGTCCAAGTCTCGTCTCGTCACACACAAACCACGATCGCACGTCTGCCTCACTCCCGAGATTCACTCGAGCGAGCTCTTTCTGCACTCGCGAATCTGCCAATCGCTCCGGCAAACGATCGAGATTCAACGGCTGGTTGCTGCCCACCAGCAGCAAGTCCTTGCCTTTATTCAATCCGCCGACGCGAAACATCAGCACGTGCGGAAATACTTTCTGATACGTCGCCAGCACCGATCGCAAACTCTCCGTTGACAACTGGTAGATCTGCACCCACTGCACAAAGATTCCCTGTTCGTTTAGACGCGCCTTGCCCAACTCAAAGAACTCCTGCGTAAACAGGTTCGCCACTCCCGGCACCCACGGATGACTCGGTTCGCTGACGATAATGTCGAACCGCTCGGGCGTGACTCGCAAGTAAGTTCTCGCATCGTCGATGATCAAACGCGTGCGCGGATCGTCCAGCGGCAGATTATTCACATGCTGAAAGAACCGCGATCCGTTGATCGTTCCCGGCTCGAGCTCAATACATGTCACTGACTGTATCGGCGACTGCAGCATCGACCCGACCGTGATCCCGGTCGCAAATCCAATTATCAACCCCTTCTCGATTCGTGGTGCGACGAACAACGGAAGCTGGCCCAACATCACCTGCGTGGGCATGTCGAACATACTGTCAGAGGCGTTCGTCCGGCCATTGATCGCCATCGAAATCGTGTCGTCGTCGCGGCGCACGGAAACAGTCGCGGTCGGGCCCTCCTCGTACATCAACAGTTGGCGCACGTTGGATCCCGCCGATTCATTGTGAGTCTGCTCCGCGGTCACCTCGCGCGTCTGGGCCAACACGCGGACCAACGTATCGTAAACGCCGAGTGAAAGATCGGTGAGGTTCATACGCGGCTTCACCACGACCATAATCAGCAGCACCATCACAACGGCGCCCATCGCAAGACTTCGCTTCAACGCCGGATCGCGTTGCGTCGCACCCGGTCGATACGCGAAACCCGCAACCACAACGCACACCGCCGCCGATAGCAACACCGCAAACTTCGTACTCGTCTTCGGAATCAAGACGAACCCGGTGAGAAACGCACCCGCGATCGCGCCGATCGTATTGATCGCGTAGGCACGCCCAACACGCGCGACAGCCTGCGCCGGATCGACAGCGGCCCACGCGAGCACCAGCGGCATCACCATTCCCATCAACAGCGCCGGCACGAGAACCAACAACATCGCCGATAGCACTTGCAAACCCAGCAGTCCGGCCCAGGACGAGATATGCAGCTTCATGCCCAGGTTGAACAGCAAGAGCGGCAACCAGTTCACCACGTAAAGACTCGCGAACAGACTGACGGCCGTCACTGTCTCGACCACGA
>DATANW010000101.1:0-11594 GCA_036266055.1 Pyrinomonadaceae bacterium | reverse complement strand
GCGCGAACGGATTAAGAATAGGCGCATCGGTGACGTTGACGGACATCTGCGAACATCCGGTGATCAATCGCGACTATCCCGTCGTCGCGCAGGCCGCGCGAACAATCTCGACGCCGATACTCCGCAACATGGGAACGATCGGGGGCAACCTGCTACTCGACACTCGCTGCAACTACTACGATCAGAATTACGAGTGGCGCAAAGGCATCAACTTCTGTCTCAAAAAAGATGGCGACGTTTGCTGGGTCGCACCCGGCAGTTCGAAATGCTGGGCCGTACAATCTTCGGATCTCGTTCCGGTGATGGTGGCGATCGGCGCGAAACTTCGCTTCGCTTCAACGCTCGGCGAGCGGATCATCGACGCCGCTGGTTTGTACAACGACGACGGCATCGACTACCTGCGTAAACGCCCCGACGAACTGCTCGTCGACATTCAGCTGCCGCCGACAAACGGCTGGCGCGCGTCGTATCAAAAACTCCGTCGACGTGGCGCGTTCGATTTTCCCGTGCTGGGTGTTGCGGCGTGGATCAAGACGGACCAGGCAACAGTCACAGACGCGAGAGTCGTCCTTGGCGCGATCGCTCCGTCGCCGGTAGAAGTCAAAGAAGCAGCCGTTGCATTGACCGGCCAGCCGCTTGACGAAGACCGTATACAAGCAGCCGCCGAAGCGGCGTACGTCAAAGCGCGACCTCTCGACAACACCGACTTCGTCTATCAATGGCGCAAACAGATGGCGCGCCAATACACCTTGCGCGCACTGCGCGACCTCCAGATCTAAATCGTGGACCAGGTAGCAGCAATCCTTTTGGCGGCGGGACGTTCACGCCGCATGGGAGCGTTCAAACCGCTGCTTCCCTTTGGCAAGAAAACCGTCATCGAATACTGCCTCGACTACCTTCGAGACGGCGGGGTAAATCAGATCGTTGTCGTGCTGGGCCATCGGGCGGATGAAATCCGTGTTCATCTTAACGATGTTCAAGTCGCGATCAATCCAGATCCCGACAGCGAAATGGGCGCATCGATCGCAACCGGCGTTCGCGCGATTCCAGAGACAACGCGCGCAGTCGTAATCGCGTTGGTCGATTATCCAGCCGTTCCTTCACAAATCGTTTCAACCCTCATCGAAGAATGGCAAAACCGCCACGTTCATATCGTCATACCGACGTGGCAAGGTCGCGGTGGACATCCCGTGCTGGTAGATCTCGCTTACCGAAAAGAGCTCGAAAATCTGACCGGCCCGGCCAGCGGTGGTCTACGCCAACTCTTCCAAACACACGCGTCAGACGTCCAACGCCTCCCCGTCGACTCCCCGTTCGTTGCCCGCGACATGGATACGTGGGATGATTATGTCGCACTTTGCGAGGAGGCATTCGGGTACCCGCCTCCCGCACGCTAAACACGACCAACGTAACCCCAGGGGAACTCATCTAAAACACCGTCGAGCGCCCAATTTCGCGGCGCGCGACGAAGGAGAAAAGATGGTTCTTGGCCACCTAAAAAGGTCCCTTGCGGCACCGCAAAAACGGTTCCTGGCGGGTATTTTAGTGGCGCTGCTAACCGGCGCCGCAATCGCTCAAAACCGTGTCGATTTCTCGCTGCGCTCAGTCGACGGACAGACCGTCACGTCTGACAGTTTGCACGGCGAAGTGGTGGTCCTCGCGTTCGGCGCGTCGTGGCTGCCGCTGTCGAAAGCGCAACTGCAAGGCATCAGGAAACTGGCCGACGAATACAGCAAGCGCGGTGTGGTCGTTTACTGGGTGAGCACCGAGTCGGACGATCCGAAGTCGAAGAACCACGCCACCGATCAGCAACTGAAAGCGTTCTCGCAAAAGTATGGTTTGAATGTGACTGTGCTGCGCGATCCCGACGGCGTTGTGTCGAAGAAGTTTGGCGTGGACCAACTGCCGTCGATCGTGATCCTCGACAAAGAAGGAAACATTTCCGGCACGCCGATTGGCGGCCTCGATCCTCAAGGTAATCTCGCTGCCCAACTGGCGCCTCGACTGGACAAACTGCTTTAATCAGTTCATGCCGTTCACAGTGATCAACCCCGAGTCGCTCGGAGCACCCCGCGGATACTCAAACGGACTGCTTGCCGAGCCAGGTGGTAGACTGCTCTTCATCGCCGGACAGATCGCCTGGAACGATCGTCAGGAGATCGTCAGCGATGACTTCGTCGAACAGTTCGATAAGGCGCTCGGCAACGTGATGGTGGTGGTAAGCGAGGCCGGCGGCAACGCGTCCGACGTTGCGCGGCTCATCATTTACGTCACTGACAAGAACGAGTACCGCGAGCGAACGCGCGACGTTGGCGAGCGATATCGCAAACACATGGGCAAACATTTTCCGGCGATGGTGCTGGTCCAGGTCGCGAGTTTGTTGGACGACGCCGCAAAGGTGGAGATCGAAGGGATAGCACTACTGTCGAGATAATCATTTAATCCGTATTTCCGTATCTGCATGAAGCAGCCGACCAGTTTTCTCTACGAACAAGACGATCAAGGTGTCGCGACGATCACGCTCAACCGTCCTGAGCGTTTGAATGCGTTGACGTTCGAGGTCTATCGCGAGCTGACGGATCTGTTTGCCGCGCTCGGTGAAGAAAAAGCTGTGCGCTGCGTCGTTATCACAGGCGCCGGTCGAGCGTTCTGTTCCGGCGGCGATGTGCACGACATCATCGGCGAACTCTTCAGTCGGAACATGGAAGGACTGCTCGAGTTCACGCGCATGACTTGCGAACTCGTGCACAACATTCGCACTCTGCCCACGCCCGTGATCGCGAGTCTGAACGGCACGACCGCCGGCGCCGGCGCATGCATCGCGCTTGCTTCCGACATTCGCATCGCCAGTGAAGACGCAAAAATCGCGTTCCTGTTCGTGAAGGTCGGCTTGTCAGGCGCGGACATGGGCGCCGCCTACTTGCTGCCGCGCATCGTCGGCCTCGCGAAAGCAACCGAACTGCTTTACACCGGCGATTTCATCAGCGCCGCCGAAGCCGAACGCATTGGTTTGTATAATCGCGTCGTCGCATCCGCGGAGCTGGCGAACGCAACCCGCGAGTTTGCCGTGCGACTGGCATGCGGTCCGGCATTCGCTTTGGCGAAAACAAAAGAGATGCTCAATCGCGAGCTCAACATGAATCTCGACACGGCAATCGAGTCCGAAGCGCAGGCTCAGGCCATCTGCATGCAGCATCGCGACTATCGCGAGGCTTACGAAGCGTTTGTGAAGAAGCGTGACCCTAAGTTTAAATAGCTGCCGATGGATTCGCTGATCGCTCAACTTCCCTTCTTCGACCCCGCACACCGCAATCTCGCAAACACCGTCGCTACTTTTGTCGAACAGGAAATCGAGCCGCACGCCGGCGTCGAGGACGACGTCGACGGACTCGCGCGACACTTTGTCAACGTGTTGGCCCAAGCGGGACTGCTGAGGTACGCCGTTGCCGTGTCACAACTCGACGTTCGTTCGTTGTGTTTGATTCGCGAGGCGCTCGCGTACTCGTCGGCGCTCGCCGATCTCGCTTTCGTGATGCAGGGACTCGGCACGTACGCGATTGCCAAAGCGGCGCCCGATCACGTTCGTGATTTCTGGGTCTCACGGGCGCTCGACGGCAAAGCGATCGCGGCGTTTGCGCTGACCGAACCCGAAGCCGGCTCCGACGTGGCTGCCATTCAAACAACGGCGCGGCGCGACGGTGAAACGTACGTGATCGACGGCCGCAAGCGATTTATTTCCAACGCCGGTATCGCGGATTTTTACACGGTGTTTGCCCGCACGGGAACACGCGGCGATGGACGTGCTGAATTGTCGGCGTTTGTTGTCGGTTCGAAGATGCAGGGCTTTAATGTGGTCGAGCGCACGCGGCTGATTGCGCCGCATCCGATCGGCGAAATCGTTTTCGAAGGCTGTCGCGTGCCGGCGGAAGACATGGTCGGAAAAGAAGGCGACGGGTTCGTGCTGGCGATGGAAACACTCGACACGTTTCGGGCCAGCGTGGGCGCAGCGGCATGCGGCATGGCGCGGCGCGCCTTCGACGAAGCGGTGCGTTACGCGTCGAGCCGCAAACAGTTCGGACGCATGCTTGCCGAGCATCAACTCGTGCAGGAAAAACTCGCCGACATGGTCACCGAGCTCGACGCTGCTCGATTGCTTGTCTACCGCGCCGCTTTTCTGAAAGACACGAGCACTCGTCGCGTCACGCGCGAAGCAAGCGAGGCGAAGTTGTTTGCGACCGAAGCCGCGGGCCGCATCATCGACAGCGCGGTCCAGATTCACGGTGGCGCCGGGCTCGTCCGCGGCAACATTGTCGAGCAGCTCTATCGCGACGTTCGGGCGCTGCGGATCTACGAAGGCACCTCCGAGATACAGAAACTCGTCATCGCCAGCCAGCTCCTGAAGGAGCAATCGTAGACCATGAAGATCACGATCATCGGCGGTGGGCCGGCGGGATTGTATTTCGCGATCCTCATGAAGAAGGCTGACGCCGCGCATCAGATCAAAATCTACGAACGCAATGGACCAGACGATACGTTTGGTTGGGGCGTGGTGTTTTCAGGCAAGACGCTTGCGAATTTGCGCGCGGCAGATGCCGCATCACATGCGGAGATCACGCGCGAATTTGAGGCGTGGGACAACGTCGACGTCGTTCATCGTAGCGAGAAGATTTCGATTCACGGAAATAGTTTTTCGGGAATCGCGCGACTTCGATTGTTGAAGATCCTTCAGCGACGAGCGGATGAGCTCGGCGTCGAAGTCAGTTACAGAAGCGAGATCCAGGACCTCGAGCCGCTGCGAACCGATTGCGATCTGTTTATCGGCGCCGATGGCGTTAACAGCACGGTCCGTCTTCGATATGCCGATCGATTCCAACCCGACCTCGACTGGCGCGCTCACCGGTACATTTGGTACGGCACAAACCAACTGTTCCATGGTCTGACGCTCACGTTTCGTGAAAACGAAGCGGGCACGTTTGCGGCGCACTCTTACAAGTTCAACCAGACGACGAGCACGTTCATCGTGGAGTGCGATCCGCAGACCTCGGAACGAGCGGGGTTTTCGACCATGAGCGATGAAGACACGCGTGAGTACGTGGGCCGGGTCTTCGCCGCGGACCTACACCGTCACGGGCTTCTTTCGAATAACTCGAAGTGGATCAACTTTCTGCTGGTGAAGAATGCGAATTGGTTTTTCGAGAATGCCGTCCTGCTCGGCGACGCGCTGCATACCGCGCATTTCTCAATCGGCTCGGGTACGAAGCTGGCGCTGGAAGATGCGATCGCGTTGGCCCAGTCGTTTCAGCAAACGAGCGACGTCCGCGACGCGCTCGCAAGTTTCACCGCCACACGACGGCCGGTGATCGAAGACTATCAGGCTGCGGCGTTTGAAAGTATGAAGTGGTTTGAAAATGCCGCGCATTACATGCACCTGACGCCGACGGAGCTCGCAATGAGTGTGATGATGCGCAGCGGACGCGTGTCGTATGAGGATCTAAATAAGCGCGACCCGCAATTCATTCACAGATTTAACGAATTATTTCCAGGTGGGCGGCTCTAGTCGCCGTCGACCGTCATCAACTGTTGCAATCCCTGGCTCGTCAAGATCAACCCGGTCCCACAACTTGCACGTGACCGGACGGTGCGCCTGATCGAGCGCTTCGCAGTAATTCGTATACGTGCAGCGCCGCACCTCTGAACCTCGACCAAGCTTCACTTTCACGAACCAATCCGGATCCGCCAACGCCTGCCTGGCCATGCCAACGATGTCTGCCTGGCCCGAGTGCAGGATCTGCTCCGCCTGCGCGAACGTCGAGATACCGCCAGTCGCAACCACCGGCGTCGTGAACCCTGCTTCATTCACTGCCTGCTTGATTGTGGCGACCAACGGCAAGCTGCGCCCGAACGGTCCCGCCTCGTCGGAGAGCACGGTCGGCATGCATTCGTAACCACTCTGTCCGGTGTATGGATAAACCGCCTGGCCCACCTTCGGCTGCTGCGCGTCTTCAAATTTCCCGCCTTTCGACAACGAAAGAAAATCAAAACCTGCACGCGCAAACTCGACCGCATAAAAAACAGCATCCTCGACTCGACTACCGCCCGCGATCACTTCATCCGCGAGAAAGCGCGCGCCAACCACATAATCATCACCAACGCGCTCGCGCACCGCGCGATAAACCTCGAGCGGCAACCGGATGCGGTTCGCGCGCGATCCGCCGTATCCATCAGCGCGATCATTCTGCGCGCTCAAAAATCCTGCCATCGTGTACGCGTGCGCGTAGTGAAGCTCAACGCCGTCGAATCCCGCTTCGCGCGCCCGTTCAGCAGCTGCCGCAAAAATCGGCGGCAGTTCACGCGGCAACTCCCGCACGTGCTGCAAGTGCATGTCCGTCACACGCTCTCGATAACCAAAATCCAACGCTTCACGTTCGCGTTCGTCGAGCACAGCAGAAACGACGTCCTCCGAGGCGTTCTCAAGAAAGTTTCTGATTTCGTTTTCATCTGCCGTCAGCCATTGTTCTTGATCCGTGGTTGCCGCAAGGGCACGCCTATGCTGATCACGGATTTGAAGAAACCTTTGAAAATATTTCGCGCGTTCAGGTCGTCGCTTCACGGATAGAAAATCGATGATCTGAATGAACAAGAGCGTCTCGGCACCACTCGCCTCGCGCACCACCTCCACCAGTCTCTTCAAACCCGGAATGAACCTGTCGTCGCCGATTCTTAACAATGGTCCACTCGGAATGTCGCGCACCCCAGTCGCCTCGACCACCAGCACCGCGGGCCGACCTTCCGCGAACCGCTTGTACCAATCGAGATTCTGTTGTGTGACAAACCCGTCTTCAGTCGCGCGCCATGGCACCATCGCCGGCACCCAGGTGCGGCTGCGCGCTTCGAGTCGTCCGATTTTTATGGGCGTGTAAAGAAGGGATCGCGCAGCTTGATCTGCCGTTGGCCAGTTGGTTTCTTCGATCCGGTGGCGGATTGGGTTCGCAAACTTCCACATGTGCGCGCCATCAACTGTAGCACGATACGCAGATTAAACGGATTCTGGTACATTTACCGCAGGAGGAACCCCTGTTTGTCTGACGATTTACTCAACTGGAGAAGCGAATTTCCGATTCTCGATAAGACTGTTTACCTGATCTCGCATAGCCTCGGCGCGATGCCGAAAGCGACTTACGATTCGCTTCACGAGTACGCCGACAAGTGGGCGACTCGCGGTGTGCGCGCGTGGGCGGAAGGCTGGTGGGAAATGCCCGTCACGCTCGGCGACGAGCTGGCGCCGATAATCGGCGCTGACTCCGGCACCGTCGTGATGCATCAGAACGTCTCCGTCTGCCAGTCGCTGATCCTTTCCTGCTTCGAACCGACACCGCAGCGCAACAAGATTGTCTATTCGGAGCTCAACTTCCCGTCGGTGATGTACGTCTACGAAGCGCACGCGCGCGAGGGCAAACTGCGCATCGAAACGGTAAAGTCTGACGACGGCATGACGGTCCCGCTCGAGCGCATGCTCGCGGCGATCGACGAACAAACGCTGCTCGTTCCCTTTTCACACGTCCTCTTCAAGAGCGCCTTTTTGCAGGACGCGAAAGCCATCGTCGAGCGCGCGCACGAAGTCGGCGCGATGGTCGTGCTCGATACGTATCAATCCGCCGGCACCGTGCCGTTTAGCGTCAAGGATCTCAACGTAGACTTTGCGACTGGCGGATCGGTGAAGTGGTTGTGTGGTGGACCAGGCGCGGGTTATTTGTACGTCCGGCCCGACCTGCAATCTCAGCTCGAACCAAAGACGACCGGCTGGATGGCCCACGAAGCGCCGTTTAGTTTCGACACGAAACACCGCTACGCTTCAAATATTTCGCGCTTCCTGCACGGCTCGCCCGCTATTCCGGCGCTCTACGCTGCCCGCTCAGGTTACCGCATTATCAACGAAATCGGCGTCGAACGTATTCGCGAGAAGAGCATGCGCCAAACAAACCATCTGATCCAGCTTGCCGAAGAAGCGGGCTTCACCGTGACGAGTCCGAAGGATCCGGCGCGACGCGGCGGCACGATCACGGTCGCGCACGAACACGCGGGAGCCATGACGAAGGAATTGCTGCGACGGGAGTTCATCGTCGATTATCGCCCCGGCGCCGGCGTTCGCATCTCGCCTCACTTCTACACCAAAGATGAGGAGTTGGAGCTCGTGATCGAAGAGATGAAAAAGATCGCGGCGTCTGACGCATATCAGGAAGTGGCGGGAGCAGCGTTTTAATGGCAAACGAGTACGGACAAAATCCCCCCCTTTCCTACAACAAGTATCTTCGCGTACAGGACCTCATCAACTTGCAGGATTGTCTTTCCGATCCGGCGCATCACGACGAGCTTCTGTTCATCACCGTGCACCAGGCTTACGAGCTCTGGTTCAAACAGATCCTGCACGAGATCGACGCCGCTATCTCGCTCATGGACCAGGACCGGCTGCCCGCCGCGACTCGCGCACTGAAGCGCGTGGTCGATATCGAAAAACTGCTGTTAGACCAGATTCACATCCTCGAAAGCATGACGCCGATCAACTTTCTGGCGTTTCGCGATCAACTAAACCCGGCGAGCGGCTTTCAGTCGATGCAGTTTCGCGAGATCGAGTTCTCTTCCGGTTTGAAAGACGAGCGGATCCTTCGCGAGTTTGCCGAGGATCCGTTTGCCCGCGAGCGTCTGGCAGCACGATTGGCCCAACCGTCACTTGCCGACGTCTTTTACAAAGCACTCGAACGCCGCGGGTTTGACGTCAGTCAACGTGCGCGCGCGGGGCTGGAGATCCTCACGCACTTCGAGGAACGTTACGAGGAGTTTCAGCTTGCCGAAGCACTGATGGACCACGACGAGTACTTCTCGCTCTGGCGCTCGCATCACATCAAGATGGTGGAGCGCATGGTCGGCGCCAAACGCGGCACCGGCGGCTCGGAAGGCATCGGCTATCTCAAGACTACGCTCGACAAAAAGTTCTATCCCGAGCTCTGGGAAGCACGCACCTATCTCGACGTCAACCACGGCCAGAGTGGGTGCCCGTTTGCACACTAAATCCGTGGTTTTTAGCACCGAATGCAAAACGAAAGGCGATCCGCGCCGCGCGCAAGAGTGAACCTTCCGGCACGTTGGGAAGGCGTGCTCTCGCGCGAAAGTGCGACCGTTACCGACATCAGCCGCAACGGTTGCTTCGTGTTGAGCGGCGGTAAAGTTGAGATCAAGGAACTCGTCTGGCTCGAGATTCAACTCCCGGAACTGGATGCGGTTCACTTTTGGGCTGAAGTCGTAAACCAGGCATCGGAGATCGGTTTCGCGCTCCGGTTCAACTCCGGCAGCAGCGAAGACGAAGAGATGCTGGCGAAGTTTTTAGACAGCGTGTTTCAGGGGAAACTGAAAAAGACCTGAGCGTGACGGTTACGTTCCCAGAGCGGTTCAACATGGCCGACTACTTCCTCTATCACAACGTCGAGGAAGGCCGGGAGAACCAGGTCTGCTTGTATTACGAGGACCAGTCGTGGACCTACGGCGACGCCGTGCGGCTGTCAAACCAAACAGGAAATGCGTTACGCGATCTCGGTTTAGACATGGAAGACCGCGTGCTGATGGTGCTGCCGGACTGTCCGGAGTTTGTTTGGACGTGGTTTGGAGCAGCGCGTATCGGTGCGGTGATCACGATGGTGAACCCGCTACTGCCTGCCGCGGACTATGAGTACTACCTCGACTACACCCGCGCTCGCATCGCGGTGATTCATCAATCCGTGTCATCCGTATTCAGTGAGGCCACTCGCAACGCGCGATACCTGAAAAATATCTTAGTTGTCGGCGACGAAGGCAATTTCGACAAACACGTCCAGGCCGCGCCGGCAGAATGCACTCCCGCAGACACGCGTCGTGACGACATCGCCATTTGGCTTTTCACTTCCGGGTCGACGGGCCATCCCAAAGGCGCGGTCCATCTGCAACACGATCTGCCATATAACACTGAGGTCTTTGCCAAGCGCACGATGGGCGTCAACGCCGGCGATCTGACGGTCTCTGTTCCCAAGCTCTTTTTCGGCTATGCCACCGGAACAAACCTGCTGTTTCCGTTCGCTGTCGGCGGCGCGACGGCGCTCTTCTCTGAACGCTCGACCGCGGAAAAGATGTTTGAAGTGATCAAGCGCTATCGCCCGACGATCCTCACAACTGTGCCGACGATGATCAATTCGATGCTGAACGTCCCGGGCGCTTCACGCGACGATCTCGCGAGTTTGCGTTTCTGTTATTCGGCCGGTGAAGCATTGCCGATCGAGCTTTTCGAGCGTTGGAACAACGAGTACGGAGTCGACATCTGCGACGGCATCGGTTCGGCCGAGATGTTTCATATCTACATCACCAACCGGCCGGGCGATATCAAACCCGGTAGTCTCGGCCGCATCGTCGAAGGTTACGAAGCGCGCATCGTCGACGCGGACGACAACGAGGTGCCCGTTGGCGAGATGGGAACGCTGCGAATCAAAGGCGACTCCGCGGCGCTCTGCTACTGGAACGCGCACGAGAAATCGAAAGAGACGTTTGCCGGCGATTGGTGCACCAGTGGGGACCAGTTTCACGTCGACGAAAACGGTTACTACTGGTATCACGGACGCACCGATGACATGTTGAAAGTTTCAGGCGTGTTCGTTGCGCCCGCAGAGATCGAGAACTGTCTGTTGCAGCATGAAGCGGTGCTCGAGTGCGCGGTCGTGGGCCATGAAGCCGATGGGCTGGTGAAGCCGAAGGCATTTATTGTGTTGCGAGAGACGTACGAGGAAAATACCGAACTCGTCGAGCAGATCAAACAGTTCGTGAAAAATCGGATCGCCGTTTACAAATATCCCCGCTGGATAGAATTCGTCTCATCCCTGCCGAAGAACGATCGCGGAAAAATCGATCGCAAGAAGCTGAAGATTCACTCGTAAGCTGCGGTAGCGTATCCGCGAGGTCAATGTAAAAGAGAATTTATGAAATCTCTTTTCCCGCTGGACTCACAATAGCGCTAGGTGGTGATTTATCGCCTGCGTTCTAAATCGTAATCGCGCAAACGACGGTAAAGTGTGGAAGGTGAGATGCCGAGGATCTCGGCAGTCTTGCCGCGGTGCCAGCCCGTTTGTTCGAGCGCGGCGAGGATCTGTTGGCGTTCGACTTCACGAAGCGATCCCGGTGTTGACGAGGCGGCCACCATCGTCGCCGGTAATTCATTTCCCGTAGCCGGCGACGCGACGGTCGAGACAATCGGCGCAACGACGGGTCGCGTGACTTCCGGCGGCAACTCGGCCAGCGTGATTCGTCCATTGTTCGAAAGAATCACCGCGCGTTCCAAACAGTTTTTCAACTGCCGCACATTGCCCGGCCAGCTGTACGTCCTCAATGCAGCGGACGCGTCTTCAGTGAGTTCCGGCGGATGCGTACCCGCGATCAGTTTCAGCAGATAACGAGTCAACGGTTCAATGTCTTCCGGCCGTTCGCGCAACGGCGCGAGACTGATCTGAAAACCGTTGATGCGATAAAGCAAGTCGGAACGAAAAACACCATCGTTGACGACCGCGTCGAGATTGCGGTTC
>DATANW010000100.1:0-4645 GCA_036266055.1 Pyrinomonadaceae bacterium | reverse complement strand
CAACGTCGTAGCCGATGACGTAGATCGAGCCGTCTGAGAGGGAAATCTGCACCGGGCGATTAAGGTAGTCGAATGTCAATTCAACACTTTGGCCGTTTGCATACGTCATGGTCCTGCGACGCTTGGCAAAGTGGACTTCATTCTTCACCTGACCAAAATCAGATCCTTCGATCAAGAATGGCGTGTTCACCGTGTCGTACTTGATGCTCTGCGCTGTTCCGGCAGGCGGCGTGGCGGCTTTTAGGCGGCCCAGCGGATCGAAGTCGAATGTACTAAGTTGACCGAGGCCATCGATTCGTTCAACTACTTTGGCTTTTCCGTTGTAGAAGCAGCGGCGTTCGATCGTGGCGACCGCATCGGGAGAATGCTGACCTCTTACCGTGATCCGATTCAATCCCAGGTACCAGATGTTGGTCAGCGAATTTTCACTGTTATTAATCGGGCGCCTTCGCTCGATGACGCGGCCGAGCGGATCGAAGGTCGTCTGATTCCACAGTACAGGCCCTCCAGCCTGGAACGGCAGCGAGCGAGTTTTCGATCTCCCACGGCTGTCAAGCTGCGACTGTACGACGCGCGGGAATGCTGGTGGTCCACCATCAGCCTGCCGCATCGTTGAATACCGTCGAGCGAGTCCGTCGAAGTATCTGGTGGTGACTTGATGAATAGTTCCGTCCCACTCTCTGAGTTGCGATGTGGTCGTGACGTAACCTGCCTTGGGTTGCAACTGCCGGTCGATGTGCCGAAATACGACTTCTCCCGCGGGCCCGGGGACTAACACGTCTTTCACACGACCCAAGTCGTCGAGGGTCCGCTTGCGCACGTTGCCGTTCGGATCCTGATGGGTGGTCCAGATCCCAAAGCGCAGGTCATACTCGAAGGTCTCCACGAGATCTGTGCCGTCTGACGCCTTTCGAGTTCGCGTGTGCGGGTAGGTGTAGGACGTGTCCGGCTTGAACGACAGGGTAGTAAGTGCCCCGCTGCTGGACGCGACTGACTCGACGTTCCCGAAATCGTCGTACGAAAGTGTGGTACTCGGACTATCGTCGGGATCGGTCGAACTCCAGTGGCTGCTGGTTTCGAGCTGCTTCGTCGCTGGATAGTAGGTGTAGTCCCTTCTACGCAGAACTTGTTTCCCATCAGGATCCGCGGACACAACCGCAGATCGCATCAGCCCCAGGCACCAGTTCGTGGTGTCGTTGTCGAACGTGCGGACAAGGAACAAATCAGCGGACGGTCCCGCCTGAGGGCTGGAGTAAGTAGTAGTCAGGCGGTTTCCGAAATCATCGTATCCGTGAATCAAACTTTGAGACGACGACTCACCAAGGAAATCCGGGTTTACTGTAGTCACCTTTTGATGAAGCTGGGTGACGAACACGCGAGGACTCGTCGGTGTTTTCACTTCGTAGTCGTAGCTGCGAGTCCGTAGCGCCTGCGTCTTTCCTGCCCAACCCCTGGAAGCACTGCGGACCTGGCTGCAACGCGGGAAATCCTGGTAAAAGGTGGTTTCGATCGTTGACGATGTGTCGAGGTCCGTCACGGTCGTTTTTGCGAAACCGAGCCAACCGCGACCTTCCAGTGACACGAGACCGTCTTCGTAGTGCGACTCTTTAATATATGTCTGGCCCAGCCCGTCGGATCGTTCCACTCTCCAGACCAGGTTCAACGGCACTTCGATAACGTTCCGCACTAAGCTGGGCGCCATCGGCCCACTCTTTGCCGTTTGCACCGGCGCCATACTTGTTGCCGCGCTACGCCCTGCCAGACCAACCTTGCCCGTCTGCGACTCTGAATACACTCTCGAGTCGGTCGCCGGCAGGTACGTGATCGCGATCTCACCGCCGATACCATTGCTAATGCTCTTTACCAAACCCAGGTTAGACGCTGCCGATCGAAAAACGTTGAACTGCAGGTTTTCTCCGGCGGGAGCGGTGATCAGAAGATCGTTCCTGCCGACTCCTTTGACATCGGGCGTGGTGATGGCCCAGGGCTGGACGTCGAGGTTGGTTGCTATCGACGGCTGAACAACGAACGAGCCATTGCGACTGAGCAACGGCGTGACGACCGAGTTTCCAACACCATCCAGCGAGTACAACAGCAAATCCGTTCGGCCATCGCCGGTAAGATCAACTGCCGATAACGATGGAATAACGTCGCCGAGATCGAGCGGGAGCAGGGCGGGGACGGGCTCAACGATCTTCGTTCCGTCGCTGACCAGCACAGTGAGTTGAGTACGGTCTCCGTCTCTCCAAACAAATGCGAAGTCAGTCCGACCATCGCCCGTCGTATCGATTGGAATCAAGAGGTCATTGTCACCGCCGCCGTACGCAAGTTTGAGCGGTTCCTGAGGTGGCTCAAATCCTGAGCCATTGGAGAACAGCGTGTAGATCTCCATCACCTCACCGTTGTAGCCGTAAACGATGTCCTGCAGGTGCGTCCCCGTGATGTTTGCCGCCATCAGCATTGACGCGTACACCGCGTCCATCGGGATTGTTGTGTCAACACGTTTCTGCGGTGTGAAGGTCTGGCCATCAGAAATGAGGAGGTAGTAGGACATCGTCCCTTTCTCGCTTTGTACGGGAATAAAGAGTTCGCTTTTTCCATCACCGTTCACGTCAACCGGCACAATTTGCGGAACGGCGTTTGACGCACCTTCATCGATATTCAGGAAGACAGGATCGGACACGGTGAAGTCGTTGTTCTCCCAGATGAAAGTCGAGTACGCCAGACCCTGGTTACCTTGTTTGTCCTTCCAGTTGTAGAACGTGATTAGATCGGTGCGGCCGTTTCCCTTGATGTCAACGGGAGCTGGTCCAAGATCAGATAGCGGGTACGGCGCGGAACCAACAACCGGCGGAGCGAAGGTCCCGTCCTCCTGGGCCAGGAAGGCTGCATACGAGATTGTTCCCTCGTTGCCTGCCGCCCACACCAGCACCAGGTCGGTGCGACCATTGCCTGTGAGATCGCCGTTCAGCGCCATGTACTGGTTGCCGCCGGTCGGATCAGATACGGCGGGTAGTTGTGCGGCTGCTTCCCACCAGGAGGTTGTTTCGACCGGACGCGTGAACGTCACGGTTGGAAGTGCAACGCCTTTCCCATCCGATTCGACAATCGTGACCAGTTCGCTGCGGGCCGTTACTGCCGACTCCCTGTAACCCAACTGATAAGTACGAATAAGCTGATCGTCGAGATACGTGGAAATCGACTTCACACGCATTGTTTGCGTGTACGAATGGCCGCCGCAATATCTGCGGACGGGATCAGGGCGCCCTTCGTAAGAGAAAACAACTCGCCGGTTCGACGCTAAGACGGGACTCGTTGTGGCGTTACCGGTGTATTCGATCGTTACCGGCCGGTGAGTTCCGTTGGCCTCGTCGAGTTGATAGGTAACCGTATAGAAGTTGCCATTCAGATCGGTGACACGATTCAGCGCCCAGGTGCGGATCGCATTTCCATTCAACGCCGGCACGCGAGCTGAAGGATCGTCGCCGAAGATCAACTTCCTGCCACTTCGGGTGGTCACTTCAAACCACTCAGGCCCGCCTCCCACGTTTCCGTGAGAGATGACTTTGGCCCACGACTCACGCTCGGTGCGGTACTCCGTACCGTCAGCGCCATCGCTACCCTGCACAGCGATAAGACGCTCACCAGCCAGAGTAAAGCGGTCGTCTGTGGAGTAATTTACAGCGGTCCATTTTTGATCCTGTGCCATCGTTTGACCTGTGCGTTCAATCGACGGCAGTCCGCTCAAAGTGAAGCCTATGCCAAAGAGTCCGTTGCGTTCGTTCCCAACGTAAGAGAGGGCGATCGACGGCTGCATCCTGGCAGTGCCAGGCGGCACCTTAATCGGAATGTGATAAGCAGACTGTCCGCTTTTCGTGACCGAGAACTTGCCGCCGGTAACACCGGTATGTTGCGTATCACTCATCTTGATCCGACGACTTTCAATCCACCGTTGTCATTTCAGTTGCTTTCACGAGATCAATCGTCACAACCTGTTGGCTCGGAGCAGAAAACAGATGCCCGTCGATATACACGGCATACAGCGTAAGTGTGAATTGAAAGTCGACGTTGTACGAAGGCAGCCCGGGATTTGCAAGATCAAGGTGATGTACAATGACGAAGTCCTCATCTCCCAATGCGAGTTCAGAATGGGCTTCGGAACCTTCCGCGCTAACATGGACCAACTCGGTTTGTGTTTCCTTGTTTCCGGGGGTCACGCGGGTACCCCACGTGGTGAATTGGACCTCACTAACGTTCGGTTGGTCGACTTGGAAAACCAGGAAGTTTTCAATCCCGGGTGTGGTTAATTGCGCGCGGTATTCCTTGAATGACGGTGTAACGTCGCAGGTTGTGTGTGTGTTGATGCCGGCCTTCGTGCCCTGGGTCTTTATATCCACCCCGCCAAACTCGGTGCAGATGAAGCCTCCGATGTAACCCCAGTTTTCCGGCGGTGGAGTATTTACAGTTACGGGCTGGGTCGCATTGACATTCACCGTTGGATATTGAAGCTGCTTGCCTCCAACACTCGCCGTCACCCTCAGGCCGAAGCCGAACGCGGATTCCGGCTGCGCCGCAAGCGGGCTTACGGCACTAAGACGACTGAGGATGATGACATGATACCGGCCGTCACCGCCGTCTCCGTTGG
>DATANW010000099.1:0-8375 GCA_036266055.1 Pyrinomonadaceae bacterium | reverse complement strand
ATGGTTCTCGTTAATGGGACCTTGACCGCCTCTTCCTGAGATGTGGACTAATCAACATGCGCATCTCGCGTTGCTGTCTTTCGATCGAACGGCTTGCGTCGATCACCGTCAACCCAAACTCTGAAACCATCCGATCGTACTCTTCGAGAATGCGACCCTGAAAGATCTTGAAGCTGTCTTCCGGATCGTCGGCCCAACCGAGGTCCATACCGGTTTCGTAATATTTGAGGGTTGGTCTACCGGAAACGATTCGATCGATCGCGACGTCGAGTGGCGCGCGGAAAAAGAACGCCACCGTCGGTTTCACTGCGAACGAATAGACGTCGCGCACCCAACCGCGATCGCAGCCGCGCACGACGTCACGGGCAAACGCCGTGTAGATGTAACGATCGGCGAGCACGATCGCGCCGGCTTTCAACGGCGGAATGATGTCGCGCTCAGTGCGATCGGCAAAATCAGTCGCGTGCAGCAGCGAGAACGTCGCCGGCGTGAACAGGTGACGTTTCTTCGCGCGTTTTGTCGTATCCTTAACGAGCGGCGAGGAGTTCCATTCGGAGAAGAACACGGGATACCCTTCAGCCTTGAGCCACTGGTGCAGCAGCGCGAGTTGCGTGGATTTGCCGCTGCCGTCGGTGCCTTCGACGACGAAGAGTTTGCCGGGGAATTGATGTTGTCCGTATGAGATCATCGGCGCACGAGACTAGGTTATTCGTGTTACACGAATGTAAACGCTAACTGCATAACATGGGGCTCTATGCGAACTTTGTACCTCTTACGACATGCCAAATCAAGCTGGAAAGACCACACTCTGCGCGACTTTGACCGTCCGCTGAAGGGTCGTGGACGCCGCGCGGCCGAACAAATAGGCGAGGTCCTGGCCGAAGAAAAACTGAAGTCGCCGCTCGTGATCAGTTCGCCTGCGGTGCGCGCGCGCGAAACGACGGAACTGGTGCTAGAAAGCGCTGGATTGAAGGTTAAGCCGCAGTTCGAAGAGCGTATTTACGAAGCTGACGTGCAGACGCTGCTCGCGGTGGTGCAGGCGATTCCGGATTCGTCGAACACGGCGATCATGGTCGGCCACAATCCGGGATTTGAAAACCTGTTGAGTTATCTGACGGGCGACCATCGTCACATGACGACGTGCGCGTTGGCGAAGATTGAGTTTGATGTGGCGAGTTGGAGTGAAGTGTCGGAAGAGGAGATGGGACGGCTGGAGTTGTTTGTTACGCCGAAAGAGTTGGACGACTGAATTTCGCCGGCGGCTTCTACGCCTCGCCTTGCGGCGGTTCGCGATCGCTCACCGTTAGCGATCGCTCACGAACTCACCGTACGCGCTCCGTTTCTGCGCGCACAGATGATTGCTGAGAATCTGGTAGAAGCATTGTAGACACACGCCGGAAGTATCTTCCTCGCCGTCGTCGCGAATCTTCGCGCCACACCAGGTGCACTCGACGGGAAATGCGTTTTCGTTGTTCTCGTCAGACTTGAAGTTCATAGCCTAACCTCCTTTCTTCCAGCAATTTCATTTGGCTGGATGATGGAGGTTAGACGTTACGTCGTGCTGTGACGCGCGTTAAATCTTCGTTAATAATGCCTCAGAGAATTCTGGCTATCTAACACCGCATTGTTACGGTACCTGTGTCGGTTCCGGATCAAAATTGCCGTGGCGAAAATAAATTTGATTTTCAGATAGGACACTACCGGACGAATTGCGAGTGTGGCACATTAAGGCTTGCATGTAGGACACAACGAGTTACGGGCTGAGGATCAACGTCTGGTATCAAGCGATGCGCCGCCCGATTGACCAAGATGTTTGCATAGGTGCCGATTGCAAAGGTGAGCACTAGTAGGCTGACATGTAAAACGAACCGTCTCATGCTCAACAGACTAGCACCGATCTAAAAGCGCCACAACCAAAACGGCTTGGGAGGAAGGCTGGAAACTGATTTGGGTTACGGAGTTCGGTGTCCGCATCAACTATGTCGACTATTCTAAACCACCTCACCTTGTGATATAAGCCGCTTGTTCCTCGCGTTCTTCCAACCTTCACAATAGGAGGCTCACCCCGATGAAACGGTTCTCCGTAGTCGTTGTTTTCTTATTTGCCGCCGCCTGCTCGTCCAGTCCTTCAGAATCACAAGGAAGGAAGTTTATGGAAGATAAAGGCGCAGAGAATAAAATGTATAGAGTCAAGAGCTTCACAAAGACAAACGGAGTGGAAGGTGATCGCACCTACAAAATGGAATACAAAGCGGAGCTTGAATGTTTGCGTCCCGGCTTAGTGGACATTCCCGACATGATCATAAAATGTCAAACCACAGGACAAGCAGGAAACGTGGAAGGCACGCTGGTGTTCGAGAAAACAGAGAGTGGCTGGAGAGTTAAGTTCTAAGACCACCTCGCGTTGGCCTTGCACGAGTAGAAAGAGCCTCTTAATTGTTGCAAGGTGTGCGTCGCGTTGCTCAGGCGCGATAGCCGTCATGTCGCAGGCAAAAGGAGATTCTTTGTCTGTCATAGTTCTGACCGGAAAGCTTAGTTGAGGCCAGTTTACGCAGTAATCATTGACGTCGTGAAGATTAAGCTAACAATCATGCTTTGTAATGAATGACTCGGATCCTTTCGAGCGTTACAAATCCGTCGCTGACCATTTCGTCCAACACCGGCAAGAATTGCTCAATCTTTTCCAGGGTATCTACGATTTCCACTACCATTGGCAGATCTTCAGAGAGTCGAAGAATCTTCGTTGTATGAAGCACGCTATGCTTTCCGAAGCCCATCACACCACGCACAACCGTGGCGCCTGCTAGTCCCGTCTCCCTGGCTTTCAGAACAATCGCTTCGTAAAGCGGGTGGTGCCCGCGCCGGTCGCTTTCCCCAACAAAGATACGTAAGAGATATCCGTCCTCAGGTATGTGCATCACTTCTCCTCATAGAATTCTCGCTAAACTGTATCCCGCCCAAACCAGTAGCAAACCGACGATATTCGAGGCCGTGAGATTCAGAATGGCGAAAGCAAATTCACGATCCTGCAGCAAGGTAAAGGTCTGTAATCCGAACGACGAGAATGTCGTGAATCCACCCAGGAACCCGATCAAAACTACGGCCCGCACCGTTTGATTCACGAGGAACCGCTCCTCCAGAAGGTAGAAGAGAAGACCTACAAGAAAACAGCCGACCAGGTTTACCACCAGTGTACCCGTCGGAAATGTCTCACCATAACGTCTTGCGATTACACCCGACATCCAGTACCTGCTCAGTGTGCCGATAAAACCGGCCACGCCAATCAGCATCAGTTTGCTCATCAATTTCTTCTCCAAAAACCAAAACTCCCAACCACTTCGCGCACGTCGCGCCGAAATGATCAGGAGTCATCAACCCTTCAGGGTGGTTATATGGCGAACTCCATCGCCGGTGAGCATTGTACCGGAATAGCCAGAATGAACACTAGTTGTCACTGATTCTGTTTAGGGAATGGTCCTACTAGCGCGTTTGTCGCTGCTTAGTCGTAGTCGTGGTCCTGGTTTTTGCGGCACCGATCGCAGCCAGCACTTTCTTCGCTTCTCTCGCTTGCCACTGCGCGTTGTTGAGGCGTTCGCGTGTTTGGCCTAAGTTCAACTTGCTCAGACTCGCTTGCGCTTCCTTGATGCTGCGAATCGCGAAATTCAGTCGCTCACACACTTCTCGCAGGCGTTCCAGCTCCGGATCTTCGGTCGACGAAGGTGCAAACCCGACTGCGCTCATTTGCGCAACTTAGCGGCCCAATTTTCGCTTGGCAATGATGGGGAAACGAAGAATGTAACGAAGCGCTACGCGGTTCCTGCTGCAACGTGTGTTGGATGAACTGTTATGGCACGACAGACAAAACAGTTAACCGTCGGAGGCCGGCGCATCCCCGTTTCGAACCTCGAAAAAATTCTTTATCCAGGGACGAAGTTCACCAAGGCGCGCGTCATCGATTACTACATCAGCGTCTCCAAATACCTGCTACCGCACCTCAAAGATCGACCCGTTACGCTGAAGCGTTTTCCTGAAGGAGTATTCGGCGAAGCTTTCTATGAAAAAGACGCTCCGGCGTTCACGCCCTCGTGGGTAAAAACTGTCGCAGTGCCACGTCGGGAAACACCGGGCCCTGACATTCGTTACCTCCTCATCAACGATCTGCCAACGCTTGTTTGGGTCGCAAACCTCGACACGCTCGAAATACATCCGTTCCTGCATCGAGCGCGGCGACTGGACCGTCCGACTTCGATCGTCTTCGACTGCGATCCCGGCGAAGGATCTGACTTGCTGGTTTGTGCGCGCGTCGCGTTGATGTTGCGCGACGTGCTTCAGGAGCTCGGCTTCGAATCGTACGTGAAAGTTTCGGGATCGAAGGGATTGCAGGTTTACGTGCCGCTGAATTCCGCCGTCACGTACGCCCAGACGCAACCACTCGCCCGAGGCATCGCGCAACTGTTGGCCCAACGAGAGCCGAAACTGATCGTCGCCGAGATGCCGAAACGCTTGCGCACGAAGAAGGTCTTCATCGACTGGAGTCAGAATACGGATTACAAAACTACGGTGGGCGTCTACTCGCTGCGCGCGAAAACTTACCGTCCTTACGTTTCTGTACCCGTGCGTTGGGATGAGCTGTCGGACGCGCTTGAGAGCAAAGACACCGAGTCGCTGTTCTTCACGCCTGAAGAAACGCTCGAACGTCTCGAAACGACCGGCGACTTGTTCAAGCCCGTTCTTACGAAAGTGCAAAAGTTGCCCGCCGAGGTGCGGCGTTACTTCGAACAACGCTCGCGCTCATCGAAGCGCGCTCCGGTTCTCGATACCTACGAAGCAAAACGAGACTTCAAGAAGACGGCGGAGCCTAAGCCCGGCGCGCGCGGTCGCAGTCGCCAGGGCAGCCGCCGCAGCTTCGTGATTCAAAAGCACGCCGCGAGTCATTTGCATTATGACTTCCGACTCGAGATGCACGACGTGCTGAAGTCGTGGTCAGTGCCGAAAGGGCCACCATTCAATAAAGACGAACGCCGTCTGGCAATGCCGACTGAAGACCATCCGATCGAGTATCTCGACTTCGAAGGCATCATTCCGAAAGGGCAGTATGGCGGCGGCACCGTGATGGTCTGGGACATTGGCACGTACGACTTGATCGAAGGCAACTACTACAAGGGATTGCTGCGAGTTTACCTGAACGGCGCGAAGCTGAAAGGCGAATGGACGTTGCAGCGCTTCGTCCCTGACGGTAAAGACAGCCGCGACAAGTGGTACCTGATCAAGACAGACCACAACACCCGCGCTGTCTCGCAGAAACGCGACGACGAATCAGCGTTAACTAAACGAACGATGGCGGAGATCGCAGCCGCCGCCGATGCCACGTGGCAAAGTAATCGTCGATGAGAAATGACCTGGCATTGACTTTTCGCAGCGCCAGGATTATTGTCGCGCGAATTAAGAAGGCCTGAACTCACATGAGCCTCTGCGTCCTCGCATACTCACCAGGTTGCAGTCCTTCCCTTTAGATCGTTATCAGTTATTTCCTTTTATCCCCACAGTCGTGACGCCGTGATTCACGCCCGCATTAACGAAAGGAGTCTGATGATGTCAGAAACTAAAAACTGTTACGGATGCGGAAAGCATCTGGCTTATCCACGTTATTACTGCAAGACATGTGATGCTTTTTATCACTGGGAATGCCTGAAAGGAGGGTTGTTGTCCGAAACCCAGTGTCCCTACGGACATGGATACCACAATCTAAAGAAGTTCGAACGTTGAGCAAACGCGCAAGGTCACGACTATGAAAGTCAGTCTTCACCAAAACGGTTCACAGCTTGGTCCCTACTCGTTGGACGAGTTAAAGGTTTGGTTATTGTCGGGCCAGGTGAGCCCTTCGACGATGGCACAACGGGAAGGCGAGTCAGGCTGGATCCCGCTTCACTGCATTCCTCAGCTTCGTGACGATGCCTCCCTCGCAGCGGTCATTCGCACGGCGACGTCAGGCGATTTCGAAGTGGAATCAAAGATTATTCAGCAGACACTCCAGGAAATTGACGATCTGCTTGCGACAAGCGGCGATCTCGCCTCTCGGGCCAATATTCAAAACCGCTTGCAGTGGAAGATCAGGATCTTCTCAAAACAGGCATACGCCTTTAAGGCCCAATTCCCAGACAGCCTGGAGGCCAGAGCGTACGAGGCTTCAATCTACAGCGCTCAGGCAAGAGCGAGGGCTACGACTGTCGGCTCCATGCGTAAGAGCGAGATGCGTTCAAGTAATCTTGCCTGGGGTGTCGTTAGTGGAATCCTCGCTAATCAGCAGGAGAAGAACAACGCGTTACAGGCACTTCCGCTCTTCGAACAGGCGCTGAGTATTTTTGACAATGCTCAAGACAGGTTCGCAAAGGCGCTGATCCATTACGAACTCAAGCAATCCCAGGAAGCGCTTCGCGAGTTAAACCACATCATCACGACTTTTCCAGGCGATCCGCTCTACGTCAGTGCCCGGCAGTTTAGAGATGAGATCGAAACACCGTGATTGTATGACTTGACCTGCGGCTTCAGGCTAATGAGAGTCGCCTAGATACGTGATCGGCACAGTCGTGAAGCCCTGAATGGTTGGGGCGCCTCTCTTCGCGGTGAAACTCGCGCGAATGGCAAACACAAACTCCTGTGGGTGCGGGGCCTCGAGCGCGAGTGCAAGCTTCGTTTGCAGACGATAGATTCCGACCATTTTTGAAGACGGAATCTCAGCGCCCAGCTCCGTCACCATGCTGAGGGTCGGTTCGCCCACGCTCGTCAGTTGCCAGACAGAGAAGTTTCCTTTCTTCAATCCTTCGACCGGCGTTCCCTCGTTATCACAAACAAACACACCGAAACAGAAGGTCCAACCTTTCGGCGAAATCGTTTCAAACATTGCGCCACTAGCCTGAAGCACGAAATGTGTCGCCATTGACTTAGCCTCCAATTCTGATGATTGATGAAGCCCTGATAAATCGACGGCCCGCATCTTACACGAATCCAGGACCACGCACGATGCGATTGCGACAGTCGTAATTCAGTTCGTGGTCAAATGAAGTTCAGACGCGCTATGAAATAAAACTTTTCCATACTCACTCCGTTAACATTTTGGTAACATCAGGCCCAACGCGCCGCCCCTATGGCGCCTTCGAACACCTGAACCGACGCACGACCAAAAGACTACGCCGGTGATTTTCATGGGAGCAGTTAGCCGATGCGACCCAACACCATCAGGTACCTATCTCTACCGACCGCGGTCGGATCGATCCTCGCAATCGTTCTTCTTGTGCTTAGTGTCGCTCCGTCAGCAGCCGCTAAGTCTGTCGGCCAGGTGTTCATTCGCGACGACGTACCGGTTGCGCACCGAAATAAGTTAACTACCGAACTCCGGAAGATCACAGGTTGGACCAAACTAGCGTTTGCCGACGACGGCCGGTTAACGATCGACAGCTCCGAAACACGTCAAGGTTCCAGCGGCGCGCAGGCTTTGCTCAGCCGCGCCATCTCAGGTGACAAAGTGATCGTTCTTGAAGATGCGAGCTCTCGCTCTGACGTCGCTTTTTGCCGCGTCGTGCCCGGCAAGTGGAACAACGAGAACTCGTCGCAACCGCCGGCTTACGTGATCCTCATCGACTTCACTGACTTCGAACAGATCGTCGGCGACAAAGAGGCGCGTGCGTCTTTTCACGTCGGTTGGGGTTTGCTGCACGAGTTGGACCACGTGGTCAGCGACACCGTCGACAGCGAGAGTGAAGAAGATCTCGGCGAGTGTGAGGTCCATATCAACTCGATGCGTAAAGAAGTCGGCCTGCCCGTGCGAGCGAGTTACTTCTTCAAAGCCTCACCACTCAAAACCGATCCCAACTTCCTCAGCCGCTTTGTTCGACTTCCTTTCGAACAACGCGATATCGCCTCAAACAAAACAAAGCGCTACTGGCTCACGTGGGATGCGGCGATCGTCGGCGGCATGCCTAAAGATCAATCAGCCTCGGTGCGCGCCCTCGTCCGTTAAGCTTCGTGTTTCGTGTTTGCCGCGGATCGCGCGTGGGTTTTGAAGCGCTGGGTGCGTGCCTCTTCCGACATCTTTTGCAGTGCTGTGTGCACGCGCAGGATGACTTCTTTGAGCTGATTCAGTTCTTGCGGCGTTTTCTTTTCAGCCAAAATTGCGGCGGCTATCTCACTGCTGAGTTCGTTCGAAATGGCCATGGTTCAAGAATTCTCTGGGATACGCCGAGGTCTTTTTTGAAGAGAGGCCATCGTAGTTTTCTCGTGTTACGGCCTTGTTACATCGATGTTAATTCACGGTCCTCACGCGTTTTTTGACCTTCAAAGCCGGTTAACAATCATTTAAGGCCCAATTCACAGCACCT
>DATANW010000098.1:0-4000 GCA_036266055.1 Pyrinomonadaceae bacterium | reverse complement strand
AACGATCATGTCGACGGGCGGCAGTTCGGTTTCCTGTCGCCGCGCAGCAAACGACATCGCGCGATAGATCAGGTTCGTAGCGGTCCGCGGCAGCGCAGCGTTCTCCTTCGCGCCGGTCGTGCGAACACGACACGCGTCCTTTGCTTTCGGCGCGACTGAGCAGCGCACGGTGAGATACAGCTTCAACGCCAGACCAAAGCAGTCAAAGCCTGGTCCAAGATTTGACGTCGACGCCGGTAAACAAACTTCAAAAGAGTTCGCAGTCATCTATTTCTTAATCTTTGTGCCGTCCGGAGCAACAAGTCTGCCCTCGTGATACTTGATGACGTAATCCGTGTCCTTTAATAAGTGGCCCGTTAGCACCGCGACGACAGATTCGTCGTTCTTGATTACATCTTCATTAACAAGCTTTCGAATGCCGGCCACAGTCGTCGCCGACGCGGGTTCGCAACCGATGCCGTCGCGTCCGATCATCGCTTTCGCGTCGGCGATCTCCTGCTCGCTGACGGTGATCACGCGTCCGCTGCTCTCGCGCACAGCGCTCCACGCTTTCTTCCACGACACCGGCGCGCCGATCTTTATGGCAGAAGCCAGTGTCTGCGGCTGTTCTTCGTTCACCAGATCCGATCCGTGTTCGTCGTAGAAACGCGCGAACGGCGCGGCGCCCGCGGCTTGGACCACCGTGATCTGCGGCTGTCGATCGATCAGCTCCGCCGCTAACAACTCGCGCAGTCCTTTTCCAAAAGCCGAACTGTTTCCGAGATTGCCGCCGGGCACGACGAGATGATCCGGCATGCGCCAATCGAGTTGTTCTGCAAGTTCGAAAGCGACCGTTTTCTGACCTTCTATGCGAAACGGATTGATCGAGTTGACGAGGTACGCCGAGCCGTCATGTACAAGTTCGCGAATCGCGCGCATGCAGGTGTCGAAGTTGCCCTCGATCTCCTGCACCTTCGCGCCGTAATCGAGCGCCTGGGCCAGCTTCGCCGCACTAACCTGACCGGCCGGCGCCATGATCATGCATTCCATTCCCGCGCGCGCCGCGTACGCCGCCAAACTCGCGGCCGTGTTTCCCGTGCTCGCGCAGACCACGCGCCGCATACCGAGTTTCTTCGCCTGCGTCACGGCGACCGTCATGCCTGTATCTTTAAAAGATCCGGTTGGGTTGTTTCCCTGATGCTTTAGTCGCAATCTTTGTAGACCGCAATAGTCGGCACATCGCGGCGCGTCATAAAGCTGCGTATTCCCCTCGCCGAGTGAAATAACTTCGACCTCATCGTCGAACGGCAAAAACTCCCGAAACCGCCACACTCCACTACGATCGCGCTCGTCACTCGACGCGCGCCTCTCGGTCCACACCCGCCTTAACTCCGTCGCCTCGAAAGCGCTCCCACTCACCCTCTCAATCTCGAGCAGTTCCCCGCACCGCGCGCACACATACACCCACTCGTCGACCTCAAACACCGCCCGACACTCCGGGTTAATGCAATGCTGCACAAACTGAATCATCACGTCCGCTAGAATAAACCAAATTTCGTGTAATTTACCTGGAACATGTAAGAAGCGGAACGGTCCTCCTTCGATGCTCCCTTTAATTGTGGTAGATTCATGCCATGAGTACCGCGAAGGAAGAAGTTCAATCGCTATTAAGTAAGCTGCCGGACGACTGTTCGATCGAGGACATTCAGTATCATCTTTATGTAATCGAGAAAGTTCGAAACGGTCTGGAGGCGGCTGAGTCGGGTGCGATTTCTCAGGAGGAAGTTGAGAAGCGATTCGGCAGATGGCTTACCGAGTAGCATGGTCGCCGCGAGCAGTTGAAGACCTCGAGGCGATTGCGCAATACATAGCCGCGGATTCTACTGCTTATGCCGCAGCAGTTGTCCAAACAATTTCTTAGCACCACGCGGAAACTCTCACCTTTTCCTTTTTCCGGGCGCATGGTTCCGGAGCTCGACGACGAGAGCATACGCGAGTGGTTCGCCTACAGTTATCGAATTATCTATCGGGTGGACAACGAGACTGTAACGATCGCGACCGTGATACACGGAAAGAGGTTGTTGGATATGGAATGAACTGTGGTTACTTGTCACTGGAACCGCACGGCCCGATATGCCTTTCACTCAGACCAGACTCTTCAAGTTCCTGATTGCTCCGCTGCTGTTCCTCTGTTGTTACGCGGTCTTATTGACCTCGTACCGGGCCACGGCTCGTTTTCTGCTGCTTGCACTCATCCTGAGTTATGTTTTATTCCTTTGGACCGGAAAGACGCGCTGGATGAGGTTGATTCTTGTTGCGTTTCTGATCGCGGCTTTTCTGCCGATCGACGTGTCGGTTAGCAACTATCCCGGCTCACCTCGTCTCGTTCCACTCATCATGGGAACGCCGCGCTCTGAAGACGAAGCTGCCGAGGCGCGCGGCGAAGTCTACCTGGGTGGTTGCATTTTGAGAGACAATCCGCCGCGCTGGATGTTGGTATGGTGAGCTGGCGCAAGGCGGTTTATGCGATCGCGCTGCTCTATTTCATCCTGCACATCGCGACGTCGACGCGATATGGTTACTTTCGCGATGCTCTCTACTACCTCGCCTGCTCCGAACATCTCGCGTTTGGATACGTCGATCAACCGCCGTTGATTGCGGTCCTCGGTTGGATCAATCGAAATACGATTGGAACGTCGCTGCCGGCTCTACTGCTCTGGCCTGCACTCGCCGGTGCGGCGCGGATTGTCTTAACTGGCGCGTTTGCTCGCGAGCTGGGCGCCGGCCGCTTTGGCGCCGCACTGGCGGCGGCGTTGGCAGCAACGCCCGGTGTGTGGTGGGTCATCGATCATCAGTTTGCGATGAATGCGTTCGAGCCGCTGCTCTGGGGTGGGCTTGCGTTCACGGTTCTAAAAATTATCAACACGGGGAATACGAGACTCTGGGTCGTGTTTGGGTTGATCGCCGGTGTCGGACTCGAAACGAAGTACTCGGTCATCACCTTTGCCTCAGCCTTGCTCGCAGGTGTTCTACTCACGCGTCAACGCAAGATTCTATTCACGCCTTGGATTCTCGTCGGCGGCACGCTCGCGTTTCTAATCTTCCTGCCGAACCTCATCTGGAACATCCAACATCACTGGCCGTTTCTCGAGTTGATGCGAAACATTCGCGCGACCGGAAAAGACGTGGTCCTATCACCAGGCGCGTACCTGCTGCAACAAGTGCTAATGATGAACCCGGCGAGTTTTCCATTCTGGTTTGGCGGCTTGCTGTTTTACTTCTTTTCTCGCGAGGCGAAAACGTACCGCGCGTTTGGCTGGACGTTTCTGATAGCCATCTCATTTTTTGCGATCACACACGGAAAGGATTACTACTCAGCCCCCGCGTACGTGATAGTGCTGGCGGCAGGCGCAGTCGCTACGGAGCGATTGCTTAGCAGATCGCCGATTCGAAGAAGAAGCGTGGTCGTGAAAGCCGCCTGTTTCGTTTGGTTGCTGCTCGGCGTCGTACCGCTCCTGCCGCTCGTGCTGCCCGTCTTGCCGATCGAAACTTTCCTCCGCTACCAGTCGCACCTGCCATTCGACGTCCCCAAAACAGAGCGAAGCTTTGTCGGCGAAACATTGCCGCAGTATTACGCTGACGAATTCCCCTGGCCCGGACTCGTCGCCGAAGTCGCGCGCGTCTATCACTCGCTGACGCCGGAAGAGCAACAGCGCACCGCGATCTACGGGACGAACTACGGTCAGGCGGCGGCGGTCGATTTCTTTGGTCCGCAGTACGGTTTGCCAAAAGCGATCAGCGGCCATCAGAACTACTTTCTTTGGGGCCCGCGTAATTACACCGGCGAGATGATGATCTTGATGGGTGAAGAAGAAAACGAGGCGCGCAAACACTTCGAGTCAGTGACAGTGGCCGCAACGCTCAACAACCCGTACGCGTATCGCTACGAGAACCGTCCAATTCTTTTGTGCAGACATTTAAAATGGGACCTGCAAACCGGCTGGGCGCGCGTCAAGAAGTG
>DATANW010000097.1:0-7063 GCA_036266055.1 Pyrinomonadaceae bacterium | reverse complement strand
GTGAAAAGCGAGAATGATTTGAGGCTCTGTGGTAGGAAGTGATGTCGCCGGTGGAAAGTTGCTCATGATGTTGTCTCCTCTCTAAAAGCTCGCGTGGCCGCCGTAGACCACAAAGCCGGCCCACGCGTAAGGTTGGTGAAGACGATCATCGGCGGCGGAGAGCATGTCACGCTGGGCGCGGCGCAATGCTTCCGCAGACGATAATCCGTGCGTGCTGCGGTACTCGTGAAATTTGATCATCAGCGGCGCCGTCGCATCCGAATCGACGGGCCACAAGCTCGCCACAACAATCGGAACCTGGGCCGAAAGAAAAGAACGTGCAATCCCGATCGCTCCTTCGCCTTGATACGATCGCTCCAAGCCCGTCTCACACGCCGAGAGCACCGCCAATCGAGTGCGACGCAATTTCATCGCGTAGATCTCGTACGCCTGCAAGAGTCCATCGTCCTCGTGGGACGCACCGGCTCGCGATCCTGCCTGCGACAGCAACAACGCCGAAATCATAGGAGATTGCGGGTTGACGACGTAATGGGCCGCGAAGTGAATGACGTCTGCCTGCGGCAAGCGTGCCCTGACCTGCGTCTCATTCGCCTTCGAACCGAGCAGCGGTTCTGATTTGTAACTCGCCGCAACTTCTTCCGCTTCGCGAGCCGCACTCGGCAGATCCGCCAGGTTCGGAAAACTCCGGCGCGAAAAATCGGGATTGCCCACACTCAAGATCGACTCCGCGCCCTCTCGTTCTTTTCTCGCTGCCTCGCGCGTGCACTCCAGAAAGACGTTGATACTCGGCGACACGAGAACGCAATGACTTTCCATCAAAAACTTGTTCGTGCGCGGAGATCGCAGAGCGGCAAACGGCAAACTCGAAAGTGCCTTGTCAGGCACGATGCACAGCTCATCTCCGGCGCCGAAGAACTTCTCAACCGGCTCGATCAACGTACGATAAAGATTAACAGCGGCGTCATTCGCTGCGGTTGCGTCGCCGTTGTGGGCCAGGTTTGTTGCGTAGGAAACGATCTCGCGGCTCAAGTCAGCGGCAGTCACGAGTTTTACTTCGACTTCCAACTTGCCGCGCGCGGCAACCCAGATGATTAACTTGTCCTCGAGCATGGCGTACTCGACGACGGTCACGCCACCCGGAATCGAATCGCGCACCAATGCAAACGCTTCCGGATCGACGCCGGGCGCCAGCTGAATGTCTGGTCCATGGCCCTTGTCGACGAGTTGCGGAGCGGTGTGGATCAGATCGAGCAGCGCCCGCGCGCGGGAGTCTTCCGCATAGTTGAAAGCTTTCTCTTTGTCGTTGAGTCTGGAGAGAGCGAAGTCGATCGCGAGATCGTAGATATCCTGCCCGGCGTCGAAGAAGGCATTGCGGTTTCGCTCTTCGTGAATCTTTGCGCGAAACTCCTCAAACAGATCGAGCGCCGTGTCCAATTCCCTTTGGGCCGCACTCGCATCACCGACAGTGACGTAGGTGACAAACTTGCCCTTGTGAGCTTCGTAGCGGAACGTTCCGAGTCCGAGTTGATCGAACATCGCGAGCGCCCGGTCGTAATGCGAGAGCGCATTCGCCGGATCGCCGGCTTCGCGATAGATGTGCGCGAGACGCAGATGCGCGTGCGAGATCGCGCTGAACCGGCTCTTCTGGTCCTTTATCTTCTGACCCTCTTCAATTGCACGCAGTCCCGCTTGAATGGCAGGCGCAAATTCCTTTCGTTGTTCGTGAATGATGCCGAGTTGGGTGTAGGAGCGCGTGATAATGAACGGCCATTGCGCAACATTGGCCAGACGCAAAGCTTCCTGTTGAAACTCGACCGCCACCGCGGAGAGATTGAGCCAGCTGAAGGCCTTCGCCATTTCCTGGTAAAACGTCCAGATCAGTTTTGGCTCCGTTGCGAACTCGGGAGCAACGGCCAGTCCCTTGGATCCATAACTCATGGCATCCTGGTAGTTGCCGAGTTGCAAATTCATCGAAAGAAACTGTTGCAGGCATCGCAGTCGCGTCTCGTCGTCTTCAATCTGCTCGGCTTTCGCGAGCGCCCGCCCAGCCTGGTCCAATACCTTCGAGTACTCGTTTTTCTGCGAGAGCACGTCGGAAAGCGCGTGCATCGATTGGGCCAGGAGAGTTTGATACGAGCGGGTCGAATATGTCTGCACGAGCTGCTCAAATCGGTGCCGGCTACCAGGATTCGGCGAACGCAGTTCGTTGTAGCCGATCCAGTTTTCGGCAAAGAAGGCCTCCGGCTCATCACCCAGACGCATGAAGATCGTTCGCGCTTCGTTGAGCAGAGTAATCGACGGCCCAAACTCTGACTGGTCGTATTGCTCCCTCGCTGAACTAACCAGCTGCCGGGCGCGTGCCAGTTCCGGATACTCTTCATTGCCTGCCTGTCGATAAAAAGCGAGCAGATCCGACGTGTATAAATCACTTACACGCCGGCTCTCTATGTCCGCCGCAAACGAGAGCTCGTCAGCGACTTCCGCCGCCTCTTTTTGCTGCCCTGCAATTTTGAACGAGAGATATTGATCGAGAAGTTTTTCGAGGATGAAGTTACCGGCGCGGGACCGACTCTGCTTCAAAGCCATCCACGCAGCGTCGGGATCTCTGGCGCGGTAGGCTGCGAGAAACGAATCGTGGAGATCAGTTCGTCTTGCTTGTGCTTTCTGATTCTGCGTTTCCAGCTCTTTAAGATTGCGCTCGGCTTCTTTCGCCCACGGCGACGTCGAATCTATTTCCAGGTACTTCCGCCACACGTCTTTCGCTTGCGGGAGGTGCAGTCGTTGATAGACCAAAGCGCGATTGAAGAGAGCTTCCGGTAACGAGGGGTTTAACTGAAGCGCTCGATCGAGATATTGCGCGGCTTCACCGAGGTATTGAGCTTTCTGGGCCTCGTCCGCTGACTGTCCGGCCAACTCCAGCAACGCCGCGCCCATGTCGCTTTGCAACTGAGGATCGTTCTGATCCTTTGCCAAAGCTTTCTGGAACTGTTCCCGCGCCTTATCGAAACTTCGTTCGGCGAGATACAGACGTCCCAGCGCGTGATACGACTCAGCATTTTGCTTCTGATCGATGGAGTCGCGAAACAGCCGCTCGCTGTAGTCACGCGCCTGAGTGTCTTTAAGTTGCGGCGTCTCGTTTCCGCGAACGGTTCTCAATTCGGCATAGTTGAGTTGCGAGATTCGCGACTGAATCAATCGCTCGCTACCCTGCGCCTGGTTCAGCGCGATCATTCCCTTCTCGACATCGGATTTCTGAAGGAGTAACCACAAAGCTATCCCAAGACCCACTGCGATAATGACGCCGGCGGCTATCTTGAGTTGAGGATTGAACCAGACGGGCGACTTCGGCTTCGGTTTTGGAGCAACCAGCGGAACGACTTTCGCTCTTTCTTCAACCTCAGCATCGAGTGCCATGGCAAAGGCCAACTTCTGTCGCTGCTCTTTGCTGCGCAGGAGCCGCTGCTCGAGCTTCTTCCGCTCGTCCGCCGTGATTGTGTTCCGGGCGTACTCGTCGATTAACTCGTTCTCAGCCAATTCAAGCTCGTCGAAGTACGATTCATCCGAGAACAGCCGACGTTCAACTTCAACCTCGTCAGTTTCTGAAAGATCGCCTAAGAGGTACTGCTTTAAACGGTTTTTATCGTCAGTGCTAACGGCAAACCTCCTGGGGAGAACAGATCGTCCACTGGTAATGATGTTTCACCGCCACTTTATTTCGCGGCTCCGTTCAGACATGCTAATACGCACTTTTCCAGCGCACTTCTGAGACGGTGAACTCGAAGCCGGAGCGCGTTCGTGGTCAGACCAAGTTCTTCGGCCATGCTACGGTGCAGGTCGATCTTCGCCTTTTTGATGTCTACATGGTAGTCGAGGACGAGGTTACGTTGATCGTCGGCCAAATGCGAAAGGCATTCCCGCAAGCACTCTCCCGCCAGATCGACTTCGGGTTGGATTACCGCGTCTGGTACCGTCTCGAATGGAACCTCTTTCCGATGCAGATGTTCTTTGTGGACATTAATCGCGAAGCGTATGAAGTACCACAGCGGGTTGCCGACGTAGGTATCCTTGAGCTGCGGCGCCTTGAGTATTACGCGGTCTATCGCCTCGGCGACGCAGTCCTCGGGATCAGTACAGCCTTTTTTCAGGAGGAGTCTGAAGAGGCGATTCTCAATTTCCCGGTACTTCTTCTCGCCTTCATCTCGTGTTGGCCCCAACCATTCGAAGAGTGCCTCGTATGGGTCGGGAGGGATTTCTCCATCTGTCATCGGACGTTAAAGCCCTCGCGAGGAAACAGAACCACAAATCAAATTTTAAAACTTCGCTAAACTAAAATTACTCCACGTCGAAAATGATCTGGTTCACCGCGTTCGCATTCGCGTTGCGATCCGTCACGGTGACTTTCAGCACGTACCGCCCGGGCGCAAGCGATTTGAGCCCGACGTTTGCGCCGTATGGAATTCGCGTCAGGTCAGAATTCGCTTCGACTGCAACCGGCAGCAAAGGACTGGCGATGACATGCTGCCCGCCGCGCAGGATCTCAATTTGCGCGTCGAGTTTTGGCGCCGGCGTCGCGGCGGCATTGTAAACGATCGTAAAGAACGACAATGTCGACTCACGCGCGAAGCGACGGTCGACGCTGAACTGCACCTGCTCGCCTTTTTGATCCTGAACGGAATTCGAGATGTGTCCGGCGAGCAACAACGTGCTCAACGTCAACTTCTTCGAACTCAAATCGGGAATCTCGATCCACTGCGCGGAGCTGCCGATGTTGCCGGTCTTGTCATCACGCCCTGCGACACGGACCTGATAGATCCCGGGTTTGAGAGGAAGCTTGTGGCTGTAGATAACCGAAGGATCTTTAATCGCCGCGGTCGACGCCAGCGGATTGACATTGAGCCTCGTCTTGAAGCTGCCTGCCTGTTTGCCCTGATCGTTGAGAACCACGCCCGCAAGATCGATCGCCGCCGGCTGTTTCCTGTCGGCGCCATAACCGAGACCTTCGGTAGCCACTTGCGTGGCCGCTGTTAATACCGGTCCTGATCCGGGCACGTCGACAAAACTGACAAACAATTTCGTCGGCAGACCGGTACGCGCCGAAGGGGCGGCGAGCGCCGACATCAACGCGCTCCCGACGTCCTTTGCAGCGGGGGCCGGAGTCGCAGCGGTTTCCGTTGCGGCCTTGCCCGCCTCGGTCGCTTTTTCTTCCGGTCTTGGTTCACTCAAAAAGAAGCCGCGCGGCATGCGCACTGACAAGTCCGGACGGCTCGGAATGCTGACCTCGACGCGTTTGAAGTTTGGTGATTTCTGGTCTTCGCTGCTCGGACGCCAGGCGAGGAGATAATAGTTTGCGGTTTCCTGGAGCGCGTCCTTGATCGCATCGTTCAACGAGCCGCGGTTGAAGAACGCCTTGCCACCGCTGTCGACAGCCAGTGCATTCATCCCATCTTGCGAAGCCTGTAATTCACCGACGTTTGTTCGCGACAGTTGGCCACCCGCATCATGGCGGTTGCTGCTCACGTCGGTGAGACCGACCAGGCCGCGCGCATCGACCGAGTAGATCACTAAATTGCCACGCACTGCGGCGTCAGTGATGCGATTGACCCTGTTGCCGTAACCCGTGCTGCGATCGTTCAGAAAGAACCCGTCAGAAATCAGAAAGACGAGCTTGCGACCAGACATCGTGCTCACGGAACGCATCAGGCTCTCGAGCGACGTCAGCGTGCCGGACGTAACAGCTTCACTTTGCCGCATGAGCAGGTTTGCGCGATCGCCCACTACGCGTTTCGCGGTCTCGGCTGTCATGCCCGACGTTCTGCGTTGGTCAGTATCTTTTACTGCTCCTACTGGACCACCGTTCGGCGGACCGAGACCGCCGGGAACTCTGACGTTATTCGCCTTCACGAGTTCATTGGCGAAGTAATCCGCGGCGGACGAATCGCCTTGCGAGATTCGCAGCGCCTGGTATTCAGTCATCGGAATTTGTTCGAGGTCACGCACCGTGTACGGCTTGTGAGTTAAACGAGCCAGCGCGGCACGAGCGACCGGTTTCAGATCCGTGAGTTTTTGCAGAAAACCGATCTGACCGCTCGGCGTCACGATCGCGACCTGATCTTCGAGCGACATGTCGTTGTCGACGAAGTCGAGCACTGCTTTTCGCGTGCGCTGAACGCTGTCCGCGCTCAGGTGCAGATCGTCGATAAAGAAGATGATCGTGCGACCGCGATACGACGCGCCTGTCGAGGCGGGCGGCGCTGCGGCGCCCTTGGCCACCGATCCCTCCAGCTTTTGCTCACGCACCGTCCCGGAAGTGACGCGTTCGAAGAACGACGGCGTAACCTGCTTCCCATCGATCTTGAGCACGAACTCTTCCGGTTTCAGTCCATCAACGAACTTACCCTGCTTGTCGACAACAACGACGCCGGTCTGCACCAGGTCGGTAGTAATGCGAATAACGTCATCATCGGCAGCCGGCCGCGGATCCTGACCAAGCGCGGTCGTAAGAACGACTGAAAGCATTAATATGCCGGTAATGATTTTCCGATTCGCCATGAAAAACTCCTGGGACTTCCGAGATATTGCGGACAAATTACACGGATTCTTCACTTTGCGCTACATGGCTGCGTGGCCACAGCCGGTACGTCGCGACCGTTGACGAGATTTTTTTCGTAAGTATTGCCTCTGCCGCAGACCTCGAGGAAACCAGCCTGCGTGTTTATCGTCAGGCCGGGACGATCTCGGTAGTTGTTGCGACGGAAGATATTGTTCACCGCGCCTTCGGTTGACACGGTTGCGTTGCCGCCACCGCCAGTCGACTCAAAATCGTTGTCTTCGATCAAGCAGCCTTCGATCGCGTATGCCTGGATCGCGTTCTGTCCGGTGCGATAGACGTAGTTGTTGCGAATCTGACAGCCCTTGAGTCCGTTGAGGAAGAAGCCGTTACTCAGGAAACGATAGATCCGGTCTTCCCTGCCGCCGATGATGATGTTGTTCATCGCTACCACGAGGCCGTGGTTCGCGCCTTTGTACGGATCCTGCAGACATATCCCCGACCCGGCACTCGGAA
>DATANW010000096.1:0-3562 GCA_036266055.1 Pyrinomonadaceae bacterium | reverse complement strand
TGGTGGACCAGCAGGCGCAGCCGCCGGAGCTGGAGCAGGCGCCGCAGTCGCCGCAGTTCCCGCGGGTGCCGTTGGACCAGCCGTAGCGGCGGGTTTCGCGGGCGGGGGAGTCTTCTTGCCGCCGCCGAACACTGGCGACCAGGCAAAGGCTATGCGTGGCGCAAAGTTGAAGTCGCTGTCGATGTTGGTCTGGTTTTCGTAACGCAGTCCCGGTGAGAGCGTGAAGTTCGGCCGCAGTTTCCATTCATCCTGAAGATAGAACGAGACGTCGGTTTGTTTCACGTCGGCTTCGGGATTGCCGCCCGCAATTGAAAACTGTGTCGGGCCGCCGCCGAGCAGTCGAATCGCCGGGCCGCTCAGGCCGGCGCGTGAGAATGCCAGCGTGCGGCGATAACGCTCCAGACTGCTGACCTGGACCAGCGGCTGTCCGGGGATAATTTGATCGTTCGCATCGAGCGCCGGACCGAGTCCGCCGGCAAACGTGTAGGTGCCGCCGAAGTTTCCGGGAGAGATGCTGAGGATGTCGGCGTGTCTGAGTCGCACGCCTGCCTTCAGAAAATGATTACCGTGCGTCCACGATGTGAAGTTCTGCAGCTCCATGCGGTTTTGCGCGTTCGACGCTGCGCCCACCTGTGCGCCGCCGCCGAAAAACGAGTCGTTCACGTTCAGTGCAAAAGCATCGAGCACGGCCTCTTGATTGAAGCGGTTGCGAACGTACTGGAAGCGCGTTTCGTTAACAGTCTTCTCGTTGAGCAGCGCGGTTTCCGTTATCTGCACGATGAAGTTTGTGCGCTTGCCGCTGTACGCGCGCGAAGGTAGCGCAAAACCGCCGATGCCTTGCAAGTCCTGACTGCCTTGACTGTAGTTGAACCTTCCGACCAGCGTGTGCTTCTTGTTGACCTTGAAGTCAAAGCGCGCGTTTCCATAGCTGTTCGTGTCGGGCGTGATGAACGTGTCGTTGATGACCACTGGCTTCAGCGTTACCGGATCGAGTGTGGTTGCATTCACTACGGAATTAGCATCGCTGACGTATCGTCCGAAGTAAGCCGAGAACGATGCGCGTTTCGGAATTATTGGACCACTCAGACTGCCGCCGTAGCCGCGTTGTTGATACGGCGCGCGAACACTCGTAAACGGATTGCGCGAGTTGAGCGCTTCGTCGGTGAAGTCATAACTGAAACTGCCGTGCCACTTGTCGGCGCCCGGCTGCGTGAAGATCTCGATGCCGCTGAAACCCGGAAACTCGTTCTCCGCGGAAAACGGGTTGTTGTTGATGCGCACTTCGCGGATGGCTTCTTTCGGCGGTATCTGGCCGTTGGAGAAGCCGTCGACTTTGATCTGTGACGGGTTTTCAGGATCGCTTGGGCCAGCCAGCGCTTGAAGCGCCACGGCGAGCGCCTGCGGATCGTTTGGCAGTGCTTCGAGTTCCTTGCCGCGCAGGACGATCGCGCTGGCGTTATTGTCGGAGTCGGTGCTGATGTTTCTGTCGTCGACAGTGACTTGTTGCTCTTCGAAGGCAACCGTGAGTTGCGCGTTGAGTGTGGTGGTCTCACGCGCGTTGATCTCAACCGTCTTCTCCTCGAATACATTGAAGCCCGGAGCGCTGATGTGCAGTTCGTAAGTGCCGGGTTCTACCCGCTTGAACTCGTAGACCCCCGATGAGTTGGAATTCGCGCTGGTAATCACGCCGCGCGCGTTTTTAATGGTGACCTTGGCATCGATGACGAGACTTCCCATCGGGTCCGTCACGGTGCCTTTGAGGCTTCCCGTATTCTGTTGGGCCGCGAGGACAGAAGTCAGGGCGAAGATGAGCAGCAAGCAACGCAGCATCGGTGGTGGTTCCTCTCTAACGTTAGTGAATCTGCTCGGCAAAAGGTTACAGACTCACTCAAAACCGGATGTTTACACGACAGGACTGTAGATCTGTTGCAAAAACCGCTGGAAGAATTCTAGCTGCCCTCGCCGCGGAGTGCTTTGAGGGCCTTGACGAGCTCATCGACGGCGTCGGTGCCGATCATCATTTTCCTTGCGCGCCAAACGATGCGCGGTGGCTTCGACTCCCTGGGCGAGCCTTTCACGATGACGAATAGCTCCCCGTACGGATAGATCGTGTTGAGGATGCGTCGAAACTCGACGACGTTGAAGTAAATCACGTATTCAGCGTCAGCCAAATCTCTTGCCGAGCTCAGGCTCTTGTACTTGTTGATGTACTTGTTGAGTTTATGAGCAAGCTCGTTGTAGACAAAACGGTATCGGCCTTTCGGTTGTGGATCAGCCTTGAGCACGTCGTCGATGATGGCACGCTCGGGATTGTCCACGTCGACGACGCGCGACTTGAAAACGATGAGCAATGCCCGCTGCTTATCACGTAGCTCAGAGATGTTCCCAGTGTGATTGTTCCTGGTCTGAACTGCCGGCTCCGCCGGTTGTCCCAACACGCTCACGACGCACGCAAGCAGGACCATGACGACCGAGCATGTCAGTCTTGAATACGTTCGTAATCGCATCGCGCAGAACTAATCAAACGTTCTTCGTCGCACTCTTTGGTGGATGCGGCAAGGCCGGCGGTTCGTTTCGAATGTCCGACGGCTCGATGCCGATATAGATCGCACCGTCAGGTGTAAGCGAAACGTAGTCGTTGCCTTCGTGAGTGTAACGCACGAGCAGCCGGTGTTTCTTTTCGAGGTCTTCGAGCGCCCTCACCAGGTCCGCGTTCGCATACTCCATCGTGCTGTCGAACAGGTCTTTTGCGAGGACTCGCGTCTGTTGTCGTCGTTGAAAGAAGCCGAGAATGTACTCCTCGATCTGCTGCAACCTTTGCTTGTCCATGCGTCCCCCCTGGCTTTAGCTTATTCGGCCGCTGATTCTGACTGATTATGCGCCCGCAAGTAAACCTGATCAACGTCGTTCTGGCTCTGAATCCCCTTGTGCGGGAGTGGGATCTTTAGGCATCATAGGCACCTCCCACATCCAAATCTTCGGTGCCATATCTAATGGGTCTCCGGTGTCTTGATCTCGGAATGGGAAACCCGCTTCGAGCGTGTTTTCGGTCAGCGAGGCACATGAAATTAGTAATAGCGATTATTTTGGCGGTTTGTGCAGTTTCCGCGAATGCCCAGGACAAACTGCCAGTCATTAAATCCACGAGTTCGATAGTCAGTATCCACGACGGTGAGCAGTACCGGGCCAACATCTGGCGACTCGTCCCCGAGATGAAGCCCGACGTTTACGAAGCCCAGCTCAAAGACGGCAAACCGCACCGCGTAACCTTCATCACCGATCTCGAGTCGATCAGTTTCTGGGTTGAACTCGGGAAGAAGTACGAATTCATCATCCAACGAGGCGACGACCTCTGCTACACGCAGATCATCGGCGTGAAGTACACGCCCGCTGCTGTTTTCGATCAGAAGTACCAGCAGACTTACCGCGGGAAGATGATCGTCGAGATACCCGAAGTTTATGAGTTGGTGAACATCGCGATCGCGATGACGCCGATCGGTATCGAAGATCGGAACCTGGTCTACAAAGACACGGATTACTACAAACGGATGCACGAGTGGTT
>DATANW010000095.1:0-4946 GCA_036266055.1 Pyrinomonadaceae bacterium | reverse complement strand
TCAGCTTTTCGATCGTCTGCGGGTCGAGCTCGAGCGGCTCGGCAACGACGCCTTCAGCTTTCACCAATTCGGTCTTTCCATCCGGAGTCGGATTGCCGCTCAGAAACGCGCCGACTTTCTTCTCGTCCATCTTGAAGCCTTTCGACTTCAAGTCAGCCGACGTCTGCAACTCCTTTTGCCCCTCCGCCGTGCGCCCGATCTTGATCAACGACTGGCCCAGCCGATAATGCGCGGTCGTTACCTGGTAATCGTTGTGGGCCAACGACGGCGTCAGGTCGATGCTCTTCTGCAACACGTCGACGGCCTGCTGGTGTTTGCCCGCGCCCTGGTACGCCTGTCCCAGGTGGAAATAAGGATCCGGATTATTGGGTTGTTTGCTCACGGCCTTTTCGAGCAGGACGATCGCCGGCTCCCACTTTCGATCGATGATATAGAGAACACCGAGGTAGAAGTTGGCGAAGTACTCTTCCGGATTTGCCGCCAACTCGATCTCAAACTCTTTCATCGCGTCGGCGATCCGCGTCGCGCCGTCCTTATATAAATAGGTCAGACCGAGATAGTAGTGGACGCGCGGGAACTTGGGATCGATCGCGAGCGCGGCGTTGAACTCCTCGATCGACTCGGGAAGAAAACCGGTTTCGCGATAGGCCCGACCAATGAGGATGCGAAGCTGCGGCCGGTTGCCGAGCCGCGCAATCATTCGTTGGTAGAGTTGTTTGGCCTGGGGCACCTGTCGCTGCTTCAGGTAAGCCAGCCCCAACGTGTACTCAGCATCGTAATCGTTGGGCGCAAGCTTCAGCGTCGTTTCGAGCTCGGCAGTGGCCTTATCAAACTGGCTCAACATGAAGAACGACTTGCCGAGCATGTGATGGGCGGGCGCGTACTGCGCGTTCGTGGTTAGCGCACGTTGTAGCAAGTCGATTGATTTCTGATATTGCCGGGTGCGGAAATACGCGATCGAAAGTTCGACGATTCCATCGAGCTCGTTGGGAGTGATCGCGGCGGCTGATTCAAACGGTCCAACCGACGCTGTATAGTTGCCCTGCGCGGAGTAGACCTTGCCCAACCGTTCATACGCGAGGCCGAGAATCGCCCTGAATTCCGCCTCGGCGCGCGCATAGTCACCGGTGCTGTGATACCTGCCGGCTGCTTCGTAGTGTCGTCGAAACAGATCGCCTGGAACCTGAAAGAAGACAGAGAATAGCAGGAAAGGCAGGCAGGCCAGTCGAAGGTACATCGTTTACTGATCCGGAAAATTGCGACTCAACAAAAAACCTTGGACGAAGAGCTGAAAAAATCGATCAGCCCTTCGTCCTTGGTAAGCCTGCGGGGAGTATATCAGAAGTTAAACTTGATACCGAGTTGCATCTCGCGCGGCGCCTGGGAGGTGGTCAACAACCCGAAGCTTCCGTTTCTCAGGTCGGTATCAAACCCGACGAAGTTCGTATGGTTCAGGATGTTGAAGAACTCCGTACGGAACTGGATGTTGTAGCGTTCCTTGAATCTCCAGTTCTTCGCGAAGGAGAAGTCGATGTTTGTGATCGGCGTCCCGCGCACTGAGCCTTTACCCAAAGTGCCCAATTGACCCGGGGCAGGTGTTGCAAACGCGGCCGGGTTAAGGTGCTGCCTTGCGTCGTTCGTATGCAAGTATAGCGGGGCTCCGGTGTAGTTCGGACGCTGTCCAACAGCCGAGGCAGTACCGATGGTGTTGACGCCGGTAATGATATCGATCGGAGTTGCGCCGAAGTAAGACCCGATGGCATTCAACTGCCAATCGCCAAGGATGAAGTTCGCCGTTTTACCCCATCGTTGGAACGATGGGAGCACGTAGACCACATTGCTTACGAACGTGTGACGTCGATCGAGATCGGCGTCGCCTTTATCAGCGCTGAAGTTGAACGGGTCGCTCGTCGAATTTGTAAACGAGGTGAGCGACACATCTGAGATCGCGTGGCCCCAGGTGTAGGCAACCTGGAACGCCAGTCGATCGCTGAACCGGCGATTGATCCACAACTGCATCGCGTGGTAGCTCGAGTTGCCGTTCGACTCGTCAGTGCTGACGGTGCCGATACCACGCAGCAGACGGTTGTCGGCGATTAACTGACCCTGGTTCTGAACGCCGACACCGGGTACCGGGCTGGCCACGTTCATTCCCGCGCGAGCAATCTGGAGTCGCGCAGAAGCGCTGCTGCCGTCGCAGGCGGTGCCGCGGCAGGGTTGATTATCCGGAACGTCGTTACGATTCACGTTGCGGCGCCAGATGTGCAGGCCGTGGTTGCCGATGTACGAAGCTTCAAACACCGTGTCTTTGAAGAGCTGGTGCGAAACTGTCAGGTTCCACTGGTAGCTCTCGGGTGGTCTGAAGTTCGGATCGATAGCCGCGAAACCGGCATTCGGATTGACGCCCGCGACGTTATTGATAAGACCCGGGTTGATCGTGTCGAGACTGCGGCAGGTCGGACAGTTAGCCAACGTCGTTCCCGCGCCGTTCCAACCCGAACCAGCACTGACGGTGGTGGTCCATGGTGGATTGCCGCTCAAGCGGAGCAAGTCTTCAATGACGTTCGAGCGGCTCATGTAACGGCCGAAGCCCAGCCTGACTGCCGTCTCGCCGGTCCCGAAGATGTCCCACGCGAGACCGAGGCGCGGTTGCCAGCCCTTGTTGTAAGTGTTCACCAGCGATTTGCTGAAGCCCAGACCGAGTCCTTCTTCAGCCGTCACCAATCCGGTGTTGAAATCAGTGCCGTTGTAAAGATTCGGGAAGAAGTTCGAGATGCGATTGTCGGCTTCCCAGGCAGGCGTAAAGACCGAGTAACGCAGACCCATCGTCAACGTCACGCGCGGATGAATCTTGTACGTGTCGTTCACGTAGAATTCGAAATCGCGCCAGCGACCTTCGGCGATTTCCGTGTTAGCGATCTCGGTGTAGTTAAGCAGAACCGTGTCTTTCAGCAGCAGGTCGCCGATACAGTGACCGGTCTGCTCGCCGCATCCCTGAATCGTCGCTTGCTGGTTACCGCCGCCGGCGCCAGAGCCCGGCTCGTCCTTGAAGTTATGACTGAAGAGACCGCCGACTTTTAGATCGTGCGATCCGAAGACCAGCGAAAAATCGTCTTTCCAAATGTAGAGATCTTCGCGGTTGGCCCACGGCGCCTGGTGCCAGATGTTGGCATAGCCACCCGCACCCCAGAACAGGGACGGAACGGTGCCACCGACGAGGCCGTCGCCGCCGTGCGGGAAGACCGTCGGAACCTTCGACGCGATTTCATCTTCCAGGGCCTGCGAACCAGGGCTGGTCGAGATGATGATGTCGTTGCCCGCGATCGAGAACTGGAATTCATTGACGGCGCGCGACGTTAACGTGTTCGTCAACTTAACGGCGAAGCTATGGCTCGGCTGGCTCCAGTCTGACGAAAGCGTCGGATACGGAGAATCGCCCCAGAAGTTATTGCTGGCGTTGTTATGCGTCCACGTCTCGTTGATGTAGCGGACCATCAAGTTCATCTTGTCGGTGATCGTCACGTCGCCGCGAATCAGATCCTGGCGCGTCCTGATCGGTTGAACCGTCGAAGTGGTCCAGTTCGGCGAACCGGATGTGTTCGGATCCGGGAACAGCTTCATGTAAGCAAGTCCGGCCGGACTGAGCAGGTTCGTCGGAATCTTGTTGCCGGGGAAGCAGCCGGGGTCTACTGGATTCGGGCCGTAGTTCGCGGTCTTGTTCGGATCGCAAACCTGTCCCGGCCGATGCGGCAGCGTTCCGGTAAGAAACTGCTTTGGAGCACTGAAGTCTCCGAGCTTCTCCTGCGGCGACGGCACGTTGGCGGAAAGGACGATGCCGCGATCTTCACGGCGCCACTCTTCCGACCAGAAGAAGAACACTCTGTTCTTGATGATTGGGCCGCTGAAGTTGCCACCGTAGTTGTTGTAATCGAGTTTTGGTCTCTTATCGCCCGCACGGTTGACGAAGAAGTTGTTGCCGTTGAAGGAGTCGTTCCGGTAGAACTCGAACAAGCCGCCGTGAAAGTCGTTGCTGCCACCCTTAGTGATCAGGTTGACGACCGCGCCCTGCGCCTGACCAAACTCCGCGCTGAAGCTATTGCGCTCAACCCGAAACTCCTGAATCGAGTCGACTGACGGAAACACGAGCAACGTGCGGTTCGAACCGACGTCCATGTTGTTGACGCCGTCTACGGTCCACAGGTTCGAGTTTGACTGGTTGCCGTTGACCGACATGTCAACGCCGGCGTTGAGACCGGTTCCGCGCGTCGCGAACGCACCACCCGCGCCCGACTGGGTAACAGGCGAAACGCCGGGCACCATCAGCGCAAGCTGTGCGTAGTTGCGACCGTTGAGCGGCAACTCCGTAACCTGTTTTTCAGAAATAAGACTGCTGACCTCGCCGCTTCTCAACTCGACCGGCGCCTGATCGCTGGTGACGGTAACGATTTCAGTTACCTGGCCCACCTGCAAATCGAGGTTGATGGTCAAGTTCTCACTGACGTGAAGCTGAACACCGGCCGCCACAGTCTTCTTGAACCCCTGGGGCGCAGCGCTGACGGAATAAACGCCCGCCGGCAAACCGGGGGCGGAATAGAACCCATCATCGTTGGTCTTTGCGGTGCGCGACGCGCCGGTCTTCTCCTCAACGATCGTGACTTCGACGTTGGCGACCGCCGCGCCCTGCGGATCTCTCACGGTGCCGGTGATGTTTCCGGCCGTGCTTGATTGGGCCTGTACGCCGACAAATAAACCAATGCTCAATAGGAGCAACAGCGCCTGCAGTCCAAACTTCTTCGACATACAAAACCTCCTCAACGTTCGGGCGTCTAGAACTATCGTCAAGTTTTGAAAGAAATCGCTCTAACTACTGAGAACAGAACTGCGAAGAACAGAAGAATGCAACTGCGTATTAATGCCGCTTACTGCCGAGCCGGGAACAGACCGGA